>NZ_JBIVUY010000012.1:0-330684 GCF_044757425.1 Streptomyces sp. NPDC091281 | reverse complement strand
CGCGCCCCCCCCCCCCGCCCGCGGGCCCCCCCCCCCCGCCCCCCCCCCCCGGCGGGGCGCCGGGGGGGGGGGGGGTCCCCGGGGGGGGGGCGGGGGGGGGGGCCCCCCCCGGCCGCCGGAGCGCGCTCCGGCCGAGGGAGGGAGCCCCACCGCGATGGGCACAGCCGCACACGTCCCGCAGACCCGGGACATGATCGGGGAGGAACTCTCCGGCGACGAGGCGCTCACCGCGCTGCGCCGGTACGGCGGCCCGCGGCTGCTGGCCGACGCCTTCACCCGCTTCCGCTACGCCGACGGCTTCACCCACTCCCGGGCGCTCGCCTTCCAGGTCGTGCTCGGGCTGGTGCCGTTCGTGCTGGCGCTGGTGGGGCTCGCCGCCTCCGTGCACACCGAGGCGGTCGGGCGGGTGGTCGAACGGACCCTCGCCCAGGTCGTGCCGGGTGCCGGGGCCGACGTCGTGGACGACGCGCTGGCCGGGACGCGGCGCAGCGCGGACGGCGACGCGTGGGGCACCCTCGCGCTGTGGTCCGGGCTCGGCTTCGCGCTGCTGAACCTGACGTCCGCGATGGGCCAGATCGAGCGGGGCGCCAACCGCATCTACGGCATCGAGCGCGACCGCCCGTTCCCCCGCAAGTACGGGCGGGCCCTGGCGCTTTCGCTGGCGGCCGGGATGCCGCTGGTCCTGGGGTTCGTCGCCCTGGTGGCCGGGGCGCCGCTCGGCGACGCCGTCGCGGGCGTGCTCGGCGAGGGCGGCGGCGGGCGGCGCTGGTGGGACGTGCTGGAGGTCCCGGTGGGGCTGGCCCTCGCCTGGGTGGCGTCCGCCGTCATCTTCCGCTGGTCGCCGCGCAGGCGCCAACCGGGCTACACCTGGCTGGCGTTCGGCAGCGCCGTGCATCTGGTGCTCTGGGTCGGCGCGACCTGGCTGCTGGCGCTGTACGTCGGCGGCAGCGGCACGTTCGGCGCCGTGTACGGGCCGCTCACCGCGGTGGTGGCCCTGTTGCTGTGGGCCAACGTGACGGCGGTCGCCCTCTTCCTCGGCATCGCCTTCGCGGCCCAGCTGGAGGCGGCGCGGGCGGGGCTCGCGGCGCCCGCCGGACCCGACCCCGGGCCGGGGGGCGAGCCGCCCGCGGGGCCGGAGGAGGCGCCCGGCACCATGGACGGATGGACGACGAACTCCCCCTCATCCGGCGCGATCCCGCACCCGACCGCTACGGACGCCTGACCGTCCGCGCCCGCGGACTCGCCGCCGCGGACTGGCTCACCGTGCCCGCGCCCGGACAGGGCGTGGGCAGGGCCGCCTTCGGCACGGTCGCCGGGGTCTCGGCACCCGGATTCCCGGCGTACGCACGCCTGTTGCATCCGGCGGCGCTCGACGAGCGGCCCGTGCGCTGGGCGGAGGTGGGCGCCGCCCACGGCCGGGCCGTCGCGCCCGGTACGGCGTGGCACGAACTCGTGGGCCTGGAACGGGACTACGCCAACCGCTCCGACCAGGGCCTGCCGGGGGTGTGGGACGAGCATCCCGCCGAGGGGCCGACCCCGCCGGACGTGGCCCGCGCCCTGCTGCCCGTCCTCGCCCGGCACACCACGACCCCCGACCGCTGCTGGTTCGGCCTGTGGGAGGGCTACGGACGCTGGGACTTCGGCCGGTTCCCCACCTTCGCGACGCCGGGCCGGGACGAGGTGCTGCTGTCGGGGACGCTCACCGACGCCGTCTCGCCGGTGGACCTGGACGAGTTCACCGAACTGCCCGACCTGTGGTGGCCGGAGGACCGCGCGTGGTGTGTGGGCGGCGACGTCGACCTGGTCAGCACCTACGTCGGCGGGTCGGCGGACCTCGTCGCCGACCTGCTGGCCGCGCCCGGCCTGGAGGCGCATCCGGTGACCGCGGGCGACCTGCTCGGCTGACGCGGACGGGCAGGACGGGGCATGCCGGGCGGACGGGTCCTCCACGGCGAACTACGCGTATCGGCGTCGGGTTTCCCGCGCCGGGAACGATCCGGGTGGTCTGGAAGCGTCGGGACGGGGCACCCGATCCGTGTCGGACCGAGCGCAACAGCCCCTCACCCCAAGGGAGAATCCCATGGTCATCGTCGGCGTCCTCGCCGCCTGTGTCGTCCTCGCCGTCCTGGCCTTCGCGCTGCCGCGGCTGTCCCGGCACCCGCAGAACGGCGCGCAGCGGACGCTCGGCCTGGGGTCGCGGGCCGGTTCCAAGGCCCCGGGCCGACTGGGCCGTTGGTTCAGCAAGCCGTTCAGCTCCAGCTCGCGCGCCCTCGGCCGCAGCGGCTCCGCCGGGCGCCGCACCCGCGGCCGGATGCCCTTCTGACCGGGCACCCCGGCGCACACACGCGGCGGCGCCGCCTCCCTGGGACTGGGAGGCGGCGCCGCTTCGTTCTCGTCCGGACCTCAGACGAGCCGGCCCACGAAGTGGATCAGCCCGGCGAGGATGTCGGTGAGAAGGTTCATGCTCGTGCTCTTTTCTTGCGATGAGTGGGACCGCGCGTCACCACGGTCTGCAGCCCGTCGCTTGCGCACCGTCAGTATCGAACGCCCCACCCGCCCCGCGTCGACCGCACGGGCGACGATCACCTGTTCCAGGGAACATCTGAACACCTGTCCCCTGCACGTATCTTGAGCCCGCCGCCGCGGTAGTTCCGCGGGCGCCTCCGGTGCCGTCGGCGGGCGCGGGCCGTCACTTCCGGGTGCGGATCAGCAGGTACAGGAAGTACGGCGTCCCGATCACCGCCGTCATCAGTCCGGCGCCGAGCTGCGCGGGCGCGATCACGGTGCGGCCGACGAGGTCGGCGGCGCAGACGAGGGCGGCGCCCAGCAGCACGGCCACCGGGACGACCCGTACGTGGCGGCGGCCGACGAGGGCGCGGGCCGCGTGCGGGGCGACCAGGCCGACGAAGCCGATGGTCCCGGCGGCGGCGACGGCGGTGGCGCTGAGCACGACGGCGAGCAGCAGGAACCCGAACCGGGCGGGCGCCAGGCGCAGTCCGAGCAGTCCGGGGGTGTCGTCGTCGAGGGAGACCAGGTCCAGCTCGGTGCGCCGGACGACCGCCACCACCAGGCCGAGGAGCAGCGCGGCGGCGACGGGGACCGTGTCCGGGCCGGTGCGGCCGTAGGTGGAACCGGAGAGCCAGGTCAGGGCCTTGGTCGCGTTGAACGGGTCGGTCAGCACGATGAACAGGCTGATGAGGGCGGTGGTGGCGGCGGAGACGCCGACCCCGACGAGGACGAGCCGGTTCTGGCCGAAGCCGCCGCGGGCCGCGAGGCCGAAGACGACGACGGAGGTGACGGCGGCCCCCGCGAACGCGGCGCCCGCGATGCCCCAGGACCCGGCGCCGGTGACGGTGGTGACGCACAGGACGGCGCCGAGCGCGGCGCCGCCGGAGACGCCGAGGATGCCGGGTTCGGCGAGCGGGTTGCGGGTGACGGCCTGGACGAGGGTGCCGGAGAGCGCGAGGGCGCCGCCCGCGAGGAGCGCGGCGGCGACGCGGGGCACGCGGGTGTCGAGGACGAAGGAGATCGAGGACGCGGCCCTGCCCTGCGCCCAGTTGACGACGTCGCCGAGGAGGAGCTTGGTGTCGCCGAGCAGGACGGCGGCCAGGACGACGCCGACGAGCAGGGCGGTGATCGCGGCCACGGTGACGAGGAACGCGGTGCGGCCCGGGATGCGCAGCCGTTCCGGGGCGCTCGCTGCGGCGGCGTCGCGCACCCGCAGCGCCATGCCGACGAGGAAGACCGCGCCGAGGAGGCTGGTGACCACGCCGGTGGGCACGGCGACGGCGGACTCGGCGGAGACCAGGGCGCGCAGCAGCACGTCCGCGCCGAGGACGAGTCCGGCCCCGGCGAGCGCGGCCACGGGCAGCAGGCCGCGGAGCCGGGCGAAGGGGCGCAGGCGGCGGGCGAGCGGGCGGACCAGGGCGGGGGCGCACAGGCCGACGAAGCCGATGGGTCCGGCGAGGGTGACGGCCGCCGCCGACAGCAGGGCGGCCAGGACGACGACGGTGATCCGGGTGGCGCGCACCGGCACCCCGAGCCCGCGGGCGGCTTCGTCGCCGAGGGCGAGGGCGTCCACGCGGCGGGCGACGAGGACCAGTCCGGCGGCGGCCAGGACGGCGACGGGCGCCATCTGCACGACGCCGTCGAAGCCGTTCTGGCTGATGCTGCCCTGGTTCCACTGGTAGAGGCCGTGGGTCTCCTCGGGGAAGAGCAGGAGCAGGCCCTCGGTGACGGAGGACAGGCCGAGGGTGAGGGCGCTGCCCGCGAGGACGAGACGGACGGTGCCGGTGCCGAGGCCGGACAGCGACAGCACGACGGCCGCGGCGGCGAGACCGCCGACGAAGGCGACACCGGAGGAGGCCAGCAGCGGCAGGGTGACGCCGGAGACGGTGAGCAGGCCGAGCGCCAGGTAGGAACCGGCGTTGACGGCGAGGGTGTCGGGGGCGGCGAGGACGTTGCGGCTGACGGCCTGGAGGGCGGCCCCGGCGATGCCGAGGGCGGCGCCGACCAGGAGTCCGGCGGCCATCCGGGGCAGCCGGGAGGCGATGACGACGGACGCGTCGGAGGCGTCGGCGCGGCCGGTGAGGGCCTTCCAGACCTCGGCCGGGCCGACGGAGGCGGTGCCCTGGGTGATGTCGGCGACGGCGAGGGCCGCGACGACCAGGACCAGCGCGACCGCCACCGCGGCCGCGCCGGTCCGGGAGGCCGGTGCCGGGGTGCCGCCCGAGGTGGCGGGCGCGGTCGGGGGCGCGGGGGCGGTGACGGTCATGCCGTTACTTCGTGAGGGCGGCGACGAGGGCGTCGACGTACGCCTCCATCGCGTCGGTGCCGCCGAACATCCAGATGCCGTCGGGCAGTCGGTGGACGTTGCCGGCCTTGACGAAGGGGAGGGACTTCCAGACGGCGTTCTTGCCGAGCTGGTCGGCGAAGGGGTCGCCGCCGTCGGCCTTGTTGCCGATGTAGGCGAACTCGACGTCGCCGAGGCCGGTGAGGCCCTCGACGTCGGTGGAGCCGAGGCCGTAGTCCTTGTCGCCCTCGACCTTCCAGGCGTTCTTCAGGCCGAGCGCCTCGTTGACCTCGCCGAGCAGCGAACCGCTGGTGTAGGGGCGGATGGAGACCTGGTTGGAGGCGACCCAGCCGTCGGCGAAGGCTATCTCGCGGCCCGCCAGCTTGGCGTCGGCGAGGGCCTGCTTGCCTTCGGCGAGCTTGGCGTCGAAGGACTTCTTCAGTCCGTCGGCCTTGCCGGTGGTGCCGGTGGCCTCGGCGATGAGGTCGAGGTTCTCCTTCATCTGCCCGATCTGGTCCGCGGAGTCGGCGGAGCGGACCTGGAGGACGGGGGCGACCGCGCGCAGCTGCTTGACGGCGGCGGCCGTCAGGTCGGTGGTGGCGACGATCAGGTCCGGGGAGAGCGCGGCGATGGTGTCCATGCTGGGCTCGCCGCGGGTGCCGATGTCCTTGGGCGAGGCCGTGAGGGGGGCGGCGGTGTCCCAGGCGGTGTAGCCCTTGACGTCGGCGACGCCGACGGGCTGGACGCCGAGGGAGACGAGGTTCTCCACGACGTTCCACTCGGTGCCGACGACCTTCTTCGCCGGGCCGTCGAGGGTGACCTTCGCGCCGCTCGCGTCGGTGAGGGTGATGCTCTTCGCGGTGGGTTCGGCCTTCTTGTCGGCGGCGGGCTCGGTGGTGCCGCAGCCGGTGAGGACGACGGCCGCGGCGGTGGCGGCGGCGAGGGTGACCAGGGAGCTTCTCATGGGGTGGTGCTGAGCCTTTCGGTGCGGGCGTGGTGGCGGCCGACGGCGCGGGTGCGCAGCCCGCCGGTGGTGGGGTCGGTGTCGACGTCGATGCGGATGCCGTAGGTCTCGGTGAGGCGTTCGGCGGTGAGGACCTCCGCGGGGCGGCCGTCGGCGACGACGCGGCCCGCGTGCAGCAGGGCGACACGGTCGGCGACGGCGGCGGCCTGGTCCAGGTCGTGCAGGACGACGCCGACGGCGATGCCGTGGTCGTCGGCCAGGTCCCGGACGAGGTCGAGGAGTTCGACCTGGTAGCGGAGGTCGAGGTAGGTGGTCGGTTCGTCGAGGAGGAGGACGCCGGTCTCCTGGGCGAGGCAGCCCGCGAGCCACACCCGCTGGAGCTGCCCGCCGGAGAGGTGCTCGGCGCCCCGGTCGGCGAGGTCCAGTACGTCGGTCATGGCGAGGGCGCGGTCCACGGCGGCGGCGCCGTCCGGGTCGGCGCGGCCCCAGCGGCCCCGGTAGGGGTAGCGGCCGAACTCGACGATGTCGCGGACGGTGAGTCCGCTGGGGGTGGGGCGGCCCTGGGTGAGGAGGGCGACGCGGCGGGCGAACGCGCGGGAGGTGAGGGCGAGGGCGTCGGACGCGCCCGCGCTCTCCTCGCCGTCGCGGTCGCCGGGGGCGCGGTCGGGGCCGTCGGCCGTGGCGTCGTCGGGGCCGCCGAGGAGGAGGGTGGCGGTGCGGGGGCGCTGGAGCCGGGCGAGGGTGCGCAGCAGGGTCGACTTGCCGCTGCCGTTGGGGCCGACCAGCGCGGTGACCTCGCCGGGCCGCAGCGTCAGGGCGGCGTCGTGCACGACGTCCGTGCCGTCGTACGCGACGCACACCTCGCGGGCCGTCAGCCGCTGTCCGCGTCGGCGGAACGCCTCGGGTTTCTCTTCTCCGGAACTCACACCGTTAGGTTAGCCTACCCTTAATTTGGCTGAATCCAGCGGGTCCGGCGGGCGGCGACGACCCAGCCTCCCTGGCCGTTACTTAGCTTAGGCTAACCTGCTTTCATGGCGAAGATCCCCAGGCTGATGCCCCAGGACCCGCGCATGTTCCGCGCCGAGGTCGTGCGCGCCGAGCGCGTCTCCCCCTCCCTCCACCGTGTCACCGTCACCGGCCCCGACCTGGCCGACTTCACCTGGCTGGGCTTCGACCACTGGTTCCGGCTGTTCCTGCGCCTGCCCCACCAGGACCGGCTGCGGCTGCCGGAGTTCAGCGGCTCGCGCTGGTGGCAGCCGTATCTGGCGATCCCGGAGGCGGAGCGCCCGCACTGCGCCAACTACACGGTGGCCGATTTCCGCCCCGGTGCCGCCGAGATGGACATCGACTTCGTGGTGCACCGCGGACCCGACGGGGAGATCGAGGGCGGCGCGGCCGTCTGGGCCTGCCGGGCCCGCGCGGGTGACGAACTCGCCGTACTGGACCAGGGGTTGCTGTTCGACCTGCCCGAGGACGCCACCGAGGTGATCATCGCGGCCGACGAGACGGGACTGCCCGCCACCACCAACATCCTGCGCTCACTGCCCCGGCACACGGTGGGGCGGCTCATCCAGGAGGTGCCCGTGCCCGGCGACCGCCGCGACCTCGACGCCCCGCCCGGCATGACCGTCACCTGGGTGGTCCGCGACGGCGACGACACGGTCCCCGGCACGGCCGCGCTCGGTGAACTCCGGCGGCACGAACGGGCGGACGCCGCCGGGTACGCCTTCGTGGTCGGCGAGTCGACGCTCGCCACCGAGGGGCGACGGCATCTGCACCGGGCGGGCCTGCCGAAGGGCCGGATCACCTTCTCGGGCTTCTGGCGGCACGAGGGCGAACGGGCGGCCTGAGACGGGCGCAACACCCGGACAGACCGCCGACGCCCCGTCAGTCCCCTTGCCCCGCACGGGACTTCCACAGACCGGAGCGGTTCAGGGACTGCGGGCAGTGCCGGAAGATCTCGTCGATCTCGACGACCAGCGCCAGCACGGGCCGACGGCCGTCCTCCCGCGTCATCGCGTCGAAGAACGGCGCGTCGGTGAGCAGCCGGGCCCGCCCGTTGATCCGCAGCACGTCCCGGGTGCCGGGGATGAGGTAGAGCAGCCCGGCGTGCGGGTTGGCGAGGATGTTGTGGAAGCTGTCGGCCCGCCGGTTGCCGGGCCGGTCCGGCAGCGCCAGCGTCGACGGACCGAGGACATGCGTGAAGCCGGGGCCGTCGCCGCGCGGCGACACGTCGCAGTTGCCGTCGGCGTCGGCGGTGGCGAGCAGGCAGAACGGCGAGCGGGCCAGCAGGTCGAGGTCGTCCTCGGTGAGACGGTCGTGGACCTTGTCGATGACGAGCGGCATCGGCTCGCCCATCAGCTCCCGCAGGTCACGCGCGGAACGCAGCTCGACCCAGCCGTCCTCGGCGCCGGACACGGCACCGGTCGGGGCGCCGTCCACGGGCGGGGTCGTCGCCGGAGGCGGGGTGGTGGTGTCGGTCGTCTGGGACAAGCCGGTCTCCCGGAGCGGATCAGAGGCGGTCAGGTATGCCTAACCTAACCGACGCCCTGATCCGGCCTCCGGGCGGCCGGGTCGGCCGGGCTCAGACGGTCGACAGATCGACGGCGCGGTTCACGGCCTGCGGGTCGAGGACGCGCAGGATGCCTTCCAGCAGGTAGTAGTCGGCGTACGGCAGCGAGATCTCCACGCCGTCCTCGGCGGGCCGGTTGCGGGTGCAGCGGGCCACGACGGCGTCGGCGCGGGCCGACCGGTCGGTGAGGCAGGTCCGGGCCAGCGCGGTGAGCAGCCGCAGCGCGACCGCCCGGTACTCCGCCACCCCGGTCGCGGCCGACAGGTCCAGCAGCCCGCAGGCGAGGATCGCCCCGGCGGAGGCGTCCTTGACGTCGTTCGGCTGCTGCGGGGCCCGGAAGTCCCAGACGGGGACGTGGTCCGCGCCGAGGGCGCCCACCGCGAAGTCGGCGAGCCTGCGGGCGGTGGTGAGGAACTGCCGGTCCCCGGTGCGCCGGTACATGGTGGTGAACCCGTAGACGCCCCAGGCCTGGCCGCGCGCCCAGCAGGACGTGGGGCTGTAGCCCTGGACGGTGTTCGGGCCGAGGGCGGCGCCGGTGGCCGGGTCGAAGTCGTAGACGTGCGGGGTGGAGCCGTCGGCGCGCGGGAAGACCCGCTGGGCGGTACGGGCGTGCTGGACGGCGATGTCGAGGTACTTGGGGTCGCCGGTCTGCCGGGTCGCGAAGGCCAGCAGGTCGAGGTTCATCATCGTGTCGATGATCACGCGGCCCGCGTCGTTCGGGGAGTTCAGGGCGCCCCAGGCACGGAGGTACCGGCCGCGCGGGTTGTAGCGCTGGATCAGGGAGTCGGCGGCGCGCAGCGCGCCGGTGCGCCAGGTGGCGTCGCCGGTGAGGCGCCAGGCGGTGACCCAGGACGGGTAGAAGAGGAAGCCGAGGTCGTGGGTGCCGGTGTCGGTCTGGCGGGGTGCGAGGCGGCGCGCGGAGTCGGCCGCGCGGGTGCGGAAGGTGTCGTCGCCGCTGTGCAGCCAGGCCATCCAGAGCGTTCCGGGCCAGAAACCGCCGACCCAGTCGCCGTTCTGGGAGTAGGTCCACTTCTCGAATCTGGTCCCGACGGGGAAGGCGGTCACGCCGGGGGCGACGGCCCGCAGCTTGGTGACGGCGTAGTCGGCGGCGGTACGCAGGGTGCGCAGCGTCTCCGCCGGATCCTCGGCGGCCGGTGCGGCCCCCGCCCCGGCGGTCACCGCGTCGGCGGCCCGCGCGGGCCCGGTCGCCACCACCGAGGCGGCACTCGCACCCGCCGCCGTGGACAAGAGGGCACGCCGGGACACAGTCATGGACATCCACCTCGGGAAAGGGTCGGAAGGAAAAGAGGGGGTACGGCGTACGGCCACCGCCGGGGCCCGCTCCCGCCCGCGAGCCGACGCGGGCGGGAGCGGGGCCGTCAGGGCTGGGCCGTCAGGGCTGGGCCGTGAGCGCGAAGCTCTGGGCCGCGGAGTTGTCGCAGGTGCGCTGCGTCAACTGGACGGCGTTCGTGGACGTGCCGTTGGCGGTGAGGCACTTGCCGCTGTGCCGGGCCGTGAAGTGGTAGCGGCCGGAGGACTCCCGCACCGGCAGCCACTGCTGGTTGGTGCCCCCGCCGTACGCCCACAGTTGCAGGGGCGCGTTGTCGGCGGTGGAGACGCCTGTGACGTCGACGACCTGCTGCGGGTTGCCGCGGATCGCGATCCGGGAGTAGCCGCCGTCGGTGGGACGGAACTGGAACTGCTGGGCGGTGGTGCCGTTGCAGGCGTACTGCTGGACGGCCGTGCCGTTGGCGGTGGCCGCCGCGCGGGCGTCGACGCACAGGCCGCCCGCGTTGTCGGCCAGGGTGTACCAGGCCGTCTCGGAGATCGGGCCGCCCGGTTCGGGGGTGCCGCCGCCTCCGCCGCCGAGCCACTTGATGCCGTCGAGCAGGAAGCGGTTCTGGGTGGCGCTGGCGAACGTCGAGGAGAGCCGGGTGTTGGTGGAGTAGTTCATGGCGTTGTGGCCGAAGTTGGCGTACAGCATCTTGTACTGCCGGTTGGTCCACAGGATCGGGTAGTAGCCGCTGTACCAGGACTGGTTGGGGTCGGTGCCCAGCGGGAAGCTGGACGGGTCGACCGAGGCCAGGATCCTGATGTCCGGGTTGGTGCGCAGGTCGTTGTTCCAGCCGTACCACTCACTGACCGCCGAGGTGAAGGTGGCGGGCAGTCCGGTGGTGGACGGGTGGGTGCGGTCCTCGGTGCGCAGCACCGCGGTGGTCGGACCCCAGGTGTTGGTGCGGAAGTTCCCGCTGCCCAGGAAGGTGTTGTAGTACCAGGGCCAGCCGCCCGCGTTGGTGGTGAACGCGGAGACGTGGAAGCCGAGCCAGCCGCCCCCGCCCCTCATGTACCGCTCGAATCCGGCGCGTTGGGCCGCCGTCTGCGGGGCGTCGTCGAGGAACAGGACCACCTGGTAGGCGTTCACGCCGCCGTTGGCGAGGAGGTTCCAGTCGGTGGTGGCGGTGTAGGTGAAGCCGTTCTGCGCGGCCACCTGCGGGAACCAGGCGTTGGCCTCCTTGACGAAGTCGATGTGCGCGGCGTCCCAGGTGCCGTTGTAGAACGCGATCACCTTGAAGGGCGCTGCGGCGGGCGCCGCCGCGGGCCCGGCGTGCGCCGCCGGGGCGGTCAGCCCCAGCAACACCGCGAGCAGCAGGAACAGCCGGGCCGCGCGCCGCCGGAGCGAGCCGGCCGCCGGGCCGCGCCCGCGCGGGGTGAGGGTCACCCCGGCGCGGACGACGGACGACTCGGTGGTCAACGGGTCACCGTCCACTTCTGGTTGGCCGCGCCCGTGCAGGTCCAGATGTGCAACCGGGTGCCGTTGGCGGAGTTGTTCCCGGCGACGTCCAGGCACTTGTTGGCCTGTGGGTTGACGATGTCGCGGGCGGCGGGCACGGCCCACTGCTGGGCGGCCGAGCCGTTGCAGTCGTAGAGCTGGACGGGCGTGCCGTCGGCGGTGCCGCCGGAGGCGACGTCGAGGCACTTGCCGAGGGCGCGGATCGTGCCGTCGGAGCCGACGGTCCACTGCTGGGCGGCGGTGCCGTTGCAGTCGTAGAGCTGGACGGCGGTGCCGTTGGCGCTGCTGCCGCCCGCGACGTCGACGCACTTGCCCGCGAGGCCGGTGATCGGGCCGGTGCCGCCGCCCGGCTGCTGGCCGCCGGTGTCGGAGACGCGGACGTAGTCGACGAGGAGGGCCTGCGGGAAGACGGTGCTGCCGTTGGGGTCGCCGGGCCAGTAGCCGCCGACGGCGAGGTTCAGGATGACGAAGAACGGCTTGTTGAAGACCCACTGGCGGCCGCCGAGGTCGGCGGGGGTGCGGGTCTGGTAGACGGTGCCGTCGACGGACCAGGTGATCCGGTTCGGGCTCCAGTCCACCGCGAAGGTGTGGAAGGCGTCGGCGAAGGCCTGGCCGCCCGGCAGGCTGTAACCGGCGCCGATGCCGCCGGAGCCGGAGTAGCCGGGGCCGTGCAGGGTGCCGTGGACGGTGTTCGGCTCGAAGCCGACGTTCTCCATGATGTCGATCTCACCGGAGTTGGGCCAGCCGACCTGCCCGATGTCGCTGCCCAGCATCCAGAACGCGGGCCACATGCCCTGCCCGCGCGGGATCTTCATCCGCGCCTCGACGCGGCCGTAGGTGGTGGTGAACTTGCCGGAGGTGTTCAGACGGGACGAGGTGTACTCGCACCGGCCGTACCAGCACTGGTAGTTGGACGGGTTCTCGCGCCGGGCGGTGATGACCAGGTTGCCCTGGCCGTCGAGCGCGGCGTTGCGGTTCCCGGCCGTGTAGTACTGCCGTTCGTGGTTGTTGACGTTGTCGCCGGTCTCGATCTGCCACTTGGAGCCGTCGACGGCGGCACCGGCGGGGCCGTTGAAGTCGTCGGAGAAGGTGACGGCGGCCGCCGCGGCCGGAGCGGGCGCCGCCCGGTCCACGGGGGTCGCGGCCTGCGCGGGCCCGGCGGACAGCGAGGCGAAGACGAGCAGCGAGGCGAGGGACAGCAGCATGCGCCGGGGGAAGCGCGGGGAGTCCATGACTCTCCCTTCGTCGGGCGACTCCGCAGCGTCATGCGCATGACAGAGCCGGGTATGGAACGGGTCGTTCCGCGCCACGGCCGACACAGGTCGGCCGACGTCGGCCGGAGACCGCACCATGAGGGTGGGGGGTGCGAACCGGGCCCGGGGCAGGCTTAGTTCACTAGGTGATTTAAGAAGTGAGCAATAGCTGTGTCAAGGCGTTGGTACAGACCACTTGAACGGACCGTTCACACCGGAGCACCGGACCGCGTCGACGGCCTGGGCGTTCGCAGAAAACGCTTGCCACCGGTCGGGCGGTCCGGCGGACGTCACCGGGCGCCGCCGCCGCGGGTCGCCCTCGGAATCTCCGGACGGCCGGGACGGGCCCTCCGCCGATCACGAACGATCACCGTCCGACCTCTTGTAGCCGAACTCGGCGTCCGCATAAGGTCCGTAGACAGGGTGAATGAAACGTTTCAATACGGGTCGGCACGTGATTCTCTCCCCCGCTTCCCCCTCCCTTCACGACGGCGAGCACGCGCGGGCGTGCAGGCGACCAGAGGAGTACGCATGGCGCATCACCCGGACAGCACGGACAGCACGGACAGCACGGACAGCACGGAGAGCATGGACAGCACGGATGAGGCAGAGTCGGCTGTCGCCGCGGACCAGGGCGACCTCGGCGGCCCCGGCGGCCCCGGGGACTCCGTCGGGCCGTGGGCGCGGCGGGCGTTCCTGCGGGTCACGGCGGGGACGGCGACGGCCGGGATGGTCGCCGTCGGCGCGGCCGAACACGCGGCGGCGGTCCCCGCGCGGCCCGGGGCCGGTCCGGCCGCGCCGGGCCCGCTGCGGATCACCCGGACGACCGTCGAGCACCGGGTGGACCTGCTGGGCACGGACGTCCAACGCCCCTTCCTCTCCTGGGAGTCGGCGGCCGACGGTCAGGGCGCCCGGCAGAGCGCGTACCGGATCAGGGTGAGCGCCGAGACCGTCGGCCGGGGGCCCTCGCCGGTCTGGGACTCCGGGAAGGTGGCCTCGGCGGACACCCTCGGGGTGCCGTACGGGGGTCCGCCGCTGAAGCCGCGTACCGCGTACTCCTGGCAGGTCCAGGTGTGGGACGGGCAGGGCAGGGCCTCGGGGTGGAGCGCGCCGCGCCGGTGGGAGACAACGCTGTCACCCGCGGAGTGGAACGCGCGCTGGATCGGCCTGGACGCGCCCGAGGCGCCCCTGCCGCCGACGGGGGCGAACTGGATCTGGACGGCGGGCGCCACGTCCTCGGACGCGCCGGTGGGGGCGCGCTGGTTCCGGGCGGGCCTCGACGTGCCCGCGGGCACCGAGGTGACGCGGGCGACGGTGGTGGCGACCGCCGACGACGACTTCACGCTGTACCTGGGCGGCGAGGAGGTGCTGCGCGCGCCGCAGGAGCAGGACGGGTGGAAGGTGGGCCGGTCGGCGGACGCGACGGAGCGGGTGCGGGCGCTCGCCGGGGCGGGCGGGCGGCTGGTGCTGGCGGCGGTGGCGACCAACCGGGCGGGCCCGTCGGTGAATCCGGCGGGGCTGCTGGTGCGGCTGCGGGTGGAGCGGGCGTCCGGGGAGGCGTGGGAACGTGTCACGGACGGCGGCTGGAAGGCCGCGGACACCGAGCAACAGGGCTGGCAGGCACCGGGGTTCGACGACGCGGGGTGGGCGGCGGCGGCCGTCCTCGCGCCGTACGGGCAGGGCCCCTGGGGCGGTGGGGTGACCGTGGCGGTGCCGGAGCGGGCGGCGCCGCTGCTGCGCCGGGAGTTCACGGTGTCCAAGCCGGTGAGCCGGGCGCGGCTGTTCATCAGCGGGCTGGCGTACTACGAGGCGACGGTCAACGGGCGGCGGATCGGCCGTCAGGTCCTCGACCCGGGGTTCACCGACTACGACGCGACGGTGCTGTACGCCGAGCACGACGTGACGGACGCGGTGCGCGCGGGCCGCAACGCGATCGGGGTGGCGCTGGGGCGCGGCTTCTACGGCATGACGACGCCCAACGTGTGGAACTGGCACCGTCCGCCGTGGCACGCCGAGCCGCGGCTGATCGCCCGGCTGGAGGTGGACCACCCGGACGGCTCGCGCACCGCGGTCGTCACCGACGACCGGTGGCGGATCACCGGGGGGCCGACGCTGTCCGACTCGCTGTACGCGGGCGAGACCTACGACGCGCGCCGTGAGCCGGGCGACTGGACGCGGCCCGGCTTCGACGACACGGCGTGGCGGGCCGCGGGGACGCAGGCGGCGCCGCGGGGGACGCTGCGGGCGCAGCGGCACGACGGGATCGAGGTCGTCGCGTCGTTCCGTCCGGCGCGGATCACCCGCCTCGGTTCGGGCGACCACCTGGTCGACATGGGGCGCACGATGGCGGGTTGGATACGGCTCGACACGGGCGGCGCCCCGGCGGGGACGCGGGTGCGGCTCACGTACGGCGAGAAGCTGAAGGCGGACGGCACGGTGTCGGCGGAGACCTCGCACGTGCCGGGCCGGTTCCAGCGCGACGAGTACGTGTGCGCGGGCCGCCGGGGCGAGGCGTGGGAGCCGTCGTTCTCCTACAAGGGGTTCCGGTACGTGCAGATCGCCGGTCTGCCGCAGGCGCCGACGACCGGGCAGATCCTCGGGCGGCTGGTGCACACCCCGCTGGAGGAGGTCAGTTCGTTCGCCTGCTCGGAGCCGTTCTACGAGTGGCTGGACCGGGCGATGCGGCGGACCCTCCTCAACAACATGCACGGCATCCCCACCGACACGCCGATGTACGAGAAGAACGGCTGGACCGGCGACGCGCAGCTGGGGGCGCCGGTCATGCTGTACGCGTTCGGGATGCACCCGATGCTGTCGAAGTGGCTCGGTGACCTGGTGGACAGCCAGACCGCGCAGGGGCAGTTGCCGATGATCGTGCCGAGCGGCGGCTGGGGCTACGGGGACATCCCGTCGCCGGAGTGGACCACCGTCTACCCGTTCCTGGTGCGGGAGTTCTACCGGGCGTACGGGGACACGCGGACGGCGCGCGAGCACTGGCCGACGCTGGTGCGCTACCTGGACTGGGAGGTGTCGCGGCTGCGGGACGGGCTCGCCGTCACCGCGCTCGGCGACTACCTGCCGCCGGGCTACGGCGGGAACCCGCCCGAGGACACCCGGCTCACGGCGACGGCGTACCTGTACCGGGCGCTGCTGCACACCGCGGAGATGGCCGAAGTCCTGGGCGAAGGCGGGGTGGTGGCCCGTTACCGGGAGGTGGCGGGGCGGCTGCGGACGGCGTTCAACGCCGCGTTCCTCGGGCCGGAGGGGCACTACCGGACGGCGAAGGACCCCGGCTACCGGCAGACGTCGAACGCGATCCCGCTCGCGTTCGGGCTGGTCCCGGACGAGGCGCGGGCGTCGGTGTTCGCGAGTCTGGTACGGGACGTGGAGAGCCGGGGCAACCACCTCAATACGGGCGCGCTGGGCACGAGTGTGCTGCTGCGGGTGCTGTGCGCGGAGGGCCGGCCCGACCTGGCGCACGCGGTGGCGACGCAGCGGACGTACCCGGGCTGGGGCTACTGGCAGGACAACGGCGCCGACACCATGTGGGAGATGTGGCCGCTGGACTCGCGGTCGCGTGACCACTACTTCCAGGGCACGGTGGCGCAGTGGCTGTACGAGAACGTGGCGGGCCTGCGCCCCGGTGACGCGGGCTGGTCCACGTTCACGGTGCGGCCCGACGCGCGCACGGGCGTCGACTGGGCGCGTACGTCGATCCGTACCGTGCGGGGCACGGCCGGGGTGTCGTGGACCCGGTCGGGGCAGCGGCTGACGGTCGACGTGCAGGTGCCGGTCGGGGCGACCGCCGACGTGCACGTGCCCGCGGACTCCGGCGGCGGGGGCGTGACGGCGCCCGCGGGCGCGCGCCGGGTACGCACCGAGCCGGGGTACGCCGTCCACCGCGTGCCGCAGGGCAGTTGGCGGTTCACGGGCCGCGCCTGATCCCCGTACCGCCCCCTCCTTCCCCCCACTTCCTTCTGAGAGGAACGGTGTTCGGATGAGGCTCGCCTCACGTGTACGGACGGTCGTGGCAGCCGTCGTGGCCGTGCTGGCCCTGGCCGCGGCCGGCGCCCCGGCGCAGAGCCTGCCGGGGCACTCCCCCGCGGCCCCGCCCGGTGCGGGCACGGTGGTGACCTGGGCATCGGCCCCGCAGTCGCTGGGCGGCTCGTTCGCCGACAAGACGACCAGGAACGTGGTGCACACCTCGATCGGCGGCTCGCACGTCCGTGTCCGCCTGTCGAACGCCTACGGGACCGTGCCGGTGACCTTCGCGTCGGTCTACGCGGGTCTGCGGCGGTCCGGGGCCGACGTGGTGCCGGTGACCAACCAGAAGGTCACGTTCGGAGGCCGGGACTCCGTGGCCGTCCCCCGGGGCGCGCACGCGCTCAGCGATCCGGTGCCGATGACGGTGGCGGCCGGTGCCGACCTCGCGGTGAGCGTGTACCTGCCCGGCGGCAGCGGCAACGCGACCGGGCACGCCTACGGCGCGCAGGAGGCGTACTACGCCGACGGGAACACGGCGGGCCAGGACTCGGGGGCCGGATTCCCGTACCGGTCGCGGCAGTTCTACTGGGTCGACGCGGTGACCGTGGAACCGCGCGGGACGGCGTCGACCGTGGTGACGCTCGGCGACTCGATCACCGAGGGCCACCTGTCGACCGTGGGCGCGAACCGGCGCTACCCGGACCGCCTCGCGGCCCGCCTGGCGCGCGGCGGCCGGTTCGGGGTGGCCAACGCGGGCATCGGCGGCAACCGGGTCCTCGCCGACGGAGCGGGCGACTCGGCGCTCGCCCGCCTCGACCGGGACGTGCTGTCCCTGCCCCGGGTGCGGACGGTGATCTTCCTGGAGGGGATCAACGACATCACCTGGAACGCGACCGCCGAGGAGCTGATCGCCGGTCACCTTCAGGTGATCGCGCGGCTGCACGCGGCGGGGGTGCGCGTCGTCGGGGGCACGCTCACCCCGTTCGAGGGCTCGGGGGCGTACTCCCCGGCGCGGGAGGAGCAGCGTACGGCGCTCAACGCGTGGATACGGACCGAGGCGCCGTACGACGCCGTGGTCGACTTCGACGCCGCGACGCGTGATCCGGCCGCACCGGGCCGGTTCCGGCCGGAGTTCGACTCCGGGGACCACCTCCACCCGGGGGACGCGGGATACGCGGCGATGGCCGCCGCCGTGGACCTGGGCGCTCTGTGAACGCGGGCGGCGGGTGATCCCGGCCGCGGGCGGCCCGGCCGTCAGGCCGCCTGCGGGGCCGGGGCCGGGGTGCGCGGGGCGGGTGCCGTGGCGTCGTGGCGCCAGAACACGCGGACGGCGGGCGCCGCGAGCAGGACGAGCACCAGGCAGAGCACCGCCCCACCCGACCAGGCGAAGGTGAGGCCGGTCGCGGTGGCCATCGCCCCGGCGCGCAGGTCGCCCAGGCGCGGGCCGCCCGCGACGACCACGGTGAACACGCCCTGGAGACGGCCGCGCAGCGCGTCCGGGGCGTACGTCTGGAGGATGGTCTGCCGGTACACGGCGCTGACCAGGTCGGCGGCGCCCGCGCAGACCAGCAGGGTGACGGCGAGCCAGAGACGGCTCGTCAGGCCCGCGAGGGCGATGGCGGCCGCCCAGCCGGCCACGGCGGCGGTCAGGGCGACGCCCTGGCGGCGCACCCGGCCGATCCAGCCGCTGAAGAGCGCCGCCACGACCGACCCGGCGGCGATGGCGGAGTAGAGGAGCCCGGCGCCGCCGTGGAAGCGGGTCGCGGCGGCCTCGGGGAACAGCGCGGTCGGCATGGCCAGCACCATCGCGGCGATGTCGACCGCGAACGACATCCACAGCACGGGGTGGGCGGCGATGAAGCGCAGCCCCTCCGCGACGAGGCGCAGTCCGCCGGTGGCGGCGGGCGGCTCGGCGACCTTCACCGGGGGGAGCCGCAGGGTGGCGTACAGCAGGGCGGTGAAGAGGACGGCGTCGGCGCCGTAGGCCCAGACGAAGCCGTGCGGGAGGCTGATCAGGACGCCCGCGACGAGCGGCCCGGCAACCTGGCCGAGGGTTCCGGCGGTGTAGTTGAGGGTGTTGGCGGCGGGGACGAGGTCCTCGGGGACGACGCGGGGGATGATCGCGCCGCGTGTGGCGGAGGAGACGGCGAAGGCGCCGCTCTGCACGGCGACCAGCGCCAGCAGCAGGGCGACCGACCCGGCGTCCAGGAGGGCCTGTGCGAGCAGGCCGAGGGTGACGGCCCAGGTGACGGAGGCCGCGGCGAGGGAGAGCCGTCGGCGGTCGACGCGGTCGGCGACGGCACCGCCGTACAGGCCGAACACGATCAGCGGGACGAGGCCGACGAGGCCGGTCAGGCCGACGTACAGGGAGGAGTGGGTGAGCCGGTACATCTCCAGCGGGACGGCGACGGCGGTGACCATGGTGCCCAGGTAGGAGAGGGCCTGTCCGGCCAGCAGGCGGCGGTAGGCGGGGTGGGCCAGGGGGCGGGTGTCCAGGGCGGCGGCGCGCAGGCGGCGGCGGACGGCGCCCGCGCGGGGCGTCCGGGTCGGCGTCCCGTCGTCGGGGGGTGTCGGCGTGCTCATGCGTCTCACCCTGGCGCGCGGCGGGCACGGTCGGCTTCCCGTATTCGGTCGATCTGTGTCGGAAAACGGCCACCCGGCCCGCCGCGCGGTTCCGCGTTACTCTCGGCCGTGATGTCGCAGAACAGCCACTCCCCCGCCGGTCCACCGCGGATCACCCGGCACGACCATGTCGGCGGCGAGACGATCGAACGCCACCGGCACGCCTTCCACCAGCTCATCCACGTCGACACCGGGGTCCTGTCGGTGCGGACCGAGGAGGCGTCGTGGGTGGCGTCCAGCGCGCGGGCCATGTGGATCCCGGCCGACACCTGGCACGAGCACCGGGTCTACGGCGCCAGCCATGTGCGGACCGTGGGGTTCCCCGCGGACGATCCGCCGCTGTGCTCCCCCACGCCGACGGTGGTGTCCGTCGACCCGCTGCTGCGGGAACTGCTCCTCGCGTGCGGCGACCCCGGGCTGACGGCCGCGGAGGCGCAGCGGCTCCAGGCGGTGCTGCGCGACCGCATCCGCCGCTGCGCCGTCCAGCCGCTGACGCTGCCCGCGCCGCGCGACGCCCGTCTCGCGCGGGCGTGCGCGCTGGCCGCGGCGGATCTGGCGCGGCCCCGGACGGTGGCGTGGCTGGCCCGGCGGGCGGGGGTGTCGGAGCGGACGCTGGCGCGGCTGTTCCGGAGCGAGTTCGGTATGACGTATCCGCAGTGGCGGACGCTGACGCGGGTGTTCCACGCGATGATCCGGCTCGCCGAGGGCGCGACCGTGACGGCGGCCGGGCGGGACTGCGGCTGGGCCACGACCAGCGCCTTCATCGACGTCTTCACCCGGACCGTGGGCCAGACCCCGGGCGCCCACCGGGCGGCGGCCCGCGGGGACCGCGCCCCGGCGCCCTGACGCGGGGCCGCTCTCCCGGTCTCTGGGCCGCTTGCGGGGCAGAGAGCGCCGGACGGGTACGTCGCCCGGCGTGCCGACTCGCTCGCCCTCGACGGCTGCCGCCGCCTCCTCGGTTCCCTGGACGGCGGCCCGGCCGGGGCCGGGGCCCGGCGCGGCGGGTCCGCGGTGGCCCGACGCGTCGCCGCTCACCTCCCGGCGCGTGTGACGGTGGTGGTGCCGGAGCCGACCGGGCCGACGCGCAGGACGGTGCCGGTGAGGTCCCGCGACGAGGTGACCCGGACGGGGCCGCGGGCGCCGGGGGTCGTGCCGCGGACCCGGTAGGCGCTCGCTGCGGCGTCACCGATCTCCACCTCGATCACGGCCCGGGAGTTGGGCGGCACGGTCACACGGGTCTCGTGGGCGGTCCGGTCGCGGCGGACGGACACCGCCACGGGGCCGCGCACCGACGGGACGGTGCCGCGCACGGAGGTGAGCGGGCCGGTGCGGGGGCGGACCAGGAACTCCGCGGCGCCGGGCGCGGCGACCCGGACGCCCAGCACGTGGCGCGCGATGACGTTGGCGGGCGCGGACGCCCAGGCGTGCGAGAAGGTCATGTTGGGCTTGAGGGCGGGATCCCAGGCCTCGGTGACGACGGTCGCCTTCAGCCCGTCCAGCATGTGCAGCCAGGAGGTGGTGGACGTGGAGGTCAGCAGCCCGATCGCGGCGTCGGAGCGGCCGAGGCGGAACAGGGCGTCGAGGAGGAACTGGGCGCCGTAGACGCTGACTCTCATGCCGCCCGCGGCGAGGGTGTCGCCGAGCCGTCGCCGGACGTCGGCCGGGGCCGCGTCGAGGACGCCGAGGGCGACGGGGAAGACGGTCGCGTGCTGCGCGCTGTGCGTGGTGCCGACGCCGTCCACGAGGCGTCCGGCGGCGCTGTCGAGGAGGGTGGCGCGGACGGCGGCGGCCAACGTGTCGGCGCGGGAGCGCAGTCGGCGGGCGTCGGCGGTCCTGCGCAGGACGGTGGCGCAGCGGGCGAGGGCGTCGAACGCGGCGTACTGGAAGGCGTTGACGACGGTGTTGACCTCGGTGAAGACGTAGCCGTCGCGCTGGGAGGCGGGCCAGTCGACCAGGTCGGCCGGGGAGGCGGGGTCCTTGCGCACCAGGCCGTCGGCGCCGAGGGAGGCGGTGAGGTTCTTCGCGGCCAGCAGGTCGTAGTCGCGGGCGAGTTGGCGGTCGTCGCCGGTGGCGAGGTAGTCCTCCCAGGCGGAGAGGGCGCACATCAGGCGGTACTCGGTGGGCCAGGTGCCGTGCCGGACGAGGTAGTCGTCGGACCAGCGGGCCAGCGCGTAGGAGCGCTGCACGGCGTACTCGGACAGCTGGTTGACCAGGGCGTCGCCCTCGTAGGGGCCGCGTTCGCGGGTCGGGGTGTCGACGTAGAGGTCGGCGCGGGTGGCCTCGATGGAGTAGCGGCACAGTTCGCGGACGCGGTCCAGGGCGGGGTCGGAGCTGGTGAAGGAGGAGTCGGCGTCGTTCCAGGCGGCCTTCCAGGCGCGGCCGGTGACGACGGCGCCGGACAGGTCGACGGAGGTGCGCAGTTCGGCCCAGCGGAAGGCGCGGCACCCCCAGTGCTCGACGTGCTGGGTGCCGTCGCGCAGGGTCCACACCTCCTGGTAGGTGTTGCCCGCCCGCAGCTTGTACCAGACGGTGCCGTCGGCGTTCAGCTCCTCGCCGAGCCGGACCTCGACGGTGTCGCCCGCGCGGCCGGTGACCCGCAGCGCGAGACCGCCGACGATCTCCCGGCCGAGGTCGACGAGCCAGCGGCCGTCGGCGGCCTTCGTGACGGAGGCGGGCCGCACGTCGTGCGGCAGGACCGGTTCGAGGCGGGCGGGGACCAGCCCGTCGATCGGGTCGCGCACGACCGGCTTCTCCCAGGCCCGGTCGTCGTGGCCGGGCGAGGTCCAGCCGACCGGCTCGTGCCGCAGGTCCCAGTACTCCTGCGGGGCGGTGAAGAAGCTGGTGCCGGAGCTGCCCCGCGCGGGCAGCAGTCCGCCCTGGCGGCGCGCCTTCCAGGTGTCCCCGGTGGCGAGGGTGGCGCGGGAGCCGTCGGCGTAGGTGATCTCCAGCTGGGCCAGGAACTTCCGGGAGGACGTGGTGTGGCAGAGGGCGGCGAGGGCGTTGGTGCGGCCCCGGCGGAGCGTGCCGCTGACGTCGAGGACGTGGTAGGCAACGCCGCTGCCGGAGCGGACGGAGGGGTGTCCGACGACGGTGCCGTTGCTCCACACCTTCGCGACGTACTGGCGGCCCGGGACCGGCGAGTCCGCCGCCGTGTGCAGGACGGCGGCGGCGATCTCCCGGTCGGGCAGCCGGAACTCGTGGCGCAGCAGGGCCCAGGAGTCGTCCTCGACGAAGGAGGAGAGGGAGGACGCCCCGGTCGGGAGGGTGAGGACGCCGCCCGCGACGGTCCCGGCGGCGAAGGTGCCCCGGTCCGTGCCGAAGTCGTCGTCGAACAGGACGGTTCCGGCGCGGTCGGCGAAGGTGACGCGGTCGTACACCTGGGACTCGGTGGCGCCGTTGCGCAGCCCGATGTTGCCGGTGGTGAGGCGGGAGTCGGTGGTGGTGTCGACGACGGTGCCGTCGACCGTGGTGGTGAAGGTGGGCCCGTCCATACGGACCGCGAAGTCGATCCACTGCCCCGTGGCGACGGCGAACGGCAGCCGGACCTCGGCGAGGACGGTGTAGGTGCCCTTGACGCAGATGTGCGTGCGCAGCACACCGGGGCTTCCGGCCCGCAACTGCCAGAGGTAGGTGTCCTGGACCCCGGCGGCGCGGAACCACAGCCCCGCGGCGACGGCGGTGATCTTCACGCGGGCGGTGAGGGTGCCGTCGGTGAGGGTGCGGCCCGGCGGCGCCCAGACCGGCCGCGCCTGCCACTGGTCCTCGACGGACGTCGCCAGCAGCACCGGACGCGACCAGCCGGAACGGCGCGTGCCCCAGGTCCGCACCCGCCACCAGTAGGCGGTACGGGGCTTCAGGGCGCGCCCGGCGTAGGGGACGGCGGTGGAGGCGGCGGATTCGACGCGGCCGGAGTCCCAGACGAGGTCGCCGCGCTCGAACCCCTTGGGGAGGGAGGCGAGTTGGATCTGGTAGGCGTGCTGGACGGTGCCGGGTCCCTGGTCGGGCATCTGCCAGCTCAGCCGGAGGTCCCGGCCCGCGGCGACGCCCAGACCTCGCGTCAGCAGGTCGGCGAGCAGCCCGTCCGGTACGGACGGGTCGTCGGCGTGCGCGGCGAGGGGGCTTGCGGCGGCGGACGCGGGCTGCGCCAGCCCGACGGAGGCGACGGCGGCACCGCCGAGGTGCAGCATCGTGCGCCGTGACAGCTCTCGGGACATGGCACCCTCGCAGGGAATGAGTCACAGAAATGAAAGGATTCAGTCGGGATGGCGGGGAGGCTAGGGCGCGTTGACGAAGGACGTCAACAGATCGGACAGAAGTCGTGACGGGCAGATGATTGAATCGTTCAATCCGCGAGGGTCCGCTACGGCGATGTCGGGGTGGCCGCAATAGAGGCGCCGGGCCGCGCGGTGGGTGAGCCGCGGGGCCCGGCGCCCAGGGGTCCGGTGAGCGGGGTGCCGGCGTCGGACGGGTCCGACGCCGACGGGTCGGATGTCAGCTGATGCGGAGGTTCGTCGCCAGGACGTTCCCGTCGAAGGCGTTGACGCCGAAGAAGCCGCTGCCGTACGTCGGGTCGGTCGCGTCGATCACCGGGTCGGCGGCGCCGCCCAGCCAGACGCGGATGCGGGGGCCCTCGGCGCGGACCTTGACGTGGTAGGAGCGGCCCTCGGTGACGGGGGTGCGGTGGACGGCGATGTCCCGGCCGGGCCGCCACAGTTTCAGGACGCCGCTGGTGTCGAGGGTGGCGGTGTAGCCCGCGCCGGTGGCGTCGGCGCGGAAGGTGAGGCCGGTGGCCGCGCCGTTGGTGACGGTGAGGTCGCCCTCGTAGTCGAAGTCGCCCCCGGTGCGGTCGCTGAGATAGAAGGCGTCACCCCGCGCCCGGCCCCGCAAGCCCTCGGGGGTGCTGGTCCAGGTGCCGCCGCGGGAGTTCCAGCGCCCGGCGGTGAAGCCCGCGAACTCCGTCTCGCCGACGTGGAGGTTCTGCACGGTGGCCGCCCCGGCGTAGACGTTGGCGCCGAACAGGCCCTCGGCGTAGGTGTCGTCGGTGGCGTCGATCAGCGGCTGCGCGCCGTGGTCGAGCCACACCCGGATGCGCGGCCCGTCGGTGCGGACCTTGAGGTGGTGGGTCTCGCCGGGGCCGACGGGCGCGCCGACGACGGCGATGTCCCGTCCCGGCCGCCAGAGTTTGAGCGTGCCGCCGGTGTCGAGGGTGGCGGTGTAGCCCGCGCCGCCGGTGTCGGCGCGGAAGGTGAGGCCGCCGGCCCGCGCGCTGTCCAGGGTGATGTCGCCCTGGTAGACGGCGTCGGCGCCGCGCCGGTTGCTGAGGTAGAAGCCGTCGCCGCTCGCGCTGCCGCGCTTGCCGCCGCTGACGTCGCTCCAGGAGCCGCGCGCCGCCCGCCAGGGTCCCGCGAGGTTGCTCTCCAGGGTCGGTTCGCCGCGGCCCCAACTGGTGCTGAGCTGCGTCAGTTCGGCCTTGCGGAGGGTGACGGTGCCGCCCTCGGCGAAGGTGCGCAGGCCGAGGCTGTCGGCGCCGGAGTCGAAGTCGACGTTGCGGGTGTAGGAGAAGCGGCCGCCGTCGGCGAAGATCTCCAGCTGGCCGCGGTCCACGAGGATGTCGAGGGCGATCTTGCCGCCGCGCGGGGCGAGCGGCTTGCCGTCGAGGGTCTGCGCCGCCGTGTCGTAGACCACCGTGTGGTCGGCCGATCCGTCGGCGCGGGTGTGCAGGCCGAAGCCGAACCGGCGGGTGGTGGCGCCGCTGACGTCGAAGGTGGCCGTCAGCCGGTAGGTGTCCGCCTTGACGCGGGCGAAGGGGTCGGCCGTGGCGGGGCCGATCACCTTGTCGCGGACGGTGCGTCCGCCCGCGGCGAGGCTGTCCAGCTCGGGCACCGGGGTGCGGGTGACGCGGGGGCCGTCGGGCGTCTTGACCAGGGCGAGTTCGGCGGGGAAGGAGGCGTTGCCGGTCCACACGCTGCCGCGGTTGCCGCCCTGCCAGGCCATCTGGACGACCCGGCCGCCGGGCGCGTCGTTGAAGACCTGCGCGGCGTAGAAGTCACCGCCCGCGCCGGTCGCGCCGACGTCCATGCGCTGGGGCGCCGTCCAGTCGGTGCGGAAGGACGTGCCGTCGAAGTCGCCGACGACGTACTCGCCGGACGCGTCGGTGAGCACCCACCGCTGCCTGCCCGCCAGTTGGAGCGGGAACATGTCGGGGCACTCGAAGAGCCAGGACGCCTGGTAGCGGCTGGCGTAGGTCCAGTCGCGCAGGTTGGGCGAGGTGTAGAAGTACACACCGTTGCCCTGCCGGTTCGACCACACCACGAGGGTCCACCGGCCGCGCGCCTGGTCCCAGAACACCTTCGGGTCGCGGCTCTCCTCCGGGATGTCGATGACCTCGCGGCCCTTGTCCCAGGACTGGAAGGTGCGGCCGTTGTCGTTGCTGTAGTGGACGTTGACGCCGTCGGTGTTCGAGAACACCACGATCGGGTCGTACGCCCCGGTCTTCAGGCCCGAGGTGTTGTTCCTGTCGACCACGCCCGCGCCGGAGAAGAGCGTGCCCGGGTGGACGCCGGGTTCCAGGGCGATCGGCTTCTGGGTCCAGTGCACCAGGTCGGGGCTGGTGGCGTGGCCCCAGTGCATGGTGTCCCACTCCAGGCCGTGCGGGTTGTGCTGGTAGAAGAAGTGGTACTCGCCGTTGGCGAAGACCAGGCCGTTGGGGTCGTTCATCCAGCCCGACCGCGAGCTGAAGTGGAACTGGCCGCGCTGCGGCTCGCTGTACGTGGTCTGCGGATACGGGAACTCCGGGTAGTCGGGGGCCGTTCCGGCGGACGCCGTTCCCGACGGCAGCAGCACCAACAGGCCCGCGAGGAGCGCGACGACCAGCGCCCCGGCTCTTGCACGCATGGGGGACCCACTCTCTTGCGAGGAATGCGGTTCCGGGCAGGGGCGGGATGTCATCGCTGACATATGTCAACGCTGACATCCCGACGCTGAGAGATGATGGGCGTGTGCCCGCTTGACGTCAACCGGTGACGCGACATCAATCGAGAACGGTCATACGGAATCTGACGCTCCCGATCCCTCGGCGTCGCACCTTCGTCGGATCTCTCCAGTTCCAGGCATTGACGAGCCCGCGTCCGCGTGCCCATCATCGTTGCTCGTCAGATGACAACGCTGACATCGAGGGCCGCCGCAGCGCCTCCTTGGCCTCCGATGCACGCCCGTTCCGCGCCCGTTTCTCCGTGCGCCGTCGCCCGCCGTCCGTCGTCTTCCCGCGTCCCTTTTCACCGGCTTTCGCGGCTTCTCGCCGTGTTCTGCCGCCGTGCTCTCCGCCGTGCACTCCCGCCGTGCTTTCCCGCGGTTTCGTGCGGCTGTTCGCCGTGCGGCACCACCGCCTTCCCCAGCCCCTTTTCCGCACCCTCCCCGCCTGACCCGCCTCACCCCGCTTCACCCGCCTCACCGCCTGTTCCCGCTGTCCCGTCTGTTCCCCCTGTTCCATCTGTTCCGCTCATCCGAGGAGCCCGTTCATGTTCCAGACCAGACGTTCGCCGCGCCCCCGGCCCCGTCCCCGCACCGCGGCGGTGGCCGCCGTCTCCGTGGCCGGTGTCCTGCTGCTCGCCTCCTGCGGCGAGGGGGCCAAGGGCTCGTCCGGCGACGACGGACCCGTCAAGGTCGGCCTCATCACCAAGACGGACACCAACCCGTTCTTCGTGAAGATGAAGGAAGGCGCCGAACGCGCCGCGAAGTCGCACGACGTCGAACTCTCCACCGCTGCGGGCAAGTTCGACGGCGACAACGAGGGCCAGGTCACCGCACTGGAGAACATGGTGGCCGCCGGGGTGGACGGCGTCCTCATCACCCCCAACGACTCCAAGGCGATCGTCCCCGCCCTCGAACGGGCCCGCGCCAAGGGCGTCGTGGTCATCGCGCTGGACACCCCGACCGAGCCGGAGAAGGCCTCCGACGCGCTCTTCGCCACCGACAACTTCAAGGCGGGCGAGCTGATCGGCGCCTACGCCAAGGCACGGCACGGTGCCGGGAAGGCGAAGATCGCCCTGCTCAACCTCGCGCCCGGCGTCTCCGTCGGGGTGCTGCGCCGCGACGGCTTCCTCAAGGGCTACGGGATCAAGGAGAACGACCCGCAGGTCGTGTGCGCCCAGGACACCGGCGGCGACCAGGCCAAGGGGCAGACCGCGATGGAGAACTGCCTCCAGAAGGAACCGGACATCGACGTCGTCTACAGCATCAACGAACCGGCCGGCATGGGCGCGCACACCGCGCTCAAGGCGAAGGGCCGCGCCGACGACGTGCTGATCGTGTCGGTCGACGGCGGATGCACCGGCGTCAAGGCCGTCCAGTCGGGCGCGCTGGCCGCGACCTCACAGCAGTATCCGCTCCTGATGGCGAGCAAGGGCGTCGAGGCGGTCGTCTCCCATGTGAAGGACGGCACGAAGGTGTCCGGCTACACCGACACGGGCGTCACCCTCATCACCGACGAGCCCGCCGCGGGCGTCACCGCGAAGGACACGGCGTACGGCCTCGACAACTGCTGGGGCTGACCGGGACCACCGGGGCCGGACCCTCCCACCCCGGCCCCGTCCCCTGCCCGTCGCCCCTCTCCCCACCGTCACCCCCGACTCCTAGGAGCACCTGACGTGAGCACCACCGCCCCGCCGGCGTCCTCGGCGCCGCCGCCCGCCGGCGCTCCCGCCCCCTCGTCCCCGTCCGACTGGCGGTCCCTCGCCACCCACTCCGTCGCCGGGCCGCTGGCCGCGCTGCTGCTCGCCGGTCTCTTCTTCTCCTTCCAGAGCGAGCAGTTCCTCTCCGGCGGCAACCTCTCGCTGGTGATGCAGCAGGTCATGGTGGTCGGCACCCTCGCCCTGGGGCAGACCCTCGTCATCCTCATCGCGGGCATCGACCTGTCCTGCGGCATGATCATGGCCTTCGGCAGCATCGTGATGGCGAAGCTGGCGGTCGACAGCGGGCTGCCCCCGCTGCCGGCGATCCTCGCCGGGCTCGCGGTGTGCGCGCTGCTCGGGCTCGCGAACGGCGCCCTGGTGACGTTCGTCGGGCTGCCGCCCTTCATCGTCACCCTCGGCATGCTCAACGTGGCGTTCGCGCTGACCCACATCGTCTCCGACGACCAGACCGTCACCGCCCTGCCGAGTGAACTCACCGCGCTGGGCGAGACGTTCCCGCTCGGCCGCACCGACGTCACCTACGGCTCGGTGCTGACCCTGGTCCTGTTCGCCGTCTTCGCCTACCTCCTCGGCTGGACCGCGTGGGGGCGGCACACGTACGCCCTCGGCAACAGCCCCGAGGTGGCCCGGCTGACCGGTATCCGGGTGGACCGGCTGCGGCTCGGCATCTTCACCGTGGCCGGGTTCGTGTACGGCATCGCCGCGCTGCTGCTGATCTCGCGCACCGGCGTCGGCGACCCGAAGGCGGGCACCGACGACAACCTCAACTCCATCACCGCGGTCGTCCTCGGCGGCACCAGCCTCTTCGGCGGCCGGGGCCTCGTCGTCGGAACCCTCATCGGCGCCCTCATCGTCGGGGTGTTCCGCAACGGGCTCCAGCTGATGGGCGTCGGCTCGATCTACCAGACCCTCATCACCGGCGTGCTGGTGATCCTCGCCGTGACCGTGGACCAGGTGTCCCGCAGGAAGGCGTCCCGATGAGCACCGAACCCGTACGCGACCCCGCCCACGGACCCGAGGGCGAGCCCGTCCGTACGTCCCTCGGCAAGGACGACCGCGACCGTACGGCGCCACCCGCGCCCGCCACCGGCACGTCCGCACCCGCACCCGCCGCGTCCCCGCCCTCCGCGCCCACCCCGGTCCTGCGGGCGCGCGGCCTGGTGAAGCGGTACGGGCAGGTCACCGCGTTGGACGGTTCGGACTTCGACCTGCTGCCCGGTGAGGTGCTGGCGGTGGTCGGCGACAACGGCGCCGGGAAGTCCAGCCTCATCAAGGCGCTGACCGGGGCGCTCCAGCCGGACGAGGGCACCATCGAACTCGACGGGCGGCCGGTGCGGTTCCGTGATCCGCTCGACGCCCGGCGGCGCGGCATCGAGACGGTGTACCAGGACCTGGCGGTGGCCGCCTCGATGGACATCGCCAGCAACATGTTCCTCGGCCGGGAGCTGCGGCGGCCCGGAGTGCTCGGCCGGGTGTTCCGGCTGCTCGACACCCGGCGGATGCGGGAGGAGTCCGCCGCGCACATGGCGGACCTGCGGATCGGGCTGCGCTCGCTGACCCAGCCCGTCGAGTCGCTGTCGGGGGGCCAGCGGCAGGGGGTGGCGGTGGCGCGCGCGGTCGCCTGGTCGCGGCACGTCGTGGTGATGGACGAGCCGACGGCGGCGCTCGGCGTCAAGGAGTCGGGGCAGGTGCTCGACATGATCCGCAAGGTGCGCGAGCGAGGTCTGCCGACGGTGCTGATCAGCCACAACATGCCGCAGGTCTTCGAGATCGCCGACCGTGTCCACGTGCAGCGCCTCGGACGCCGGATCGCACAGTTGCGGCCCGCCGACCACACCATGTCGGAGGTCGTGGCGATCATGACCGGGGCTTTGGAACCGCCCGCCGAGGTCGGGGGTACTGTCGTAGCCGACTCACGCGCGACGGACGCCGCCGACGGGCGGCCGGACGGCCGGTGAGCGCGGCGGCCCCGTGGCCGAGCACGACGACCCGGTGGCGCCGAGGGTGCCGCCCCCACGGACCCGGTGGTCCCAGGAAGCGAAGGCTGACGGCATGCCCTCCACCCCACGGCGGCTCACCCTCTCCGACGTCGCCGAGCGGGTGGGGGTGAGCGCCAAGACCGTGTCCCGGGTGCTCAACGGGGAGGGTCCGGTGTCCGAGCAGACCCGGGAGCGGGTGCTCACCGTCACCCGTGAACTGGGCTTCCACCGTGACCTGATGGCGCGCACGATGCGCATCGGGTCGCGGGACTCGACGGTGGGCCTGGTGGTGCCGGAGATCGGCAACCCGTTCTTCGGGGCGGTCGCGGGCGGGATCGAGGAGGCCACGCGGGAGCGCGGGCTCACCCTCATCATGGGCTCGTCGGAGGAGTCCGTGGAGCGAGAGAACTCGCTGATCGCGACGTTCCTGGCCCGGCGGGTCAGCATGCTGATGGTGGTGCCCGCGGTCGGCGGCGACCACCGCTACCTGCGGCGGGAACGCACGGGCGGGCTGCCGCTGGTCTTCCTCGACCGGCCCGCGACCGGTCTCACCACGGACTGCGTCGTCAGCGCCAACCGGACCGGCGCCGCCCTCGGCACGTCGCACCTCATCGCCCACGGGCACCGCCGGATCGCCTTCCTCGGTGACGGCCCGTCGACCCTGTTCACGCGGCGGGAACGGTTCCGCGGCTACCGGGACGCGCTCGACGAGGCGGGGCTGCCGCACCGCCCGGAACTGCTGGCCGAGGGCCACTCCCCCGAGGCGGCGGCCGGTGCGATGGCCCGGCTGCTGGCGCTGCCGGAGCCGCCGACGGCGGTCCTCGCGGGGAACAACTTCGCCACGGTGGGCGTGGTGAAGGCCCTGGCCCAGGCCGACCGGCGGGACGTGGCGCTGGTCGGCTTCGACGATCCGATGCTCGGCGACGTGCTGCGGCCGGGCCTCACGGTCGTCGCCCAGGACCCTGCGGTGATCGGCGCCACCGCCGCCCGCCTCGCCCTGGCCCGCCTGGACGGCACCCGCACGGCCGCCGTCCGCGAGACCATCCCGGTCCGCCTGGTCCCCCGCGGCTCCGGGGAGATCGCTCCGCCACCGGAGTGACGGCACCGGCGCGGGGAGGAGGCCGGAGACCCTGGCCGCACCCGGCCCCTCACCCGCCTCCGCGCCGCCGCAGCAGGACCCACCCCACGACGGCCAGGGCCGCGAGGACCACGACGAAGACCACGGCGTCGCGGCCGTCCTCGACGGGCGCGTACTTCCCGCACGCCACCAAGTGCGCGTACGGGTACCTCATCTGACGCCTCCTCAGGCAGTTCTGCCGGCGCGGTGTCAGGGCCGGGGCGGGGGGTCGTCCCCGGCCTCTTCGCCCACCCGCTTCCCGCCCGTCGTCTCCCGCACCACGACCCGGTGGGCGGCGACGTGGTCGCGGCCGGGTGCCGCCTCCGGGGACTCCACGCGCTCCAGCAGGAGCGAGACCGCGGAGCGGGCGATCTCGCGTTTGTCGGGGGCCACCGTGGTGAGGGTCGGGACGCTGAAGCGGGAGGCCTCGATGTCGTCGAAGCCGACGACGTCGCAGTCGCCGGGCACGGTCAGACCCAGGTCGTGCAGGGAGCGCAGCGCGCCGAGGGCAAGGTGGTCGTTGAGGCAGAGCAGGGCGTCCGGGCGGGGGGTGCGGCGCATCACCTCGGCGGCGGCGCGGGCGCCGTCGCGCCAGTGGTAGGCGTCCACGGCGACGACGAGGGAGGCGTCGAAGGGCAGCCCGGCCGCGTCGAGCGCCGCGCGGTGGCCGTCGGTGCGCAGCCGGTCGGTGCCCTGACGGCCGCGGACGGCGCCGCCCAGGACGGCGATGCGGCGGCGGCCCCGCTCCAGCAGGTGCGCGGTGGCCTCGCGGGCGGCCCGGACGTTGTCGATGCCGACGTGGTCGGTGCCGCCGTCGGCGGGGCGTTCGCCGAGCAGGACGACAGGCAGCCGCCGGTCGCGGGTGGCGAGGTCGCGGGGGTGCAGGGCGAGCGGGCTGAGGATGACGCCGTCGGAGAACTGCGCGTCGAAGCCGTGCAGCGCGGCCAGTTCGCGCTCCCGTACGGCCTCGGTCTGGTGGATGAGGACGGTGTGGCCGCGCCGGTCGGCCTCCGCGATGACGAGCTTGGCCAGCTCCGCGAAGTAGGCGACGTCGAGTTCGGGGACCGCCAGGGTGATCATGCCGGTGCGGCCCTGGCGCAGTTGCCGTCCGGCGATGTTGACGCGGTAGCCGAGCGCCTCGATGGCGTCCTGCACGGCGGTGCGGGTGCGGTCGGAGACGTGCTCGAAGTTGTTGATGACGTTGGAGACGGTCTTCGGGGAGACACCCGCGTACTCCGCCACGTCCTTGATCCTGGGTCTTGCCGCCACGCTGTTCATCCCTCCGCCACGCCGCCCGATCGTACCCACCGCGACCACCCGCGGCCGACTCCGGGCGGCCCCCGCAGCCGCCCCCGCGCGCTACGCCGGTCCCGGCTGCCGCCCGGCCCGGTCCCGGCTGCGGGCGTGGCCCGGCACCGGCCCCGCTCCCGGCTCCGGGCGCGACGCCGGACCGGGCAGCGCTCCCGACGCCGAACCAGGCACCGCGCCCGGCACCCCGGCCGCCGACCGCACCGGCCGGCCCCGGACCGGAACGGACTCTCCGCCGCACGCCTGGCCGGATTCATTCGGTCCCGAGTATTTACATCGATGTAATCGTCATGGTGCCATGGCCTCACACACACCGCTCCACCGAGAGGCGCAAGGAGTTCCATGCCGCTCCCCCACCCCACGACCCCGTCCGGCGCGGCGGACCTGCCGCGGCCCGAGCACCCCCGGCCGCAGTTCGTCCGGGACGCCTGGCTGAATCTGAACGGCACGTGGCAGTTCGAGATCGACCGCGCCGACACCGGCCTGGAGCGCGGCCTGCGCGAGCGCCCCCTGGCGGACCGGATCACCGTCCCGTTCTGCCCGGAGTCGGAGCTGTCCGGGATCGGCGAGACCGACTTCCTGGAGGCCGTCTGGTACCGGCGCACCGTGACCGTGCCCGCCGAGTGGACCGGTTCCCGGGTGCTGCTGCACTTCGGTGCCGTCGACCACGACACCACGGTGTGGGCGGACGGCGTCGAGGTCGCCCGGCACCGCGGCGGCTTCACCCCGTTCACCGCCGACCTCGGCGAGGTGGCGCGGCCGGGGGCCGAACTGACCCTCGTGGTGCGCGCCCGCGACAGCAGGCACGGCGTCCAGGCGCGCGGCAAGCAGGCCACCTGGTACGCCAACACGCACTGCCACTACACGCGGACCACCGGCATCTGGCAGACCGTGTGGCTGGAGGCCGTCCCGCGCGCCGCCGCCCTCAAGCGCCCGCGCATCACCCCCGACCTGGCGTCCGGCTCCTTCTTCCTGGAACTGCCGCTCACCGCGAACCCGCCCGGCCACCGGGTGCGCGCCGTCCTCTCCGACGAGCGCGGCGAGGTCGTCACGGCCACCTCCCGCGCCGATCTCGACCTCGCGCCCCGCCTGGTCCTGCCGCTGCCCGAGGACCGGCGCCGCGTGTGGTCGCCCGCCGACCCGCACCTGTACGACCTGACGCTGGAGCTGCTCGACGCCGACGGCACGGTGGTGGACGCGGCCCGCTCCTACGCCGGACTGCGCTCGGTCTCGCTGCGCGGGAAGAAGCTGCTGCTCAACGGCGAGCCCGTCTTCCAGCGGCTCGTACTGGACCAGGGCTACTACCCCGACGGCCTGATGACCGCGCCCAGCGACGCCGCGCTGGTGCGGGACATCGAGCTGGGTCTCGCGGCGGGCTTCAACGGGGCGCGGCTGCACCAGAAGGTGTTCGAGGAGCGCTTCCTCCACCACGCCGACCGGCTGGGCTATCTGGTCTGGGGCGAGTTCGGCGACTGGGGCTGCGAGGTCGGCGTCCGCGACGACAACCAGCGGCCCGACGCCTCCTTCGTCACGCAGTGGCTGGAGGTGCTGGAGCGGGACCACTCCCACCCGTCGATCGTCGGCTGGTGCCCGCTGAACGAGACGTACCAGCACCTCCACGACCGGCTGACCGTCCTCGACGACGTCACCCGCGGCATGTTCCTGGCCACCAAGCAGGCCGACCCCACCCGCCCGGTGATCGACGCCTCGGGCTACGCGCACCGGGTGCCGGAAACCGACGTGTACGACTCGCACTGCTACGAGCAGGACCCGGCCGAGTTCGCCAAGCTGATGGCGGGCCTGGCGGAGGACCGGCCGTACGTGAACGCGGCGCCGGACGGACGGCCCTGGTCGGTGCCGTACGCGGGACAGCCCTACTTCTGCAGCGAGTTCGGCGGGATCTGGTGGGACCCGGAGGCCGCCGCGGCGGCGGGCGACGAGCGGGACGTGTCCTGGGGGTACGGCGAACGGCCGCGCACCGAGGACGAGTTCACCGAGCGCTTCGCCGGGCTGACCGGGGTGCTGCTGGACGACCCGGACATGTTCGGCTACTGCTACACGCAGCTCACCGACGTCTTCCAGGAACGCAACGGCGTCTACCGCTTCGACCGCTCCGAGAAGGTGGACGTCGCACCGCTGCGCCGGGCCCAGCTCCGCGTGGCCGCCTACGAGGACACCCCGTGACCGGTCCGGGGCCGCGCACGCGGCCGGGGGCCGACCCCTCCCCACGATTTACATCGATGTAAGTCCGTACGACGATTCACGATCCCAACGGGCGGCGGCATCCGGAGGCGATACTTCCGGTTATCTCGGCGCCTCGGCGCCCCGACCTCCGGTCACCCCGCCGCCCGTGGAAAGGAGCCGCATGACCGGCACACCCGTACCCGTCGGTCCCGCCGGGCCGAGCCGGCGCCGCCTGCTCGGTGCCGCGCTCGCCTCCGGGGCCGCCCTGCTCGGCGCGGGGGCGCTCAGCGGCTGCGGCTCGGCCCAGGCCGCCGACGCCTCGACGGTCCGGCTCTGGGACCTCTTCAGCGGCGCCGACGGCGGTCTGCTGAACGACATGGTGGACGCCGCCCGCCCGGACATGCCGGGCACCCGCATCGAGCGCACCGTCCTGGAGTGGGGCACCCCGTACTACACCAAGCTCGCCATGGCCTCCGCCGGGGGCCGCGGCCCGGACGTGGCCGTCGCCCACCTGTCGCGGCTCGCCGGATACGCGCCCAGCGGGCTGCTCGACCCGTGGGACGAGGACCTGCTCGCCGAGTACGGCGTCCGCCGGGACGACTTCTCCGAGGCCGTCTGGTCACGCACCCAGTACCGGCGGCGGACGTACGCGATCCCGCTGGACACGCATCCCTTCATCGTCTTCTTCCATCCGGAACCGGCCGCGAAGGCGGGCCTGCTGAAGCCCGACGGGACGCTCGACGCGGAGGCCTTCGCCTCCCCCGACAGCTTCCTCGCCGCCGGACGGGAACTGGCGAAGGCGTCGGGGAAGCAGGGCGTGGCCTTCGGCTACGTCAACGACACCGCGCAGGGCTGGCGGCTGTTCTACGGCCTGTACCGGCAGACCGGCGGCGTCTTCGAAGTGCCCGAGGGCGGCCCGGCCGAGGTCGACGAGGACCGGATGGCCGAGGTCATCGCGTTCATGGCGAAGCTCGTCGACGGGCGGACCAATCCGCGGCGGCTGGACTACGCGGCCGCGATCGCCGCCTTCTCCAACCGGCAGACCGCGATGATCCTCTCCGGCGAGTGGGAGCTGGGCACCTTCCGGGGCGCCGACGCGAAGGTGGGCGCGGCGCCGTTCCCGACCGTGTTCGGCACCCCGGCGGTGTACGCCGACGCGCACTCCTTCGTCCTGCCCCACCACCCCGACCCGGACGCGGAGCGCCGCCGCCGTACGCACCGCGCGGTCGCCGCGCTGCTCAAGGCGGGCCAGATCTGGGCGACGGCCGGGCACATCCCGTCGTACGGCCCGGTCACCCGCACCGCGGACTACGCGGCGCTGCGGCCGCAGGCGCACTACGCGTCGGCGCAGGACCACGTGGTGCTGGACCCGGCGGTGTGGTTCGCCGGGGCCGGGTCCGACTTCCAGAACGCGATGTCGCAGGTGCTCCAGCAGGCCCTGCTCGACGGTCTCCGGCCCGACCGGGCCGCCCGCGCGATGGTGCGGCGCCTGAACTCCTTCCTGGCCAAGCCGAGCCCGGCCTGATCCGGGCCCGCACCGCGCCCGACCCGTGCCCGATCCGATGCGAGCCCGCCCCGAGCCCGACCCGAACCCCGCGCTCCCCCGCGCTGGAGGCACCACGATGTCCTCTCCTCACGCCGCACCCCGCCCCGCGGCCCGGTCCGTGCGCCGGGCGGTCCCGCCCGGCCTGCTGTTCGCGCTGCCCTTCCTCGTCCTGTTCGCGATGTTCCTCCTCTGGCCGCTCGGCCAGGGCCTGTGGATGAGCCTCACCGACGCCTCGCTGTCGGCGCACAGCCCGCAGTTCGTCGGCGCCGACAACTTCACCGAGGCGTTCGGCGACGCCGAGATGTGGCGGGCGCTGTGGCACACGGTCCTGTTCACGCTGATCTCGACGGTGCCGCTGGTGGTGGTCGCCCTCGGCATGGCGCTGCTGGTGCACACCGGGCTGCCCGGCCAGTGGGTGTGGCGCCTGGCGTTCTTCGCGCCGTACCTGCTGCCCGTCGGTGTGGTGGGCCTGCTGTGGCTGTGGCTCTACCAGCCCGACCTCGGCCTCTACAACCACCTCCTGGACGCCGTCGGGCTCGGTCAGGTGGCCTGGCTGAGCGACGAGTCGGTCGCCCTGTGGGCGATCGCGCTGACCACTCTGTGGTGGACGGTCGGCTTCAACTTCCTGCTCTACCTGGCCGCCCTCCAGTCGGTGCCCGACCACCTCTACGAGGCGGCCGCCATCGACGGAGCCGGGGCGTGGCGGCGGCTGTGGTCGATCACGCTGCCGCAGCTGAGCCGGATCACGGTCGTCATCACGGTGCTCCAGGTGCTGGCCTCGCTGAAGGTCTTCGACCAGGTGTACCTGCTGACCAAGGGCGGCCCGAACAACTCCACCCGCCCGGTCGTCGAGTACGTCTACGACGTCGGCTTCACCGGCTACCGGCTCGGATACGCCTCGGCGATCAGCTACATCTTCTTCGCCCTGGTCCTCCTCGCCTCCGCCGCCCAGTACTTCGCACTCCGCCGCCGGGAGAACTGACATGACCTCCACCGACCTGCCCGTCCGTCCCGCCCCCGCCGCCCCGCGCCCGGACGGCGGCCACATCCGGGAGCTGAGGGCCCGCCGCGGCGCGGCCGGGGGCGGCACGAACCTGACCCTCGGCGGGGGCCGCGTCACCCGGGTCCTGGCGCTGCTGGCGCTGGGCGTGACGGCGCTGGTGTGGCTGCTGCCGATGGCGTGGGCGCTGCTGACGGCGTTCAAGTCGGAGGCGGACGCCAGCGATCCGGCGCACTGGTTCTGGCCGGAGCACGGGTTCACGCTGAAGGGGTTCAGCACCGTGTGGGAGCGCGGGGACCTGCCGCTGTGGATGCTGAACAGCCTGCTGATCTCGGCGGCGGTCACGGCGATCACGGTGATGGTGTCGGCGATGGCCGGGTACGCCTTCTCCCGGACCCGGTTCGCGGGCCGCCGGTGGCTGTTCGCGCTGACGGTGGCGGCGGTGCTGGTGCCGCCACAGATGCTGATCGTGCCGTGGTTCCGGCAGATGCTCGCCCTGGACCTGCTGGACACGTACGCGGCGGTGATCCTGCCGCAGACGGTGGCGCCGGTCATGGTGTTCATCCTGAAGAAGCACTTCGACTCCCTGCCGCGGGAGCTGGAGGAGGCGGCGCGGATCGACGGCGCCGGGCACTGGCGGATCTTCTGGTCGGTGCTGCTGCCGCTGTCGCGTCCGATGCTCGCGGCCGTGTCGATCTTCGTGTTCATCGGCGCGTGGAACAACTTCCTGTGGCCGTTCGTGTCCACCTCCGACCCCGCGCTGATGACGCTCCCGGTCGGCATCACCTCGGTGAAGGACGCCTACGGCCTCCAGTACGCCCAGACGATGGCGTCGGCGGTGCTCGCCGCGCTGCCGCTGGTCGTCGTGTTCGTGCTCTTCCAGCGCCACATCGTGAAGTCCGTGGCCACCACAGGTCTCGGCGGTCAGTGAGGTCCCGGAGGTCCGGGGCGCCCCACCGCCCGCCGCAGCGCACCACACCGTGTCCCCCGTGCACGCCCCCACCCGTGACGGCGAAGGAGCCGCCCATGCGCACCGGCACCCGCACCTCCCCCCTCACCGCCCTGCTCGGCCTGATGGTCCTGCTGCTCGGCCTGGCGGCCGTCCCCGAGGCGACCGCCTCCCCCTCCGTGCCCGCCACCCGCGTCGCCGCGGCGGGCACCTTCCGCAACCCGCTCAACTCCGGGCCCGACCCCTTCATGACGCACTGGAAGGGGAACTACTACCTGACGACCACCCAGGGCGGCAGCATCCGCATGTGGCGCTCGCCGTCCCTGGGCACCCTGCTGACCGCCGCCCCGGTCACCGTGTGGACGGACAGCGACGCCTCCCGCAACCGCAACATCTGGGCGCCGGAGTTCTACCGCTTCGGTGACCGCTGGTACCTCTACTACACGGCCGACGACGGCGTGGACGAGCACCACCGGCTCTACGTCCTGGAGTCCGACCGCGACGACCCGGCCGGGCCGTACCACTTCAAGGCGAAACTCGCGGCGCCCGGTCACGCGGACGACTTCGCCATCGACCCCGGCATCCTCCAGCGCGACGGACGGCTCTACCTGGCCTGGGCGGGCCTCAACCAGTACCAGCACAACGGGCTGAACCTCGCCCCGATGTCCAACCCCTGGACGGTCTCCGGCAACCAGGTCGCCCTGGACGCGCCCGGCGGCTGCCCCGAGGTGCGCGAGGGCCCCGAGTTCCTCTACCGCAACGGCCGCACCTGGATGACGTACTCGACCTGCGACACCGGCAAGCCGGACTACCAGGTGTGGATGATGTCGCTGCGCGACGGCGCCGACCCGCTGGTGCCGGGCAACTGGACGCGGCACCAGGGCGCGGTGTTCTCCCGCGCCGACGACCGGGGCGTGTTCGGGCCCGGCCATCACGCGTTCTTCCGCTCGCCCGACGGCACCGAGGACTGGATCGTCTACCACGCCAAGACCACGTCCCAGCTCACCTACGGCAACCGCACCACCCGCGCGCAGCGCATCGGCTGGAACGCCGACGGCAGCCCGGCGCTCGGGCGTCCGCTCGCCCTCGGCGCCACCCAGGACCTGCCCTCGGGCGACCCCGGCTCGGGCAACCACTGGATCAACGACGACGGCCGGTCGAGCGGCGACGGCACGGTGACGTACGCGGGCGCCTGGAACGCGGGCACCGGCTGCGCCACCCAGTGCTTCTGGGGCGACGACCACTGGAGCGACCGTACCGGCGCCACGGCGACCTTCGCGTTCACCGGAACCCGGATCGCGCTGCTGTCCGTGCGTGACACGGGCAACGGCATCGCGGGCGTCCGGGTCGACGGCGGCGCCGAGCAGCGCGTGGACCTGTACGCGGCGATCCGCACCGGGGAGACCGTGCAGTACGTCAGCCCGCGGCTGCCGTACGGGCGGCACACGCTGACGGTGCGGGTGACCGGGGAGCGGTCGTCCGCGTCGTCGGGGGCGTTCGTGAGCGTCGACCGGGCGGAGGTCTACACCGACTGACGGCGAGGCGGCGGTGACGGTGGGGCCGGTCGGACGCAGACCGGCCCCACCGTCCTGTCCGGGGCGGGCGGCCGCGCGAGGGAAACAGATCGGTGTACAGTCATCCCCGTTCGAGAAACAGATCTGTTTCCCCTTCTCTCGTACGGAGCTTCGCCATGCCCGAATCGAACAGCGGCACCGCGCCCAACCAGGTCGTGGAAGCGGCCGACGGGGTCCGGTACACCTACCGGCGCTTCGGCACCGCCCGGCCCGGAGCGCTGCCGCTGGTCTTCCTCCAGCACTTCCGGGGCAACCTCGACAACTGGGACCCCGCGCTGATCGACCCCCTCGCCGCCGGGCGCGAGGTGATCCTGGTGGACTACGCGGGCGTCGGCGGCTCGACCGGCACCCCCGCCACGACGGTCGCGGAGACCGCCGCCGGCGTGACGGCCTTCCTGGACGCGCTCGGCGTCGGCCGCTACGACCTCTTCGGCTTCTCGCTCGGCGGGTTCGTGGCCCAGCAGCTGGCCCTGACGGTCCCGCACCGGGTGCGGCGGCTCGTCCTCGCCGGGACGGCGCCGGAGGGCGGCCGGGACTTCCACCACTGGACCGGCGCGGTCGCGCAGGCGGCCCGGCGCGACGAGCCCACCGGGGAGGACCTGCTGACCCTGTTCTTCGGGCCCTCCGAGGCGAACCGGGCGCGCGGCGGGGAGTTCCTCGGCCGTATCTTCGCCCGCGAGGCGGACCGGGACGCGCCGACCGACCTCGCGACCCGTGACGCGCAGACGGCCGCGATCTCCGCCTGGGGCGTCCCCGACCGGTCCCGGCTGGAGCGGCTGGCGGCGCTCACCCACCCGGTGTTCGTCGCCGGGGGCGCGCTCGACGTGATGACGCCGGTCTCCAACACCCATCTCCTGGGCGGGCACCTGCCGAACGCGCACGTGTTCGTGGACCCGGACGGCGGTCACGGGTTCCTGTTCGAGCGTCCGGCCGCGTTCGCCGCCGAGACCGAGGCCTTCCTCAGCGCCTGACGTCCCGCACCGGGGCGCTCGGGGGCCTCACGCGGAGACCGCGGCGACCTTCTCGGGCCGGTGCGGCTTCGCGGGCTCCTCGGTCGTCCCGGCGGCGGGCTCCAGGCCCTGGGCGGCCAGCAGGGTCCGTACGGTGCGGCACACGCTCTCCGGGAAGGCCGTCTGACGCACCGCCGCGTACGCCATCGCGCCGTCGAAGACGACGACGAGCTGCTCCGCCAGCAGAGCGGCGTCGGCGGCACCGGCGGCGGCCGCCAGCTCGGTGAAGTAGGCCTCCATGCGCTGCTTGTAGCCTAGGGCGACGCCGCGCACGGGGTGCTCCGGGTCGAGCAGTTCGGCGGCGGCGTTGAGCACCGGGCAGCCCCGGAAATCGGGGTCGGCGGAGGCGCGGCGCGCGGTGTCGAAGACGGCGACCAGGCGCCCGGCGGGCGGCGTCGTGTCGCCCTCCGGGGGGAGGACGGCCTCCAGGAAGCGGTCGGTGGCGCGGGGCAGATAGGCCGCGATCAGGTGGTCCTTGCTGGGGAAGCGCTGGTACAGGCTCCGCTTGGAGACGCCCGCCACCTCGGACACCAGATCGACACCGGTGCTGTTGATCCCGCGGCGCGTGAACAGCTCGCAGGCCGCCTCCAGCACCCGCTCCCGCACCTGGTCCACGCCCTTCGCCCCTGTCGTCATGCGCCCAATGTAACGCCGACCGACGCCGCTCCGGAAACAGGACGGTTTACCGCATGCGCTGCCTGTTCGACCCCCTACGACCCCCGTCCCTCACGCCACCCCCACCCCGACCCCCACACCCATCCCCTTCATGCTCCGCTCCGGCGGACCTCACGGCAAAGGACACCGATCCCTCCATGGCACGGCAGATCTTCTTCGACACGACCGGCGGCCCCGAGACCCTGCGGCTGCGGGAGGTGGACACCCCGCGGCCCCGGGCGGGCGAGGCCCTGGTCCGGGTGGCGGCGATCGGCGTGAACCGCGCCGACGTCATGTTCCGGGAGAACCGCTACTTCTATCCCCCGGCCCTGCCCTCCGGTCTCGGCTACGAGGCCGCGGGCACGGTGGAGGCGGTGGGCCCCGACACGGTCGGGGTCGCCGTCGGCGCCGCCGTCGCGGTCGTCCCCACGTTCAAGCTCACCGAGTACGGCACCTACGGCGACCTGGTCGTCGTGCCCGTCGACGCGCTGGTGCCGCGCCCCGCCGACGGGGACCCCGTGGTCGCGGCGGCGACCTGGATGGCGTACGTCGCCTCGTACGGGGCGCTCGTCGAGGACGGTCCCGTGGCGCCCGGCGACCACGTCCTGGTGCACGCGGCGACCGGCGGTGTCGGTCTGGCGGCGGTGCAGGTGGCGCGGCGGATCGGCGCCGTGCCCATCGCGACGACGCGCACCGCCGCGAAGCGGCAGCGGCTGCTGGACGCGGGCGCGGCGCACGTCGTCGTCACCGACGAGGAGGATCTTGTCGCGCGGGTCCGGGAGATCACCGGCGGGCGGGGCGTGCGCACGGCGATGGACCCGGTCGGCGGGCCGGGCATCGTCCAGGTCGCCGGTACCGTCGCGCCCGGCGGCAGGCTGCTGGCGTACGGGCTGCTCGACCCGCGCAACGACCTCTCGCTCGGCCTGCCCACCGTGCCCGGCATCAGCGTGAGCCTCTACACCCTGTTCCCCGTCACCACCGATCCGGAGCGGCGTCGCCGGGCGGTCGCGTTCGTGGAGTCCGGGCTCGCCGACGGCACCCTGGCCCCGGTCGTGGACCGCGTCTTCGACCTCGCCGACGCCGTGGCCGCCCACCGGTATCTGGAGTCGGGCGCCCAGTTCGGGAAGGTGGTCCTGACCGTCGGCACCTGACCGGCTGCTCCCGCGTGCGGTTCCTGACCGGCTCGGGGGGCTTGCAACGGTGTCGCAACGTACGGCCCGTCACAGTGGCCGTGTGCCGGGCGGCTTCGCCGTCCGGCGGGGAGGAGGCCGGGCCCGCGCTGTCGGCGGTGCGGGGCCGGCCGCCTCCCCGGTGACGGTGGGCGCAGCGCGGCCGGGGTCAGAGCCGGACCGTCAGCGCGACGGTGACCTCGTCGCCCTCCCCCAGCTTCTGCGGGAGCCGTACGGCGTTCTTCAGGGGCAGCAGATAGCCGCCCTGCCGGGGGATGAGCGAGGTGGTGAAGTCGGTGCCGCCGATCCGCGCCGCGACCGGGATCACGCCCCAGCCGTAGGTCGCCATCGCCGCGACCTCCCGGATCTCGCCGCACTCCTCGTCCGGCACGGGCACGAAGAAGTACGGCGCGGGCCCGCGCCACTCGATGATCCGGCCTTCGAAAACGAGTTCCATGGCATCGGCATGCTAGCCGGGACGGCCCGACCGCGCCGGGGAGCCGACCGGCGGACCGCCTCGGGAGGCCGCGGGGGCGGCGGGGTGTGGTGGCTCAGCCCGCGGCGAGGAGTTCGAGGGTGTCGATGACGCGGTTGGAGAAGCCCCACTCGTTGTCGTACCAGGCGACGACCTTGATGTGGCGGCCGTCGACGCGGGTGAGAGCGGAGTCGAAGATCGACGAGGCCGGGTTGCCGGTGATGTCGGAGGAGACGAGGGCGTCCTCGGAGTACTCCAGGACTCCGGCGAGGCGGCCCTCGGCGGCGGCGCGGTAGGCGGCGAGGACCTCGTCGCGGGTGACGTCACGGGCCACGGTGGTGTTCAGCTCCACGATCGAGCCGACCGGCACCGGCACCCGGATGGAGTCGCCGGACAGCTTGCCGTCGAGGTTCGGCAGGACCAGGCCGATCGCCTTCGCCGCGCCCGTCGTGGTCGGCACGATGTTGACCCCGGCGGCGCGGGCGCGGCGCGGGTCGCGGTGCGGGCCGTCCTGGAGGTTCTGCTCCTGGGTGTAGGCGTGCACCGTCGTCATGAAGCCGTGCTCGATGCCCGCGAGGTCGTCGAGGACCTGGGCGAGCGGGGCGAGGGCGTTGGTGGTGCAGGACGCGTTCGACACGACGGTGTGGGCGGCCGGGTCGTAGGCGCCGGTGTTCACGCCGTAGGCGAGGGTGACGTCCGCGCCGTCCGAGGGGGCGCCGACCAGGACCTTGCGGGCCCCGGCGGTGAGGTGGGCGCGGGCGGCGTCGGCGGCGGTGAACCGGCCGGTGGCCTCCAGGACGAGGTCGACGTCGAGTTCCGCCCAGGGCAGCTTCGCGGGCTCCCGCTCCGCGGTCACCTTGATGCGGCGGCCGTCGACCACGAGCGTGTCGCCGTCGACCGTGACCGGGCGGCCGAGGCGGCCCGAGGTGGTGTCGAAGGCGAGGAGCCGGGCGAGCGTCGCGGGCTCGGTGAGGTCGTTGACGGCGACGACCTCCAGCGTGCTGTCCCGTTCCAGGAGCGCGCGCAGCACGTTGCGTCCGATGCGGCCGAATCCGTTGATGGCGATGCGAGTCATGAGTGGTGTCCCTTCCGTTCGCCCCTCCAGGCTCGCGCGCGGCCCGCGGCCGGGACAGCGGCGCGATCGCCACGGTTCGCAAGGATCGCGCCAGCCGGTGCGGGGGTCCGCCGCCGGGTCCGGTCACTCGCCGCGGGCGAAGGTGCGCCGGTACTCGCTCGGGGTGGTGCCGAGGATGCGCTGGAAGTGCAGCCGCAGGTTGGCGCCGGTGCCGAGGCCGACGTCGGCGGCGATCTGCTCGACGCCGCGCTCGGAGCGCTCCAGCAGGGCGCGGGCGGCGTCGACGCGTGCCCGCATCACCCACTGCATGGGCGTGTAGCCGGTGTCCTCGGCGAAGCGGCGGGAGAAGGTGCGCGGCGACACGGCGGCGTGCCGGGCGAGGACGGTCAGGGTGAGGGAGGTGTCGAGGCGGCGCAGCGCCCACTCGCGGGTGGCGGCGAACCGCTCGCCGAGCGGTTCGGGCACGCTGCGGGGCACGTACTGGGCCTGGCCGCCGCTGCGGTAGGGGGCGGCGACCAGGCGCCGGGCGGTGTGGTTGGAGGCGGCCACGCCGAGGTCGGCGCGGAGGATGTGCAGGCACAGGTCGATGCCGGAGGCGGCCCCGGCGGAGGTCAGCACCCGGCCCTCGTCGACGAAGAGGACGTTCTCGTCGACCCGCACGTCGGGGTGGCGCTCGGCGAGCGCCCGCGTGTAGTGCCAGTGCGTGGTGGCGCGGTGACCGTCGAGGAGTCCGGTGGCGGCCAGCGCGAACGCGCCGGTGGAGATCGCGGCGAGCCGCGCCCCGCGCGTGTGCGCGGCGATCAGCGCCTCGACGACGACCGGCGGCGGGTCCTCCCGGTCCGGGAAGCGGTAGCCGGGGATGAAGACGATGTCGGCCCACTCCAGCGCCTCCAGACCGTGCGCGACGTGGTACGACAGCCCGTCACCGCCGGCGACCGGGCCGGGCGCGGCACCGCAGACCCGCACCTCGTACGGCATGCTGCCCCGCGTCGTGAACACCTGCGCGGGAATCCCCACGTCCAGCGGCTTCGCCCCCTCCAGCACCAGGACGGCCACACGACGGAGCCGGGAACGGGGACGCGACACGCGACCAGGTTACCCGCGCGACCGGACAGCGGCTCCGGGACGCGGTCGGCGCGCGCCGGTCACAGCGGCACGGTCAGGCCGTGTGCGCGAAGGTCTTTCACCAGGGCTTGCAGACATCGCCCGGCGTCCGGGGCGTCGGCGCGCAGCGGACCGGGGACGGGTCCGCCGCGGGCCAGGAGGGTCCAGCCGGGGCGCGGCCGGTCGCCGTCGGCCTTGAGGAAGACGTACGCGCCGTGATCCGCCAGCCAGTCGAGGAAGAGGAGGCCGGTGCCCTCGCGGTCGGCCCGGACGGCCACCGCGTCGGGGACGGCGTAGGTCGGCGCACCCGACACGGTGGGGGCCGCGCCCGTGAGGGCGGGCAGCAGCAGCCGCGCGCACTCCCCCGGTGCCGCGCCGCGCACGGCGGGGCGTCCGTCCAGTACGGCCAGGGCCCACCGCCCGTCCCCCGGCGGCCCGGTGGCGCGTCCGTCCGCCGCGAGCGTGACGACCGCGCCCTGTCCGGCCAGGCACTCCAGCAGCGCGAGGACACCGTCGGAGCCCCGACCGGCATCCGCCCGCGGCCCCTTCGACGGCCGGATTCCCCGCGCCACGGGACGGTGCGCGTCGTCGGCGCCGAACATGGTCCTCTCCCTCCGTGGCCGCTGCGGCTCAGGCCCCGTCCGTGCCCTCGCGGGCCCACTTCTCGATGACCGGGACGCACTGTTCGGCGAAGCGGTCGTAGTCGGTGGGTGTGTTGTAGACGTGGGCGGAGAGGCGGAGGTAGCCGATGCCGTCGAAGCTGGTGAAGGCGGCCTCGGCGCCGAGTTCGGCGGGGGCGCGGTCGCGCAGGGCGTCGGCGGCGATCCGGGTGGGGGCCAGGCCCTCGGGGAGGCGGACCAGGCGCATTCCGGGCACGGGCAGGCCGACGTCGACCGGGTCGGCGGTGCCGAGGGCGGCGGCGACGACGTGGGCGCCGTAGCGGGCGAGGTCGTCGAGGTGGCCGCGGACCGCGTCCCAGCCCCAGGTGGTCTCGACGAGGTCGAGGGCGGTGGGGGCGGCGAGCCAGGCGGTGGCGTCGACGGTGCCCTGCTGGTCGAAGCGGTCCGGGAAGGGCGCGTCGGCGCTCCAGGAGTCGATCGGCGGGTGCAGTTCCGTCTGCAGCGGGCCGCGGGCGACGAGGGCGGCGGTGCCGCGCGGGGCGCAGCCCCACTTGTGGAGGTTGCCGACCCAGGCGTCGCAGACCAGGCCGTCGAGGGGCGCGGCGAGCAGGCCGGGCGCGTGCGCGCCGTCCACCAGGAACGGGATGCCGAGCCGGGCCGCCTCCGCGCCGACCCGTGCGACGGGCAGGAGGCGGGCGGTCGCCGAGGTGATCTGGTCGAGGACGATCAGGGCGACGCCCGCGTCCACCTCGGCCATCACGGCGTCGTGGGCCCGGTCGGCGTCGGCGTCGAGGGGGACGCGGGCGGTGCGGACGCGGGTGCCCCAGCGGCGGGCGAGGCGTGCGGCGCTCATGGTGACGGCGCCGTAGCCGTGGTCGGTGACGACGATGTCGCCGCCGGGGCGCGCGGCGAGCGCGGCGTGGACGACGCTGACGCCCGCGCTGGCGTTGGGGACGAGCGCGAGGTCGGCCGGGTCGGTGCGCAGGTGGGCGGCGATCTCGGCGCGGGCGGCGGCGATCCTGCCGGTCAGTTCGGGGAACCAGACGACGGGCGCGCGTTCCATCTCGTCGCGCAGCGCGCTCTGCCGCTGCTGCGCGGCGCGCGGGACGCCGCCGAACGAGCCGTGGTTGAGGTGCAGCAGTCCGGGGTCGAGGGTCCAGGCGTCGGCGGCGGGCCGTCCGTCGGGCAGGAGCAGGGGACGGGGCGCGGCGGGCGCGCGGAGGTCGGTCACGGGGCTCCTGACGTGGGCGGGAGGGCCGTTGGACGGCGGAACGGGGTCACGATACCGACGGCGCCGGGCGGTGCGGCGAGGCCGGGGGCCTCCCCGTCGTCCAGGTCGTCCGGCGGGAGCCGCACACGGGACTTTGCATGACCATGCGCGATGCTGCATACTCTTCCTATGTCCAAGGTCCTCACCTCCCTTCCCGCCGGCGAGCGCGTCGGCATCGCCTTCTCGGGCGGCCTCGACACGTCCGTCGCGGTCGCGTGGATGCGCGACAAGGGCGCCGTCCCGTGCACCTACACCGCCGACATCGGCCAGTACGACGAGCCCGACATCGCGTCGGTGCCCGGTCGCGCGAAGACGTACGGCGCCGAGATCGCGCGCCTGGTCGACTGCCGCGCGGCGCTGGTCGAGGAGGGCCTGGCCGCGCTGACCTGCGGCGCGTTCCACATCCGCTCGGGCGGGCGCGCCTACTTCAACACGACCCCGCTCGGCCGGGCCGTCACCGGCACCCTGCTGGTGCGGGCCATGCTGGAGGACGACGTCCAGATCTGGGGCGACGGCTCGACGTTCAAGGGCAACGACATCGAGCGGTTCTACCGCTACGGCCTGCTGGCCAACCCGCACCTGCGGATCTACAAGCCGTGGCTGGACGCCGACTTCGTGACCGAGCTGGGCGGCCGCAAGGAGATGTCGGAGTGGCTGCTGGCCCACGACCTCCCCTACCGGGACAGCACCGAGAAGGCGTACTCCACCGACGCCAACATCTGGGGCGCCACCCACGAGGCGAAGACGCTGGAGCACCTCGACACCGGCGTCGAGACCGTCGACCCGATCATGGGCGTGCGGTTCTGGGACCCGTCGGTCGAGATCGCCGCCGAGGACGTCACGATCGGCTTCGAGCAGGGCCGCCCGGTGACGGTCAACGGCAAGGAGTTCGCCTCCCCGGTCGACCTGGTGACGGAGGCCAACGCGATCGGCGGCCGCCACGGGCTCGGCATGTCCGACCAGATCGAGAACCGGATCATCGAGGCCAAGAGCCGCGGCATCTACGAGGCGCCCGGCATGGCCCTCCTGCACGCCGCCTACGAGCGCCTCGTCAACGCGATCCACAACGAGGACACCCTCGCCCAGTACCACAACGAGGGCCGCCGCCTCGGCCGCCTGATGTACGAGGGCCGCTGGCTGGACCCGCAGGCGCTGATGATCCGCGAGTCGCTCCAGCGCTGGGTAGGCGCCGCCGTCACCGGCGAGGTGACGCTGCGGCTGCGGCGCGGCGAGGACTACTCGGTCCTCGACACCACGGGCCCGGCGTTCAGCTACCACCCGGACAAGCTGTCGATGGAGCGCACCGAGGACTCCGCGTTCGGCCCCGTGGACCGGATCGGCCAGCTCACCATGCGCAACCTCGACATCGCCGACTCGCGCGCCAAGCTGGAGCAGTACGCCGGTCTCGGGCTGATCGGCACCGGCAGCCCGGCGATCGGGGCGGCGCAGGCCGCGGCCACCGGCCTCATCGGCAGCATGCCGGAGATGCCGCGGGGCGGCGCCGAGGCCATCGCCTCCCGCGGCGAGGTCTCCGAGGACGACGAACTGCTGGACCGCGCCGCGATGGAGTTCGGCACGGACTGACCCGGCACGGCACCCGCGAACGGGGCCGGTACGGCGCGCACTTCGCGCCGTACCGGCCCCGTTCGCGTCGTTCGCGTCGTCTCCCCTCGCCTCGGCCGCGCCCGCGCCGCGACTCCTCCGGCACGCTGAACCGGACGTCACCCGTGCGCGTATGCAAGGGGAGGGACCTTCCCTGTCCGCACGGCCCCCGTCGGCCGAGGACACCCTGACCGATCCGAGGAGTACCCATGAACACCGCGCGCCTGAACGACTGGCTGACCGCCCGTCAGCCCCTCGTGCTGGGCCTGTTCCGCGTCGTGCTGGGCCTGCTGTTCACCAGTGAGGGCGCGGCGACGGTCTTCGGCGTGCTGGACCGCGACGCCAGCGACGTGGGCAACTGGCCCTTCTGGTACGCCGGGGTGATCGAACTGGTCGCCGGGGCGCTGGTGCTGCTCGGCGTCGCGACGCGCGCCGCGGCGTTCCTCTGCTCCGGGATCATGGCGTTCGCCTACTTCACGGAGCACCAGCCGGACGGCCTGTTCCCGCTCCAGAACGGCGGCCTCGCGCCCGCGCTGTTCTGCTGGGGCTTCCTGATGCTGGTGTTCTACGGGCCGGGCGCCCTGGCCCTCTCCGGTCTGCTGCGGCGCGAGGACACCGGCGCTGCCGCCGGGCTCACCCCGCGTGCTGGTACGCCGGGTAGGTGAGGTAGCCCGCGTCGCCGCCCTGGTAGTACGTCGCCTCGTCGACGGGCGCCAACGGCAGGCCGCCGCGCAGGCGTTCCACGAGGTCGGGGTTGGCGATGAAGGCCCGGCCGAAGCTGATCAGGTCCGCGCCGAGACCGAGCCAGTGGTCGGCGTCGGCGCGGCCGGTCTGCTTCGGGCCGAGCGGCGGCAGCGGGTTCATGACCAGGGTGCCGGGCCAGGCGCGGCGCAGCCCCGACAGCACCTCCTCGTCGGCGGTGGCCTCCAGATGCACGTACGCGAGGCCCAGACCGGCGAGTTCGGCGAGCAGGGCGGCGTACAGCTCGGGGACGTCGGTGTCCTCGACGCCCCAGATGCGGGCGCCGGGCGAGAGGCGGATGCCGGTCCGGTCGGCGCCGACCGCGTCGACCGTCGCCGCGGCGGCCTCCACCGCGAAGCGGATGCGGTGCGCGACCGGGCCGCCGTAGCGGTCGGTGCGCAGGTTGGCGTTGGAGGAGAGGAACTGCGAGATCAGATAGCCGTTGGCGCCGTGCAGTTCGACCCCGTCGAAGCCGGCGTCGACGGCGCGCCGGGCGGCCTCGGCGTAGGACGCGGCGTGCTCGGGGACCTCGGCGGTGCCGAGGGCGCGGGGCAGGGGCGCGGGCTGCGGCCCGGTGGGGGTGAAGACGTCGCCGACGGCGGCCACCGCCGAGGGGCCGACCGGGGTGAGGCCGGTGGTGTCCGGGTGCGAGACCCGGCCGCCGTGCATGATCTGGGCGAAGATCCGGCCGCCGTTGGTGTGCACCGCGCCGGTCACCTGCCGCCAGGACGCGGTCTGTTCGTCGGTGTGCAGGCCCGGTGTGCCGGGGTTGGACTGGCCGATGAGGCTGGGCTGGACGCCTTCGGTGACGATCAGACCGGCGGTGGCGCGCTGCGCGTAGTACGTCGCCATCGACGCGGTCGCGAGCCCGCCCCCGGCGGCCCGGACCCGGGTCATCGGCGCCATCACCACCCGGTTGGGCAGGGTCAGTGCGCCGAGCCGGTGGCGGTCGAAGAGGGTCGTGGTCACGGTGTTCTCCCTGGTGGTCGCGGGGTGGTCGCGCTGCCCGGCGGGGGTCCGCCGGGCACGGGAGTACGCTAAAACCTGACATGGATGTGAGAGGCAAGTCCTGTGGCGCGGGTCACGGGCCCGACGGCATCGGGAGGGCGCGGGCATGCGCATCGGTGAACTGGCGGCGCGCACCGGGGTGAGCGTGCGGTCGCTGCGCTACTACGAGGAGCAGCGGCTGCTGACCAGCACGCGCAGCTCCAGCGGGCAGCGGCACTACACGGACGAGGAGGCCGAGCGGGTGCTGTTCATCCAGCGGCTGTTCGCGGCGGGCCTGTCCAGCCGGACCATCGCCGAACTCCTGCCGTGCGTGGACGCGCCCTCCGAGGAGAACTCGGACGCGGCGATGGAGCGGATGGGCCAGGAACGCGACCGGCTCTCCGCGCACATCGCCGACCTGGTCCGCACCCGTGACGCGCTCGACGGACTGATGGCCACGGCGCGGGCGCACCGCGCGGGCATGCGGGGGACGCCGGTCGGCTGACCGCGCCGACCGGGCCGCCCGCCGGGCCGACGCGGCGCGCGCGGACCGGCGGGCGGCACCGGGGTACGAGCGGGGGCGGCCCAGGGGCGGGCGGGTCAGACGGCCGCCGCCCGGTCGGCCGGGCGGACCGGGGAGCCGCCGGGCGGGTACTCGAGCGACCGCAGCGACGACAGGCCCGTCAGCGGCTGGTCGGTGCAGAAGCGCAGGATCAGGTCGGCGTGGGCGGCCTCCTGCTCCAGCGGGAACATGTGGTCGGCGTCGCGCAGGGTCACGAAGGGGGCGCGCAGGTCGCGGGCCAGCTGGCGCCCCTGCGCGGGCGTGGTGAGGTGGTCGTGCTCGCCGGTGTAGACGAGCGTCGGCACGTCGAGGTCGGCGGGCTCGTACCAGGCGTGCCGCAGCATCCGGGCGTTGTGGTCGCTGGCCTTGTCGAGGTCGGCGCGGCTCTGGGTGCGGAACTGGTGGCCGAGCATCCGCCAGACGGCCGCGTGGCGCGGGATGCGCCGGTCGGGCGCCTGGACGAACGTGGTCAGCAGGCTGTCGGCGAGTTCGTCGCGCCGGTCCTCCGCGACCATCGCCCGCCACCGGGGGATCATGCCGAGGTAGGGCTGCGGCACCCGGCCCGTCATCGCGCCGAGCAGCAGCCGCGACACATGGGCGGGGTAGCGCTGCGCGCAGCGCAGGGCGATGGCGCCGCCGTAACAGGTGCCGAGCACGTTGGCACCGGACAGGTCGAGTTCGACCAGGAGATGACGCAGGGCGGCGGCGAGGAAGTCGTAGCCGTACTGCGGGGGCAGGGGGTCGGCCGCGCCGAAGCCGGGGAGTTCGACGGTGACCAGCGAGGCGTGGCCGAGCAGCCGCTTCTCGTACGGGGTCCAGGACGCGCGGTCCTGCATCATGCCGCCGACCACGACGAGCGGTCCGGTGACCGGCGCGGGCGACTCGGCGATCCGGCAGAGGAACGTGAATCCCTCGAACTCCAGGCGGTGTTCATGCCTCGGGGCGGTCATCGGTGGCTCCGTCCGGTCACCGGGCGGCGGGCGCGGCGCGCACCGCGCCGGGAGCCGTCACGTTCGCTCGCCACCGGCGAGCCCGCTTCGTTGAGGGCGTGTTCCATGGGCGGTTCAACGGCCGCCCCGCCCTGTTTGTCACGCCGGACGGCCCGGTGACTTTGTGTCAGGCCCCTCCCCCGCGGCCGGGACCGGTCACGGTGGCGTCGAGGAGGGGGCCGAGTTCGCGGGCCGCGACGGTGAGGGCGCGCACGTCGTGCTCGGCGCGGGCGACGACGAGGGCGCCCTCCAGCGTGCTGATCATCAACAGCGCGAGGGACGCGGACCGTTCGGCGGGGACGCCCATGCCGGTGAGGGCGCGGGCCACCGCTCCGGTCCAGGCGGCGAACGCGTCGGCGGCGGCCCGGCGGGTCGTGTCGGTGGTCGCGGCGCGGTCCACGGTGGCGGCGGCGACGGGGCAGCCGCCCGCGAAGCCCTCGGCCGCGTACTCGTCGGTCCACTGGCGGACCATCTCCGCGAACAGTCCGGCGGGCGTGGGCTCGGGCAGCGCGGCGAGGAACCGGTCGACGCGGTTGCCCGCGTAACGGCCCGCCCAGGCGACGGCCTCCTCGACCAACTGGTCCTTGCCGCCGGGGAAGTAGTGCTGGAGCGACCCCCTCGGGGCCCGCGCGTGCGCGGCGACCTCCCGCATCCCGGCGGCGGCCACCCCGCCCCGCCGGAGCAACTGGGCCGCGCTGAACACCATCCGCTCCCGCGGGCCCCGCGCCGGCGCCGACGCCTCCGGCACCTCTCCCGTCGTCCCCGGCACACCGCCTGCCGCCCCCGGCGCGTCCGCTGCCGTCCCTGGGGTGTCGCCCATGTGTCCGCCCTCCGGATGTGTCGGCGTCCGCCCACTCTATGACCGTGGTCATGGTCTGCCTATCATGGGCCGTCATGACAGCCGTCATAGTCGGCTGCGAGGACGGCGTGGGCCGGGAGCGGTGGTGCGGTGTGCGGGATGCGAACGGGCCGGTGGGAACGGGCGGGCCGGGAGATCCGGGTGGGCCGGACGTGGGGGTGGCCGGGGAGCCGGTGGGCTTCGTCGGGCTGGGCGTGATGGGCCTGCCGATGGCGGTCCGCCTGGCCCGCGCGGGGACCCCGCTGGTCGTGTGGAACCGGACGCCGTCGCGCTGCGCGCCCGTACGGGAGGCCGGGGCCCGGGTCGCCGGCAGCGCCGCCGAGGTGTTCGAGGCCGCGCGGACGGTGGTGCTGATGCTGGCCGACGAGGACGCCGTCGACACCGTCCTCGGCCGGGGCACTCCCGCGTTCGCCCCGCGCGTCGCCGGGCGCACCGTCGTGCACATGGGGACGACGTCCCCGTCCCACTCGGCCGGGCTGGGCGACGCGGTGCGCGCGGCGAGCGGCCGGTACGTCGAGGCACCGGTCTCCGGGTCGCGGGTGCCCGCCGAGCGGGGCGAGCTGGTCGTCCTGCTGGCGGGCGACGAGGACGCGGTCGCCGCCGTACGTCCGCTGCTCGCCCCGGTGTTCCGGGAGGCGTTCGCCTGCGGCGCGGTGCCGGGCGCGCTGCTGATGAAGCTGTCGGTCAACCTGTTCCTGATCACCCTGGTCACCGGGCTCGCCGAGGCGTTCCACTTCGCCGACCGGCACGGCCTGGACCGGACGCTGCTGCGGGACGTGCTCGACGCGGGCCCCATGGCGAGCGCGGTCTCGCGGGTGAAGGCGGAGAAGCTGCTGACCGGCGACTTCTCCGTGCAGGCGGCGGCCACGGACGTCCTCAAGAACAACCGGCTGGTCGCCGAGGCCGCCCGCGCCGCCGGGCTCGCCTCGCCCCTCCTCGACGCCAGCCACGCCCTGTTCGAGGAGACGGTGGCGCGGGGGCACGGGGGCGAGGACATGGTGGCGGTGCTGCGCGCCCTGGAGGCCCGCACCGACGCCGCCGCCGTACGGCACGAGGCCTGACGGCGGCGGGCGCGGGCGGCACCGGGCCAGGGGCCGCGCGGCGCTACGCGGTGCGCGCGAGGGGTTCCAGGCGGGCGCCCAGCGCGACGGAGAACCGGTCGGTGACCTCGGCGAGGGCGGTGGCGGCGGCCGGGGCGACGGTCAGGGTGCCGTCGGCGCCGACGGTGAGGTCCTTGTCGAGGGTGAACCAGCCGGGGACGACGTGCGCGGCGCCCATGGAGGTGAGGACCGGGCGCAGGGCGTAGTCGATGGCGAGGACGTGCGCCGTGCTGCCCCCGGTGGCGAGCGGCAGCACGGTCTTCCCGGCGAGCGCGTACTGCGGGAGGAGGTCCAGGAGCGACTTCAGCAGGCCCGAGTAGGCGGCCTTGTAGACGGGGGTCGCGATCACGACCCCCTCCGCGCGGGCGAACTGGGCGGCGGCCTCGACGATCGCCGGGTGGCCGAAGTCGGCGCCGAGCAGGGCCTCGGCGGGCAGCGAGCGCACCTGGAGGGAGACGACCTCGTGTCCCTGGCGGCGCAGCCGGTCGTCGAGGTGGCGGGCCAGGCGCGCGGTGCGGGAGGTCGCCGAGGGGCTGCCGGAGACGGACAGGACGGTGGCCATGGAAGGACCTTCCGGATCGGACCCGCGGGGCGGCGCGGGTCGGGCGGGGAGAGGGCTGCGGGAGCGGGGCGGCGGTCGGTGGGACGGTGACCGGTGCACGAGGGGAGGGCGGTCGGCGGCCGGTGGCGCGTACCGGACGGGTCGGTCGGCGGACCGGCGGACGCGTCGCGGGAGGCGCCACCGGGCGCTCGGCCGCCGTCGGTTCACCAGGCGCTGGACTCCACCGCGACCTGCGGCACCAGGTCGTTGCGGAGGGTCTCCAGGAAGGTGACGACCTCGGCGGCCACCGAGCGGTGCTGGAGGTCGTTCAGGACGTCGTGGTGGGCGCCCCGCACGACCGACAGGCGGGCCCGGTCCAGGGACTTGGCGGTACGGGCGAGCGCGTCGCGGTCCGCGAGCGGGTCGGCGTCCCCCACCAGCAGCAGCGCGGGGACGGTGAGGACCGCGTCCTGGGCCGCCGCGAGCAGGGCGTCCGGGACCGGGTCGGTGAGGGCCCCCCGGCGGGTGTGCGGGTCGTCGGTGAGGACGCCCCGGTGGGTGGGGCAGGAGGTGCGGACGTCGAGTTCGTCGTCCCAGGTGGCGTCGGCGGCGGTCGTGGCGCGGCCGGGCAGCCCGGCGAGGACGACGGCGTCCGCCGGTACCGCGCCGGACGCCTCCCCCGTCCCGGCGGCGAGGAGCGCGGCGATCGCGGCGGCGCCGGTGTCGGCGCCGACCAGGACGACGGGCCGGGCGGCGCCGTCGGCCCCGTCGGCCGTGCTGCCCTCGACGGCGGCGGTGAGCGCGGTCGCGAAGCGGGCCAGGGCTGCGGGGAGGTCCCCGGCGTCCAGGGCGGGGGCGTCGACGACCCGGACCCGGTAGGCGTCGGCGGCCAGCCGTCTGCCGAGGCGCCCGTAGGCGGCGCGGCTCTCCCCGCGGCCGGGCACGACGACGACCGTGCCGCGGACGAGGAGGCCGTCGGGGGTGAGGTGATCGGTGTACGCGGCGGGGGCGGCGCCGTCGGCGGAGGCAGGGGCGGCGGTGCCGTCGGCGGGGGTGGTGGGCTCGGTCATGTCAGACTCCTGCGGGCCGGGCCGTGACGGCTCCGGGGGTGGGGACGGGGGCGGTCGGGACAGGGACGGCGGCGGTGCGCGGGGCGGGCCGCCAGCCGAGGGCGGGGGCCACCTCGGTGGCGATGAGTTCCAGTGCCCGGATCGCCGCGTCGGGGTCGGGGATCGCCGGGTTGAACTGGGTGATGAGATCGGTGGCGAGGGGCAGCACCTTCTCCTGCCGGAGCGCAGTGACGATCTCCTCCGGGGCGCCGTGGAAGGCGTGGAAACGGCGCAGCGCCTCGTCGGCGCTCAGCCCCTCGGGGAACGCCCCGCTCTCGGCCATGCGCAGCGCGGCCCGGTGGACGTCGTCCCCGATCTGGCGCAGCGCCGTACGCCGGTCCTTGGCGGGGAACACGAAGCGGGACAGGCCGACGCGCGGCCGGTGCGGGCGGTCCCAGGCGGCGAGGAAGGCGTCCGCCCAGGGGCGCTGCACCTCGTCGGTGGCGGCGTCGTGGCCGTAGGCGGCGCGGTTGAGGAGGAGGTTCGATCCGGCCGCCGCCGCGTGAGCCGCTCCCTGGGTGCTGAAGACGCCCTGCCAGATCCGGTCGGTGAAGTCGCCGGGGGCGGGCTGGACGCGGAAGCCGGGCGCGCCGACCTCCTCGCCGGACAGGGCGGCGCGCAGGACGGCGAGGTGCTCGCTGGTGAGCCGGCGCCGCCGCTCGGTGTCCCGGCCGAACGCGGCGTACTCCAGGGCGCTGGAGCCGCTGCCCACGCCGACCTCGACCCGGCCGCCGCTGAGCGCGTCGACGGTGGCGATGTCCTCGGCGACCCGGATCGGGTCCTCCAGGGGCAGCACGGTGACGGCGGTGCCGAGGCGGATACGGCGGGTGCGGGCGGCGGCGTGGGCGAGGAAGGTCCAGGGCGAGGAGAGGCCGCCGCCCGCGAGCGGTTCGTGGTGCTGGGCGACCCAGCCGACGTCGAAGCCGAGTTCGTCGGCGGCGACGAAAAGGTCCTGGGCGGTGCGGTAGGCGCGGGCGGCGTCCTGGTCGCGGCCCTGGACGTGGGTGAGGAAGCCGAGCCGGAAGGCCGGTGCGTCGGTGGTCATGGCGGTGGTGTCCCTCGGAGGTCGGACGGCTCGGTGGTCAGGCGCCGGGGCCGGACGCGCCCGCCGGCGCCAGATCGGCGTCGGCGTCGGCGTCGGCCGCGTCGGACGGGTGGTGCGCGGCGGCCGTTGCCCGGTCCGGCGCGGGCGCGTCGGAGGCGGGCGCGGGCGCGTGGCCGAGGACGCGGTCGAGGACGGCGGCGGCTCCGCCGTCGGGCAGGTGGGCGCCGCGCCAGGCGACGTGCTGGTCGGGGCGGACCAGGGCGTGCGGGGTGCCGTAGAGGGCGCGGGCGGTGGGGTCGGTGAGGTGGACGACGGTGAAGGGCAGGGCGCGGGCGGCGGCCTCGGCGGCGAACTCCCGTTCCACGGTGCGGTCCTCGGTGAGGACGAGCAGGGCGAGGGAGGTGCCGAAACGGTCGTGGAGGGTGCCGCCGTGCGGGTCGACGGGGCCGTCGGGGGCGCGGTGGCCGGGGCGCGGGTCGTCCTCGTAGACGTCGGCGCGCCAGGCGGGTTCGGTGTCGAGCTGGCCGGGTTCGTACCAGAGCGCGGTGGAGGCGTCGTAGCGCTCGTCGAAGGCGACGCCGGGCGCGTCGTTGCGGTCGCGGCGCAGCCGGGCGCCGATCTCCGCGCGGCGGCGGACGGCCTCGGGGCCGAGGTCGGCGTCGTCGGGGATGCCGTCGCGGCGGAGTTCCGCGAGGGTGGCCTGGGCGCGGCGGGAGCGTTCGAGGGCGAAGTCGGCGACGCGCCGGTTGTGGGGGCGGCGCTCCTGGTCGTAGCTGTCGAGGAGGGCGGCGGGGGCGTGGCCGCGCAGGACGGCGGCGAGTTTCCAGCCGAGGTTGACGACGTCCCCGATGCCCTCGCCGAGGTTGCCGCCGGGGGTGCGGACGTGGGCGGCGTCGCCCGCGAGCAGGACGCGGCCCCGGCGGAAGGTCTCCGCGATGCGGGTGGCGTGGTGGAAGGTGGTGGCGGAGACCAGTTCGAGGTCGAGGTCGAACCCGAAGGCGGCGCGGCCGATCGCCAGCAGCTCCGCCTCGGCGGGTTCGTGGTCGAGGGGGTAGGGGCCCGCGTAGATCCGCCATTCGCGGGTGCTGACGGCGGCGAGGAAGCCGGACGCGCCGTGGTTGAAGACGATGTTGGTGGCGCTCGGGGCGGGTCCGACGCGGTCGGAGACGTCGCCGGTGCGGACGATGAGGCGCAGCCGTTTCTCGGTGGCGCGCTCGCCCTCGCGGTCGATCCCGGCGAGGCGCCGGGTGGTGCTGCTGCCGCCGTCCGCGCCGAGGACGTACGCGGCGCGGACGGTACGGCGCTCCCCGGTTCCGGGGTCGGTCAGCTCGGCCTCGACGGTGTCCGGGCCTTCGTGGAGGGCGCGGAGTTCCCAGCCGCCCGTGACGGGCACACCGAGTTCGGCGAGCCGGTCGAGGAAGACGCGCTGGAGGACGGTCTGGGGGCGGCGCAGGGCCTCCTCGGCGGAGGGCCCGGCGCTCGGGCCGGTGCGGGAGGGGCGGGGCAGGGGCACCAGTTCGTGGCCGACGAGGGAGGTGACGAGGCGGGTGCCGCGGTTCCACTCGGGCGGGTAGGTCCAGGCGTCGCGGACCCGCTGGAGGAGGCCCCAGCGGCGCAGGTGCTCGACGACGCGGGGGGTGTGGCCCATGGCGCCCGCGCGGACCAGGGTGGCCTCGCGGGCGCGGTCCACGACGGCCGTACGGACGCCGTGCGCGGTGAGTTCGAGGGCGGCGGCGAGCCCGACCGGGCCCGCGCCGACGATCAGGACGTCCACGGTCTCGGGGGGAGACCCGGCCGGGAAGGGGACGGTGTGGACGTCGCGTCCGCCCGTCGCGGAGAGATCGCTCATGTCCGGTGTCCTCAGTCGCGCGCGAGTTCGCGCTCGCGGGTGTGGCGGTTGGCGGGGATCGGCAGGCCGAGGTTGCCGCGCAGGGTGTCGGCCTCGTACTCGGTGCGGAACAGGCCGCGCTTCTGCAGGAGCGGGACCACGCCGTCGACGAACAGGTCGAGTTCGTCGGTGGTGCGGAAGGCCAGGTTGATGCCGTCGAAGGTGCCGGCCTCGAACCACTTCTCGATGGCGTCGGCGACGGTGTCCGGGGCGCCGACGAACGGGGAGCGGCGGAACTCGTTGGCGCCCTCGGCGACCTGACGGAGCGTGAGGTTCTCGGCGCGGGCCCGCTCGATGATCTTCGTGGCGGAGGTCCGGCCGCCCTTCTCGGCGAGATGGGCGATGTCCGGGAAGGGCGCGTCGAGGTCGTGGCCGGTGAAGTCGTAGGCGCCGAAGGAGCGGCCGAGGAGGGCGAGGTTGCGGACGAGGTCGTTGTCCTCCTCGAAGATCTCCCGCTCGCGCAGCCGGGCAGCCTCGTCGGTGGCGGCGACGACCGGGCCGCCGTGGATGAAGATCTTGATGTGCTCGGGGTCGCGGCCGTGCGCGGCGGTGCGGCGCTTGATGTCGGCGTAGTACTCCTGGGCCTGCTCCAGGGAGCCGCCGGGGGCGTAGATGCCCTCGGCGACGCGGGCGGCGAGGTCGCGCCCCTCCTCGGAGACCCCGGCCTGGAAGATGACCGGCTGGCCCTGCGGGGAGCGGGAGAGGTTCAGCGGCCCGGCGACGTCGAAGTGCTCGCCGGAGTGGTCGAGCCGGTGCAGCTTGGCGGGGTCGAGGAAGAGGCCGCGTTCGACGTCGGCGGGGAAGGCGTCGTCCTCGTAGGAGTCCCACAGGCCGCGGGCGACCTGGACGAACTCCAGGGCGCGGCCGTAGCGGGTGCTGTAGTCGAGGTGTTCGTCGAGGCCGAAGTTGCGGGCGGTGCCGGTGTCGAAGCTGGTGACGACGTTCCATCCGGCCCGGCCGCCGCTGATGTGGTCGAGCGAGGCGAACCGGCGGGCCAGGTTGAACGGCGAATTGTACGTCGAACTGGCCGTGCCCACCAGGCCGATGTGCCGGGTGTGGGTGGCGACCGCCGACAACAGGGTCAGCGGTTCCAGGCGGTTGAGGTAGTGCGCGGGGTAGGTCGCGTTGATGAACTGGCTGTCGACGATGAACAGGGCGTCGAACAGGGCGTGTTCGGCGGCCTGGGCCTGCCGGATGTAGTACTGGATGTCGATGCTGGCGTTCTTCGCGACGCGGGGGTCCTTCCACAGGCCGTGCTGGCCGGGGCCGCCGACGCCGTAGGGGTGGAGGGCGAGGTGCAGTCTGCGGGACATGGCTGGTTCCTGTCTGTGAGGGAAGGGCGGGGCGGTGTCCGGGGGGTGCGGGGTGTGGCTCAGGCGTCCAGCAGGGCGCGCAGGGCCGCGCGTTCGGCGCGGTCGGCCGGGGCGGAGCGCAGGGTGGGCGCGGAGCGGACGAGGAGGCGGGTGTAGGGGTGGCGGGGCGCGCCGATGACCTCGCGGGCGGTGCCCGTCTCGACGAGTTCACCCCGGTAGAGGACGGCGACGCGGTCGGCGATCCCGGCGACCGAGCCGAGGTCGTGGGAGATGAACACCAGCGCGACCCCGGCGGCGCGCAGGTCCTTCAGGATCTCCAGCACCTGGACGCGGTGGGCGGAGTCGAGGGCGCTGACCGGCTCGTCGAGGATGACCAGGCGCGGTTCGGTGACGAGGGCGCGGGCCACGGCGACCCGCTGGCGCTGGCCGCCGGAGAGCCGGCCGGGCAGCCGGTCGAGCAGTTCCTCCGGGAGGTGCACGCGGGCGAGGAAGTCCCGCACGCGGCGGGCCGCCTCGGGGCGCGGGACGCCCGCGATCAGCAGCGGTTCGGTGATCGACTCCTCGACGGTCAGGTCCGGGTCGAGGCTGCGCAGCGGGTCCTGGAAGACGTACTGGACGACGCCCCGGCGGCGCAGGGCGCGCCACTGGCGGGCGCCGTGTCCGGCGACCTCCTCCCCCGCGATCACGATCGACCCGGCGGACGGCCGGACCAGCCCGAGCACGGCGCGGGCGAGGGTGGACTTCCCCGAGCCGGTCTCCCCGATGACGCCGACCGTCTCCCCCGGCGCCACGCTCAACGAGACGCCGTTCAGGGCGCGTCGGCGCCTGCGGCGGGGGCCGTAGCGGACGTCGAGCCCGCTGATGCGGAGGACGGAGCCGGGGGCTTCGCCGCCTCCGTCGCCCTCGCCCTCGGCTTCGCGGGGACGCGGCGCGGCAGACTCGACGGGGTGGACGGGCTCGCGGGCGCCGGTGGGCCCGGCGGATCGGGTGGCCCCGGCGGGCCCCTGGCCCTCGGAGACCTTCGCCGTGCTGGTCACGATGCCTCCTCGGCGGTCAGGAACCTCTCCATGCCGTACTGCTCGTGCTCGGTGAGGAGGAGGCGGGTGTAGTCGTGGCGCGGTGCGTGCAGGACCGTGCGGGTGGGGCCCTGTTCGACGACCTCGCCCTCCCGCAGCACCAGGACCTCGTCGCAGAGCTGGGCGACGACGGCGAGGTCGTGGGAGACGACGACCAGGGCGAGCCCGAGCCGTTCCCGCAGGTCCGCGAGGAGGTCGAGGATCTCCGCCTGGACGGTGACGTCGAGCGCGGTGGTGGCCTCGTCGGCGATCAGGACGCGCGGCTCGGCGGCGATCGCGGCGGCGATCAGGACGCGTTGCAGCATGCCGCCGGAGAGTTCGTACGTGTACTGGGTGGAGACGAGTTCGGGGTCGCGCAGGTGCACCGCGCGCAGCAGTTCCAGGGCGCGCAGGCGGGCGGCGCGGCGGCCGAGCCCCTTCTTCACCCGGACCACCTCCGCGATCTGGGCGCCGACCCGGATCGAGGGGTTGAGGTAGGACGACGGGTCCTGGAAGACGGCGCTGATGGTGGTGCCGCGCAGGGCGGTCCACGCGTGCGGGGTGAGGGTGGCGATGTCGGTGCCGTCGAGGGTGATCGAGCCGCCGGTGACGTCGAAGTGCTCGGGGAGGATGCCGAGGGCGGCGCGGCAGGTGAGCGTCTTGCCGCTGCCGGACTCCCCGACGATGCCGACGGACCGGCCGGGCGTGAGGGTGAAGCTGACGCCGTGCACGATCTCGCGGTCGGCGATCCGGTGCGTGATCCGTACGTCGCGCACGTCGAGCAGGGGCGGCGCGGCGGGCTCCCCGACCGCGGCCTCGGCCTCGGCCTCGGCGGAGTCCCCGGCGGGGGCGGTGGCCTCGTCAGGCGCGAGGGCCGGACCTGAGGCAGGGGCCGGGTCCGGGACCCCGGCCCGTCGGGCGGTCCCGTCGCCCGGTCCGGGGGCGGCGGGCGTGGCGGTGCCGGTGACGTGCGGTGCGGCGGACTGGTCGGTGACATCGGACAGGGCGGTCATCGCGCACCTCCGGCGGGAGCGGGGTCGGCCGTCGCGGCGGGGGCGGCCGGGTCGGCGGGGTCGTCCGGGGCGGGGCGCGGCGTGCGGGCGCGGCGCCGGTCGAGGAGGTCGTGGCCCGCCTCGCCGGAGACGTCCCGGATGGCGTCGGCGAGCAGGTTGGCGGCCCACACGGTGATCATGATCAGCAGGGCGGGGACGACGGGCGCCCAGGGCCGGTGGCTGAGGTAGCCGAGGTCGGAGGCGAGCAGTCCGCCCCAGGTCGGGTCGGGCGGCTGCACGCCGATCCCGAGGAAGGTGAGGCTGGAGACGATGACGAAGCCGACGCCGACGGTCTGGGCGAGGGCGACCGCGATCGGCGGCAGGACCTTCGCCCACACGTGCCGCCGGACGACCCAGCCGACGGAGGCGCCCGCGATGAGCGCCGCCTCGACGTACGGGGAGCGGGCGACGGCGAGGGTGGCGGCCCGTGAGACCCGGTAGAACAGCGGGGACACCAGCACGCCGGTGACGAGCATCGCCTGGGTGAGGCCGTTGCCCAGCAGGGCGATCACGGCGACGGCGAAGAGCAGGAACGGCAGCGCGACCAGGGTGTCGGTGACCCGCAGGGTGATCCACTCGAAGGTCCGGCCGAGGTAGACGGAGAGGATGCCGGGGACCGTGCCGACGACCAGGGCGGTGAGGGCGACCTCCAGCGAGCCGAGCACGCTGACCCGGGAACCGTCGAGCAGACGGCTGAGGACGTCCCGGCCGAGGTAGTCGGTGCCGAGCCAGTGCGCGGCGGAGGTCCCGGCGAGGGTGTTGTCGCTGGTGGCGAGGGGGTCCTGCGGGGCGATCAGCGGGCCGAGGAGCGCCAGCAGCGCGATCAGGGCGAGGACGGTGACGGCGATCCGTCCGGTGGTGAGGCCGAGGACACGGCGCACCATGGGTTCACACCCCCCTCTGGGAGGCCGGCGTGACGCGGGCCAGCACCAGGTTGACGACGAGGTTGAAGGCGACGACCAGGACGATCGACACCACGAGGACGCCCTGCACGGCGGGCACGTCTCCGGCCTGGGCGGAGTCGTTGGCGAAGCGGCCGAAGCCCTGGAGGCCGAAGATCCACTCGGTGACGACGGAGGCGCCGACCAGCGCGGGGAACTTCAGGCCGAGCGTGGCGAGGGTGGGACCGAGGGCGTTGCGCAGGACGTGCCGGAAGAAGATGCGGCGGGGACTCAGTCCCCGGACGACCGCGCCGGTGACGTAGTTCTCGCGGTAGGCGGCGATCAGGCTGCCGCGCAGTTGCCGGGCGACGTCGGCGACGACGTCGCAGCTGAGGGCGACCGCGGGGAGGGTGATGTGGGCGAGCCAGGGTCCGAGGCCCTGCTCGGCCGGGATGTATCCGGCGGACGGGAACAGGTTGAGGCCGACGGCGAGGACGGCGACGAGGACGATGCCGACGACGAAGGCGGGCATCACCGAGACCACGGTGACGAAGCCGGTGACGGCGCGGTCGATCCAGCTGGTGGGGCGCAGTCCGGCGACGGTGCCGAGGAGGAACCCGGCGACCACGCCGATGAGCAGCGCGAACGTGGCGACGGAGAGGCTGACGCCGAGGCCGAGGCCGATGAGGGTGGAGATGTCGGCGCCGTTGGTCCAGCTGGCGCCGAGCTGTCCGTGCAGGACGCCGGAGAACCAGTCGCCGTACTGGACCAGGAAGGGCCGGTCGAGGCCCCACTGCGCCTCGATGCGGGCGATGGCCTCGGGGGTGGCCTCCTCGCCGAGCTGGATGCGGGCCGGGCTGAGGCCGCTGAGGGACCGCAGCGCGAAGGTCACGAACGTGGCGACGAGGAAGACGGGGACGAAGAGGGCGGCCGAGCGGGCGAGGGTGACCAGGACGCGGCCGAGCGCGTGGCGCGTCCTGGTCGCGGCGACCCCGCGACGGCGGTGGGGTGCGGGCTCGTCGGGACGGGCCTCGGTCAGGACCCCGTCCAGGGTGGTCGTCATGGGGTTGCCCCCTCTCTGTGCGGGACGGACGGGGTCAGTTGCCGCCGATGGTGACGCCGGTCCAGTCGATGTGGGCCGGGTTCTTGGGCAGGGCGGAGACGGTCTTGCTCTTGGCGATGAGGTTGGGCCCGGAGTAGGTGAAGACGAGGGCCTTGCTCTGGAGTCCGGCGCGGGTGGCGGCCTGGAGGGTGTCGGCGTAGTCGGGGGCGTCCAGCGGGGTCTGGCGGACCTTGGCGATCGCCGCCTCGAAACCGGCGGGCTCGTAGGGGGAGCTGAGGTTGAGCGGGCCGTTGGGTCCGAAGTGGGCGGTGAGGGTCTGGGCGGCGGAGTCGCGGCCGGTGGTGCCGTAGAGGGAGAAGGTCAGGTCCTTGGCGAAGAAGGGGGTGGCCCAGTTCTTGTCGATCTTGATGGTGACGGTGATGCCGACCTTGGCGAGCTGTGACTGGACGATCTCCGCCTGCGGGTCCTCGGCCGGGATGACGAGGTCGAGCTTGAGGTCACCGGGCTTGTGCCCGGCCTCGGCGAGGAGCTTCTTCGCCTTCTCGGGGTCGTAGGGGTACGCGTTCTCCGACTGCGGGTCGTAGGCGACGTAGCCCTTGGGGAAGGGCTGGTCGGTGGCCTCGCCGTAGCCGAACGTCAGCTTGTCGACGAACTCCTGGCGGTTGATCGCGTACCGGACGGCGTTCACGACGCGGTCGTCCTTGAAGGGTGCCTTGTTGATGTTGAGGCTGATGTTGGAGGCGTTGAAGCCGGGCTGGACGAAGACGTCGAGGCCCGCCTTCTTGGCGGCGTCGGCCTGACTGGGCTTGATGTCGGCGAAGTTGTAGACGCCGGTCTGGAGTCCGGAGACGACGGTGGAGGCGTCGGGTGCCGAGGTGAGTTCGACGTGGTCGATGTGGATGTTCTCGGCGTCCCAGTAGTCCGGGTTCTTCTTCAGGACGGCCTTGGTGCCGGGGACGAGCTGGGTGACGACGAACGGTCCGGCGCCTACGGGGTTCTGGTCCAGCTTGTCAGGGGTCCGGGCGGCCTTGGGGCTGGCGACCTGGAGGACGCGCTGACCGAACAACTGCGGTATCTGGTAGTCGACCTGAGTGAGAGTCACCACCGCGTCGAGCCCGTTGGCCTCGACCGACTTGATGGAGGTGAGGTCGCCGAAGAGGGCGGAGTTCTTCTGCTTCTGGGCGCGTTCGACGGCGGCCTTCACGGCGGCGGCGTCGACGGGCTCGCCGTCGCTGAACTTCAGGCCGGGCCGCAGGTGGAAGGTGATCTGGTCGCCCTTGTCGTTGTACTCCCAGCTCTTGGCCAGGTCGGGCACGGCCTTGCCGGTCTCGTCGGTGCGGGTCAACGAGGCGTAGACAAGGGCGAGTTCGCGGAACTGGGCGCCGCTGCCGCCGACCACCGGGTCCCAGTGGGTGGGGAAGTAGGAGGAGGTCCACTTGAGGGTGGCGGTGCCGCCCGCGCCGGCCGCGTCGCCGCCGCAGGCGCTGAGCGCGGGGACGAGCACGGTGAGCAGGGTGGCGCCGAGGGCCGCGGTGCGCAGCCGGCCGGCCCTGCGGGCGGGTCGCAGGGGAAGTCTGGGGCGGCGGGGCGTGAGCTGTCCGGACATATCGATCTTTCTCTGCTGGTCCCGGCCCGCGGCGGGGCGGCGGCCGGGAAGAGGCGAGGGAAGGCAGGGGTGGGCGCGGCGCGTGATCCGGTCGCCGGAGATCCGTCACGGGCACGACGGAGCGAGGGTCCCTGCCCCGGACCGGCCGCCCCGGGGCAGGGCGGAGCACGGGACGGCGGCAGCGGCGGCGCGGGGGTGCGGCCGGGAACGCGTGGGCAGGGCGACGCGATCCGACGGACGAAGGCGGCCGAAGGGCGACGGGAGGGGAAGCCGGTGGGGAACAGCGGGAGTTACGGCGCGACGCGACGGCGCGGGGGGACGGGGGCCGTCGGACGGGGCGGCGGGCAGGCGGTGCCGCCGTGGGTGGTCAGGCGCCGGGAAGCCGTGGGCGGCTGGCGGTCAGCGACAGAGAGCGCTGGAGGTGCGCCGCAGGTCCACGTAGCGGCACACCACACCGGGGTGCGTCGTGAGCATGCTCCACATCCTGGGGTCTGGATCGGACGGCTGTCAATGGACACCAATTGGTGTCTCATTCGGCGGGACGGACGCCGCGCCGGGGCCGGGGTCCGCCCCCGCCGCAGATCAGAGGCGCGCGGCGGGCGGCGGGGCCAGCGCCGGGTGGACGGCGGCCTCGTCGGGGTGGAGCCACAGCGGGCCGTTGCCGGTGTCCACGCGCACCGCCTCCGACGGAGGTCCCGAGCCGTCGGTGAGGGCGGCCAACTCCGGTCCGGTGAGGCTGCGGTGGCGCTCCAGGGCGGCGGCCGGGGTGAGCGGTCCGGGGTCGGTGACCGCACCCGGCGCGAGGTCCTCGACGGCCGCCGCGTAGGCCTCGAAGGGCCGTCGGCCGGGGACGGCGCGACGGCGGTCGCCGCGGCGCACGACGAGGGTCGGCAGGGCGTAGCGGTGGGCGCCGTCGGGGGTCTCCTTGGCCGCGCCGGGGTGCGGGGAGCCGCCCGGTGGGTCGAACACCTCCGGGACGGGGCGGCGCGCCTCGGCGTGGTCGGCGCGGACCGAGGCGAGCACCCCGGCCGAGGCGGCGTCGGCGGCCAGGCGGGCGGGGTCCAGGCCGGGCACGCCGTGCGTCCAGGCGAGGGCGAGGTCGACGCGGTCGGCCGGTTCGCCGCGCACGAAGACGCTCTCCCGCAGGCGGCGCAGCACCCGTTCGGCGACCTCGGGGCCCTGGGCCTCGGCGGCGCGGGCGACGAGCGCGGCGGGCCAGGAACCGGCGGCGACCCGGCTGAGCCGGGCGGCGCGGGGCGCCCCGGTGTGGCCGGTGATGTCCTCGACGTAGCGGGCGTACCAGGCGGTCTCGGCGGCCGGGTCGGGCGGCGGATCGTCGTCCTCGTCGAAGAGGATGGCGAACACCCGCCGCCAGCGGGCCTGTTGGGGCAGGGCGGCGCGCAGCCTGCGGAAGACGGGCTCCGACCCCCAGGCCCACGGGCACAGCGGGTCGGTGTACTCGACCACTTCCAGGGCCGGTCGGTGCTCCGTCGGCGCGGGTGGCCCGGAGGCGCCTGTCATGCCGCGTCGCTCCGCGGCCGGGGGTCGGCGGCGGCGTCGGCCGGGAGCAGCGAGGCCAGGGTCCGCCCGCCGAGGAGGGCGCGGGCGTCGGCCTCGATCTGCCGCCAGACGGCGGGCAGTTCGTCGGCGGGGCCGGGGTAGTCGAGCCCGGCCAGGGGCTCGCCGCGCAGGGTGATGATCTCGCCGTCGACGGCCCGGACCACGTCCAGGACGGTGATCTCGTCGGCGGGGCGGCCGAGCCAGTAGCCGCCCTCGCAGCCGCGCTGGCTGCGGACCAGACCGGCCCGGCGCAACTCGCCGACCACGGACTTCAGGAAACGGAACGGAATCCCCTGGGCGGAGGCCATGGCCTCACAGGTGAGGGGACGGGCGGGTTCACACGCGAGTTCGAGCAGAGCCCGGGTGGCGTAGTCCGCCTTCGCGGAGATATGCATGCGCTCATCATGCCCGAGGCGTGCCCCCGGGTGCGGCGCGAACCAGCCACCCGCGCAGTGTTGCGGGAACATTGCCGCAGGTGAAGCGCAATGGACACCTCTTGACATCCTTTTCGGGGCCGACCTAGCGTCCGGGCCATGAGCGAGCCGTTGACCACCGCGGGCGAGGGCTTCCACCCGCACCTCCACGACCACCCCGAGCCGGAGCGCCCGACGCGGCCGCTGCACACCCGGCTGCACCACATCCGCGCCGACGCCCTCGACGGCGACACCGCGCAGACCGGCGGCATGCGCCGCTTCGCCGCGGTGAGCGGCCGGGCCGTCGGCTCGGAGAAGCTGTGGATGGGCCAGACCCACGTGGCGCCCTCCACCTCCTCCTCCGACCACCACCACGGCGCGTCCGAGACGGCGATCTACGTGGTCAGCGGCCGTCCGGAGTTCGTCTTCCTGGACGGCTCGGGCGACGGCGCCGAGGAGGTCCGGCTGAAGGCCGGGCCCGGCGACTACATCTTCGTCCCGCCGTTCGTGCCGCACCGCGAGGAGAACCCCGACCCGGACGAGGAGGCGGTGGTGGTGATCGCGCGCAGCACGCAGGAGGCGATCGTGGTGAACCTGCCCGAGCTGTACGCCCTGCCGCCGGACCACCGCGCGTGAGCCGCCCCGCGATCGCCTCGCTGGCCTTCCTCACGCCGGGCAACTTCGCCGACGACGACCCGTACGGCGGCCTGGAGGACACCCTCCGGCTGTTCGCACACGGGGAGCGGCTGGGCTTCGACGGCGCCTGGATACGCCAGCGCCACCTGGAGCACGGCGTGGGCTCCGCCGCCGTCTTCCTCGCCGCCGCGAGCCAGCGCACCGAGCGGATCGAGCTGGGCACGGCCGTCATCCCGATCGGCTACGAGAACCCGTTCCGGCTGGCCGAGGACCTGTCGCTGGCCGACGTGCTGTCGCGGGGCCGCCTCCAGGTCGGCCTCAGCACCGGCATGCCGCACGCGGACCTCCTCGGCGGCCTGGTGCACGACGGGGACTGGCGCTCCCTCGACCTGTCCTACGGCCGCATCGACCGCGTCGTCGGCCATCTGCGCGGCGCCTTCCTCGGCGACCCGGACACGGTGATCCACTCCCCCGGCAACGTCCAGCGCCCGCGGCTCCAGCCGTACGCCGAGGGCCTCGCGGACCGGGTCTGGTACGGCGGCGGCAGTCTGCGGTCCGCCCGCTGGGCCGGGGAACGGGGGCTGAACCTGCTCACCGGGAACATCGTCACCGGCGAGGGCACGGACGACTTCGCCACCGCGCAGCTCGCCCTGCTGGACGCCTACCGGTCCGCCCTGCCGACGGGGCGGCCCGAGCCGCGGGTGGCGCTGGGCCGGGTGATCGTGCCGTGGGACAGCGCCGACACGGCGACCCGGGCCCGCTACCGGGCGTACGCGGAGAGCCGGCACGCCCGCACCCTCGCCCCGCAGGGCCCGCGCCGCACCCTGTTCGCCCCCGACCTGGTGGGCGGCGCCGAGCAGATCCTGGAGGCGCTGGCCGCCGATCCCGTGGTCGCGTCCGTGCGCGAACTGCGGCTGGAACTCCCGTACGAGTTCCACCGCGAGGACTACGAGCAGATCCTGTACGACGTGCGGAACCTGATCGCCCCCGAGCTGGGCGCGGGCCCCCGCGACGCGGTGTCCGGCGCCGGTGCGGGGGCCTCGATTCGGCCTCGCACGCGGGAGAGTGCAGGATAGGAGCATGACGACCAAGGTCTATTTCGACATCACCATCGACGGCGAGCCCGCCGGGCGCATCAACTTCAACCTGTTCGACGACGTCGTGCCGAAGACCGCGGAGAACTTCCGCGCGCTGGCCACCGGCGAGAAGGGCTTCGGCTACGCCGGTTCCTCCTTCCACCGCGTGATCCCGGACTTCATGCTCCAGGGCGGCGACTTCACCGCGGGCAACGGCACCGGCGGCAAGAGCATCTACGGCGAGAAGTTCGCGGACGAGAACTTCCAGCTGAAGCACGACCGGCCGGGCCTGCTGTCCATGGCCAACGCGGGCCCGAACACCAACGGTTCGCAGTTCTTCGTCACCACGATCGTGACCGGCTGGCTCGACGGCAAGCACGTCGTGTTCGGCGAGGTCGCCGACGAGGACAGCATGAAGCTGGTCCGCCGGATCGAGGCGCTCGGCTCCGGCAGCGGCCGCCTCTCCTCGAAGGTCACCATCTCCGCCTCCGGCCAGCTCTGAGCGACGCGGCCGCCGGACCGTGAACGGTCCGGAGCCCGACCCACCACCGAGGGGCGCCCGCGGGACCGCGGGCGCCCCTCGGCGCGTCCGGACGTACAAGCCCCCTAACGGCCACCGCCGCCGGGCGTCGTGGCGCCCGGAGCGGGCGCCCGCGGGGAGGCCGCGTCACCCTGCGGAGTGTTCGGATCGGCCTGCACGGCCTTGCCGCCGGGGTGGCGCAGGGCGAACAGGAAGGCGATGCCGAGGGCGATGGCCATCCCGTAGAAGACCCACTGGTTGGCCTGGGCGAAGTCCATCCGGATCGCCGACATGGCGTCCCGCATGGCCGAGGCCGCGGGCCCGCCGCCGTCCGGGGTGCGGGCGTCGCCGCTGCCGGTGACCGACTCGGCGACCTGGCGGGCGATGTCCCGCGAGCGGCCCTCGGACACCCCGCGCGACTCCAGCGTCTTCTCCACGTTGTCGGTGGTGGCGTGGGTGAGGATCGTGCCGAAGACGGCGAGGCCCACGCTGGCCGCGTAGTTGCGGATCGTCTGGGTGACCCCGGTGACCTCGCCGTACGAGGCGTTGAGCGACCGGTTGACGGCGTCCGTGGACGCGGGCGCGAGGATGAAGCCGATCCCGGCGCCCGCCAGCGCGGCGTAGGGCCACTGGTCGTGCATGGAGAGGTCGGTCAGTTTGCCCGCCCACAGGGCGAATCCGACCGCGCCGATCACGGTGCCCGCCTTGAGCGCGGGGCGCGCGCCGGTGCGGTCCAAGATGCGGCCGCCCCACTGGGACGCGATGGCGAAGCCCGCGAAGAAGTACAGCAGGAACAGCGCGGCCTGGTTGGGCGAGGCGCTCAGGGAGACCTGGGCGTAGACCGAGGCGAAGAAGAACAGCGGGACGAACGCGAGCATCGCGAAGAACAGCACGACGGCGTCGACGCGGAACGCCTTGTCGTCGAAGACCCGCAGGTCGATCAGGGGATGCCGGACGCCGCGCTCGAAGCGGACGAAGAACCAGAGCACGAGGAGTCCGCCCACGATGCAGGCCCAGGTCGCCACGCTGTCCCAGCCCCAGGACCAGGCCTGCTGGAAGCCGAGCACGCTCAGCCCCATGCCGACCACCATGAGGGCGGCGCCGCGCACGTCGAGGGGTTCGTCGCGTCTGCGGTCGGCGATGTGCGCCATGGCGGTCAGGATCAGCGCGATGATCGCCACGGGCACGTTGACCCAGAAGATCGCGCGCCAGGTCCAGGCGGTCAGCCAGCCGCCCAGCAGCGGGCCGATCGCGGTCAGCGCGCCGGAGAGGCCGAAGAACAGCGCGAGCGCGCGCCCGCGCCGTTCGACCGGGAACACGGCGACGACGACGGCGAGCGCCGCGGGGAAGAGCAGGGCGGCCCCGAGGCCCTGGACCGCCCGGAAGATGATCATCCAGGTCTGGGCGAAGTCGCCCTTCGGGACACAGCCGCAGAGGATCGAGGAGATGACGAACACCAGGGTGCCGACGACGACCATGCGGCGCGGCCCGAGGAGGTCCGCGAGGCGTCCGCCGAGGGCGAAGAAGGCGGCCAGGGAGAGCAGGTAGGCGTTGACGACCCACTGCATCCCGGAGGTGGTCAGCCCGAGTTCGTCGGTGATGTCCGGGGCCGCGACGGCCACGATGGTCTGGTCGATGAAGGTCATGGCGACCGCGAACAGCATCGCCGCCAGCCCGAGGGTCTCCCGCGGTGGCTCGACGGCGCGGGGTCCGGCTTCGCCATGTCCTGGACGGGTGGTCTTCACCCCCTCAGTCTCCGTCGGCCCCCACGACCCCGCATCTCAGCCCGTCCCGGGCCCGGAACGGGCCGGTCCGGCGGCCCGGCGCGGGGCCGCCGGACCGGCGGGACGGGCGGCGGCACGTACCGGACCGACGGCCGCCGCCGCCCGCGGGAGGCCGGGCCCGCCCGGAGGAGGGCCCGGCCTCCCGGCCACCCCGGCACACCGGGGCCCGCCCCGGCCCGACGGCCGGGGACACCCGGCGGCGGGACGCTCAGCGCGCCGCGCCGCGACACCCCTGCCGCGCGGGGGCCTTCACAGCTTGGCGCCGAAGTTCTGCGTCCACCACGGGCCGCCGTCGCCCTGGTGGATGCCGACACCGATGTTCTTGAAGGCGCAGTTGAGGATGTTGGCGCGGTGGCCGGGGCTGTTCATCCAGGACTCCATCACCGACGCGGCGGTCTGCTGCCCCTTGGCGATGTTCTCGCCGTAGGTCGACCAGCGGTACCCGGCGTCGGTGATGCGCTGGCCGGGGTTCTCCCCGTCCGGGTTGGTGTGGTCGAAGAAGTCACGGGCGGCCATGTCGTCGGAGTGGCCCTGCGCCGCGGCGCGCAGCTCGCCGTCGTCGGTGACGGGTCCGCAACCGGCCTTCGACCGCTCCTCGTTGACGAGGGCGATGACCTGGCCGTTGAGACCGCTGGGCGCCGCCTTCGGGGCGGGCTTCTCCTCCGGCGCGGGTGCGGGCGCGGGCCGCGCGGGCTTCGGGGCAGCGGGGCGGGTCTTCTTCGGCGACGGCTTCGGGGAGGCGCTCGGGCTCGGGGACTTCTTCGCGGACGGCGAGGCCGACGGCGAGGGGGAGGCGGACGGCGACGGCGTGCCGGTCGGGGTGCTCGCGCTCGCCGTGACCGACGGGGGCACCGGGGCGTCGTCGACGACGCGGCTCGCCGTCGACTCGTCCTTGCCGCCGTCGGGCAGCAGGAAGTAGAACAGGCCGCCGCCCGCCACGACGGCGGCGACGACGGCGCCGCCGACCGCGCGGCGGCGGACGCGGCGCCTGCGGCGGGCCGCGCCGCGCGCGCCCTCGGACCGGTCCCCGCTCGCGCCCCGGTGCCTGCCCGAGGTGACGACACCGGCGTCCGCGTGAGCGGCCCCGGCGCCGGACGCGCCGTCGACGCCGTACGCGGTGGCGGGGGCGGAGGCCGCGGTCGCCGAGCCGACGAGGGCGTTCGGGTCGCCCGAACCCGCCCAGGCCACCAGGAACGCCGACGCCGGGACCAGCGCCAGACCGGCGAGCAGGCCCTCGGCGGGCAGCAGTCCGCTCCACAGGCCGGAACAGCGGCCGCAGCCGCGGGCGTGCCGGGCTATCCGCTTGCGCCACAGCGCGGACGGACGGCCGTCCCAACTCGCCAGCACCCCGCGCAGTTCCTCGCACGGCGGCTGCGCGCCCAGCGCCCGCACGACCACCCGGGCCGCCTCCAGCTGGGCCTTCATCCGCTGCACCCGCACCGCCGTGTGCTCCGGCGACAGCTCCATCGCGGCGGCCACCTCGGCGCGGGTGAGGGTACCCGCGCACTCCAGCCACCACAGCGACAGCAGGCCGCGGTCGTCGGGCTCCAGCCAGCGGGTGGCGCGCGCGGTCTCCTGGCGCTGGCCCGACAGTTGCAGCCGCACCATCGTGAGGTCGACGAAGTCCGCGCCCGGGTCGGCGAGTTCCCCGGCCTCCTCCACCGGCCCCGAGGAGACCTGCCGTTCGCGCCAGTGGGCCCGGACCTGGTTCATGGTGATGGCCACCAGCCAGGACCGGAAGCTCTCCGTGGAGCGCAGGCCGGGCAGCGCGTCGAGGGCCCGGAGCATGGTCTCCTGGACGACGTCGTCGACGTCCACCGAGCCGTTCAGCGCGCGGCCCACGATGTTGTAGACCAGCGGCAGGTACGCGCTCACCAACGCGTCCTGTGCCTGCGGGTCGCCCTCTCGGGCGGCGGTCACCAGTGCCGCCGTGTCCGCCGTGTGCTGAGTACCCATCGCTGCTTCCCTGTCGTAGACGCCGAACGATGCTGTCCGTGACAGGGGAGATCCCTGAGCGGTCCTCGGATAACAATTATTCGGAAAAACTTGTGAGCCGATGTTTACCGTCGTGGTCGGCGAGCGCAATGGAAAGGGTCACACCCGTCCCCCGCGCACCGGCCGTCACGGCGCCGCACGACCGGCCCGCGTCCGTACGGGTGGCATCGCCGCGCGGGCGAAGCGGTGCGGCACGGTGGGGCGTTGAGCAGGGCCCATCCGTCCCTCTCCCCCTCGGGAAGGTTGCTCGATGCGACGTACCGCCCTGCTCGCCGTCTGTGCCCTCATCACCGCCGCGGCCACCGGATTCTTTGCCACCAGCGCGATCCGCAGCCGCTGAACATCGCCCCTTATTCCGTCATATCCGGTCGGCAATCGGTCGATAGGCGACGGAACTCTTTTTCCCTCCCGTCCACGGTCCGCTCGGCGCACGCCTCCCCGGCGTGCGCCGCGGTGTTCCCCGGCCCGCCTGACGCCCCGTCGGCAACTCCGACAACGATGTACGGCATTGGCATGGACCTGTCCACGTTGGATGGCTACTCTCGGAGCAACCCGCACGAGAGCGCTCTCAACCCGCGGTTGTTCCACCCCCACCTTGCTGGAACGACGAAGGGGCAACTCCCGTGAGACAGAACAGAGTCAAGCTCGCAGGACTGGCCGTCCTGCTCCTGGTCGGCAGCTGGACGACCGGCGCCGCCCTGCCCGCGGCGGCCAGCGACTCCCCCGTCGCCGCCGAGGCGAAGCCGCTCAGCACGGGCCTTCTGGCCGCGATGCAGCGCGACCTGGGCCTGACCGCGACCGAGGCGCGGGAGCGGCTCGCCGCCGAGCGCGCCGCCACCGGCGTGGAGCCGAAGGCCCGTGCCGCCGCCGGAGCGGCCTACGGCGGCTCGTGGTTCGACGCCGCCTCCGAGCGGCTGACGGTGGCCGTCACCTCGGACGCCCCCGCCACGACGGTACGGGCGGTCCGCGCCACCGGCGCCACCGTGCGCACCGTCGAGCACAGCGCCCGCGCCCTCGACACGGCCAAGGCCCGCGTGGACCGGCTGGCCGCGCCGAGCGGCGTCAGCAACTGGTACGTCGACCCGGCGGCCAACTCGCTGGTCGTCGGCGTGGTCAAGGACAAGGCCTCCGACAACGATGTCCGGCGGTTCCTGGACCGGGCCCGCGCGGCCGGTCCCGTGACCGTCAAGACAGTGGCCTCGGCGCCGCAGACCTTCGCCGCGGGCACCGTGGGCGGCGACCCGTACTACACCGGCAACGTCCGCTGCTCCATAGGCTTCTCGGTGCAGGGCGGGTTCGTCACCGCCGGGCACTGCGGCCGCGCGGGCCAGGCGGTGTACGGCTGGGACCGCTCCTACGTGGGCAACTTCCAGGGCTCGTCCTTCCCGGGCGACGACTACGCCTGGGTGAACGTGGGCAGCGGCTGGTGGACCGTGCCGGTCGTGCTCGGCTGGGGAACCGTCCCGGACCAGCTGGTCCGCGGGTCGAACGAGGCCCCCGTCGGCAGCTCGGTCTGCCGGTCGGGCTCGACCACCCGCTGGCACTGCGGGAACGTGCTGGCCAAGAACGAGACGGTCAACTACCAGCAGGGCGCGGTGTACCAGCTGACGAAGACCAGCGTGTGCGCCGAGGGCGGCGACTCGGGCGGCTCGTTCATCACGGGTGACCAGGCCCAGGGCGTCACCTCCGGCGGTTGGGGCAACTGCTCCAGCGGCGGCCAGACCTGGTTCCAGCCGGTGAACGAGATCCTCAACCGGTACGGCCTGCGCCTGCACACCGCCTGACGGCGGCCGGGGACCCGCCGGGGCCGGTACGGTCCGGCGGGTCCCCGGAAACACGCACGAGCGAACGGCCCGGCGGTGTCCGGGCCGGGTCGGGGCCCGGGGTCGGTCACACGGGTCCGGGCTCCGGGGCGCGAGGTCGCCTCACTGACCGTCCTGCACCACTCCCCGCGTGGTGAAGGTGACCGGCTCCCCGGTCGTGAAGTCGCCCGGCGGGATACCCGGATGGTGTCCCCCGGGCGACGGCGGTGCCTGGTCGCGCGGGCCGAGGCTGAGCCGGGAGACGATGCGGTAGCGGTCGCCCCGGTAGAGGGAGTGGACGTACTCGACGGCCCGGCCGCGCACGTCCGTGGTCAGCCGTTCGAAGAGCAGCGCGGGGGAGAGTTCCGGCACGTCGAGCAGATCGGCCTCGGCCCGGGTCACCACGGTGGGCTCGATGGACTGGACGGCCTCGCTCACGTCGACCGCGTGCCGGGCCCGCAGATGCTCGTAGAGGTCGCCCTGCTCCAGTTCCTCACTGGTCAGGCCGGGCACCAGGTCGGCGGGGACGTGCAGGTACTCGATGGCCGTGGGCGAGCCGTCGACCAGGCGCAGCCGGGCCACGTAGTGGATCTTCGCGGCCGGGGAGATGCGCAGTTTGCGTCCGACGCGGGCGCCGGCCGGGTGGGTGTTCATCTCCAGGAGCCTGCTGCTCCAGACCCCGGCCGCCTGCGGAAGGCTGAACGCCTGCCGGTCGGAGACCAGTTCCTGGGTGATCTTCTCGGCGGCGACGAACATGCCCCGCCCGTGCTCACGCACCAGGACCCCGGCGACCACGAGTTCGTCGACGGCGGCGCGCAGCGTCGGCCGTGAGACGCCGAGCCGGGCGCACAGGGCGCGTTCGGAGGGAATCGGGTCGCCCGGCCGTCGGTCCTCGACGAGTTCGAGGATCGCGTCGCGGACGCGCTCGCGCTTGAGCACCGCACCCGAGGCGGCGGGGTCGATCTCCATGCGGCACTCTTTCTCTTTCTCCCGGTCGGCCGGGGCGGCGCACTGGTATGCCCTCCGACGATAACTGGTCTGCTGGTCAAGTGGGCCGCGGGTTTCCGAATTCGGCCGGATGACCACGCTCCGCCCGTCCCGCCCGGCCTTCTGTCGGCGTCGAATCGCCCATAACGCTTTGTACGTGGGGGCTTGACGCCCACATTGGTCTATGCCACCTTCATCGAGCGCCGACTGGTAAGCCCACTGGTCCACTTACTGGTCAGGTTCCCGTGCACGTCTTCTCCCAGGTCCCAGGTCTCCCAGAGGTGAACCGTGAAGTACCGCTCGCTCGCCCTGCTCGGCGCTCTGGCGCTGAGCGCCGGGCTCACCGGCTGTTCCTCCTCCGACGACGCGTCGGACAGCGCCGGCGGCGGCCGGACCGTCCTCGACGTCTGGCTGATGCGTGACAGCGTCTCGGCCGAGTTCCAGAAGGAGTTCGAGACCGGCTTCGAGAAGGCCCACCCCGACATCGACGCGAAGATCCAGATCCAGGAGTGGGACGGCATCGGGGAGAAGGTCACCGCCGCGCTGGCCAGCAACGACGCTCCGGACGTCATCGAGGTCGGCAACACCCAGGTCGCGCAGTACGCCCAGAGCGGCGGCCTCACCGACTTCTCCGGCAAGGTCTCCGACCTCGGCGGCGACGCCTGGCTCAAGGGACTGGCCGAGCCCGGCGCGTACGAGGGCAAGCAGTACGGCATCCCGTACTACGCGGCCAACCGGGTCGTCATCTACCGCACCGACCTGTTCGAGAAGGCGGGCGTGGACGCCGCCGCGATCAAGACCCGCGAGGACTGGATCGCGGCGACGAAGCAGCTGAACAAGGGCGGCACCCAGGGCATCTACCTGCCCGGCCAGAACTGGTACGTCCTCTCCGGCTTCGTCTGGGACGAGGGCGGCGACCTCGCCACGGAGAGCGGCGGGAAGTGGAAGGGCGGCCTCGACAGCCCGGAGGCGCTGCGCGCGATGGACTTCTACCAGAGCCTCCAGGCCCTGGGGAAGGGCCCCAAGGACTCCGACGAGGCCCAGCCGCCACAGGCCGAGGTGATGGCCGGGGGCGAGGTCGCGCAGATCATCGCCGTCCCCGGCGGCGCCAAGGTCGTCGAGGAGCACAACCCCGAACTCAAGGGCAAGCTCGGCTTCTTCCCGATCCCCGGCAAGACCGCGGGCACCCCGGGCAGCGTCTTCACCGGCGGCTCCGACCTGGTCGTCCCGGCCGTCGCCAAGCACCAGGACGAGGCGTACACCTTCATCAAGGAACTCACCGGCGACACCTGGCAGCGCAAGCTCGCCCCGGCGATGAGCTACGTGCCCAACCGCACCACCCTCGCGGACGCGGTCGCCGCCGACCCCGGCACCGCGGCGATGGCGGTCGGCGCCGCCCAGGGCCACGCCACGCCCAACACGCCCCAGTGGGCGGCGGTCGAGGCGAAGAACCCGATCAAGGAGTACATGACGGCGGTCCTGACCGGCCAGGACGCCGCGAAGGCGGCGGCCGGGGCGTCGGACACGATCACCTCCACCCTCAACAGCGGCTCCTGACCGGGCGTCCCGGCCGCCCGCACCGGCCGGGACCCGCGCCCCGGACACCGGGAAGCCCCGGTGAGTCCGTGCCCCCGCACAGTCCGTGCCCCCCGAACAACGCGACCCCGAAGAACAGGAGGCGCCGTGTCGACCGTCCGTGAGCGGAGCCTGCCCGGCTCCGCCGGCCGCCGACCCGCCCGCCGCGCGGCCGAAGGTCCCGCCCGCCGCCCGCCCCGGCGCCCCGCCCGCGACGGCCGGTCGGGCCCCTGGCCCTACCTGCTGATCGCCCCGGCCGTGCTGGGCATGCTCTATCTGCTGGTCTACCCGCTGGTGCGGGCCGTGACGATCTCCTTCCAGGACTTCCGGCTGCGGCAACTGATCGTCGGCGACGCCGAGTTCGTGGGCCTGCGCAACTACCGGACCCTGCTGTCCGACCCGGAGTTCTGGGAGGTGGTCCGCCGGACCTTCCTCTTCATGGCCGTCAACGTCGTCGTCATCATGGTCCTGTCGACGCTGGTCGCCCTGATGGTGGAGCGGCTGGGCCGGGTCGTGCGGACCGTCGTGCTCAGCTCGCTGGTGCTGGTGTGGGCGGTGCCGGTGGTGGCGGCCACCACCGTCTTCCAGTGGCTGTTCCACTCGGAGTTCGGCATCGTCAACGAGACGCTCACCTCGCTCGGCTTCTCCTCCTTCGAGGGCTACCCCTGGTTCGCGCACGGCGGCACCGCGTTCGCCATCGTGGTCGTGCTGATCGTCTGGCAGTCGGTGCCGTTCGCCGCCATCACCCTCTACTCGGCGCTGGTCACCGTCCCCGCCGAGCTGTACGAGTCGGCGCGCATGGACGGCGCGGGCCCCGCGCGGATCTTCCGCTCGGTGACGTTCCCGCTGATCCGGCCGATCTTCATGCTGGTGCTCTCGCTCGAAGTGATCTGGACGTTCAAGGCGTTCGTGCAGATCTGGGTGATGACCCGCGGCGGTCCGGGCGGCGCCACCACCATCCTGCCGGTCTACGCCGTGCAGACCGCGCTCTCCGGCCAGCGCTACGACCTCGGCTCCGCCGCCTCGATGATCACCCTGCTGCTGATGAGCGGCGTCCTCGTCCTCTACTTCCGCCAGCTGTTCCGTCAGGAGGGCGAGACCCTGTGACCACCGCACACCCGCCCGCCACCGCCCGCCTCGACAAGGAACCCGCCACCCGCGGCGCGGCCACCCCCGCCCGCGGCTCCGGACGGCGCCGCCTGCGCCGGGTGCCGCTGCACCTCGCCGCCGCCCTCACCGTCGTCCTGTGCCTGTTCCCCGTCTACTGGATGATGTCGACCGCGTTCAAGCCGTCACCGGACATCCAGACCTACGACCCCCGGCTGATCCCCGAGCACTGGACGCTGGAGCACTTCCGCACCGCCGTCGGCGCAGACAGCTTCGGTCTGTTCTGGCGCAACAGCGTCCTCGTCACCCTGAGCGCGGTCCTGCTCTCCCTGCTGGTCGCGCTCGGCGCCGCCTACGCCGTCGCCCGGATGCGCTGGCGCGGACGCCGGCAGTTCATGCTCGCGGTGTTCATCGCGCAGATGGCGCCCTGGGAGTCGCTGATCATCCCGGTCTACATCATCTCCCGCGACACGAACATGCTCGACCGGCTGCCGACGCTCACCCTCGTCTACTTCATGATCACCCTGCCGTTCACGGTGGTCGTACTGCGCGGCTTCATCGCCGGGATACCGCCCGAGCTGGAGGAGGCGGCCCAGGTCGACGGCTGCACCCGGGCGGGCGCCTTCCGCAAGGTGGCGCTGCCCCTGCTCGCCCCCGGACTGATGGCGACCTCCCTGTTCGGCTTCATCACCGCCTGGAACGAGTTCACGTACGCCAACTTCCTCATCATCAAGCAGCAGGACAGCCGCACGCTGCCGGTCTGGCTCTCCTCGTTCCAGTCGACGTTCGGCACCGACTGGGGCGCCACCATGGCCGCCTCCACCCTGTTCGCCCTGCCCGCGCTGATCGTCTTCCTCGCGCTCCAGCGCCATGTGACCGCGGGTCTCGCCGCGGGCGGCGTCAAGGGCTGAACCGCGCCCCCGCCCCCCGCCGTGCCCCTTCCGACCGACGGAGTCGTCCTGTGGACCTGCCGCCCCCCGAACTGACCCTCGTCCCCCGCCCCCGCAGGCTCGTCACCCGCTCGGGCCGCTTCCGGCTCGACGCGCGCACCGCCCTGCGGGTCTCCCCCGGCGCCGAACCGGCCGCCCGCCTGCTGCGCACCCTCCTCGCCCCCGCCACCGGTCTGCCGCTGCCGACCGCCGCCGACGGCACGTTCGTCCTCACCCTCGACAGCGCCCTGACCGGCCTCGGCGAGGAGGGCTACGGCCTGACGGTCAGCCCCCAGGGGGTCCTCCTGCGCGCCGCCCGCCCGGCCGGACTCCTCAACGGCGTGCAGACGGTGCGTCAGCTCCTGCCGTACGTGGCGCTGTCCGACCTGCCGGTGCGCGGCACGGCGTGGGAGCTGCCCGCCGTGGAGATCACCGACGTGCCCCGGCACCGCTGGCGGGGCAGCATGCTCGACGTGGCCCGGCACTTCCAGCCGCTGTCGTACCTCCTGCGCTACGTCGACCTGATGGCCCTGCACAAGCTGAACGTGCTGCACCTGCACCTCACCGACGACCAGGGCTGGCGGATGCCGGTGGCCGCCTACCCCCGGCTCACCGAGGTCGGCGGGCGGCGGGCGCAGACCCAGATCGGACCGGCGGGCGGCGACCGCTTCGACGGGCGCCCGCACACGGGCTGGTACACGCGGGCGGAGCTGACCCGGCTGGTCCGGTACGCCGCGGAGCGCGGGATCACCGTGATGCCCGAGACCGAGGTGCCCGGCCATGTGCGGGCCGCCCTCGCCGCCCACCCGGAACTCGGCACCGACCCGTCCCGCCGCCTCGACGTGTGGACCCGCTGGGGCATCAGCGAGCACGTCCTCGGCGTCGACGACCACGTCCTGGACTTCTTCCGCACCGTCCTCGACGAGGTGATGGACGTCTTCCCCTCGCCGTACGTCCATCTCGGCGGCGACGAATGCCCCACCACCGAGTGGGAACGGTCCCCGGCCGCGCGGGCGCGGGCGGCGCGCGAGGGACTGCCGGGCCCCGGGGCGCTGCACGGCTGGTTCCTCGCCCGGATGACCGAGCACCTGGTGGCGGCGGGCCGCCGCCCGGTGGCCTGGGCCGAGGACGGCGTGACCCTGCCCCGTGAGTGCGCGGTGATGAGCTGGCGCGAACCGGCCCACGCCTGGGCCGCGGCCCGGCGCGGCCACGAGGTGGTGCACGCCGACCACCGCACCACCTACCTCGACTACCCGCAGCGCCCCGGCCCCCTCGAACCGCCCGGCCAGCCCGGCCTCGTCGTCGACCTGCGGACGGTGTACGGGCTCGACCTCGCCCCGCCCGGCGAGGAGGCGTCCGCCGCGCGCATCCTCGGCGCGCAGGGCCAGTTGTGGACCGAGCACGTCAGCACGCCGGAGCACATCGAGTACCTGACCTACCCGCGGCTGTGCGCGCTCGCCGAGCGGGTCTGGGACGGCACGTCCGGCTGGGACGACTTCAGCGGACGCCTCACCGGACACCGCGAGCGCCTCGACGTCCTCAGGGTGTCCCGCACCCCGGGCACGGCCCGCGCCGACCGGCCGCGCAGCGCCTGACCCCCTCCCGACCGCCCGCCCCGCCCGCTCGACCGGCGCCGCGGGCACCCCCGCACGCCCCTCCCTCCCCACCCGCACGTTCCCCGACCCTCCCGCGCCCGCGGGAGCCCTGCCGAAAGGAACCCCGATGACATCCCGCCCCACCCGCGGTCGCGGCCGGCTCGCCCTCGCGCTGTCGGCCCTGCTGGGCAGCGCCCTGCTGACCGCCGTGCCCACCCAGGCGTCCGCCGCCGACGGCTCGGTCGCCGTGCAGTACCGCACCAGCGCCACGGGGGCCACCGCCGACCAGTCCGAGCCGTGGCTGAAGGTCCGCAACAACGGCTCCACCACGGTCCAGCTCAGCCAGGTCAAGGTCCGCTACTACTTCAAGGCGGACACCGCCTCCGCCTCGTACCGCTTCGCCTGCTCCTGGGCGGTGCGCGGCTGCGCGGGGATCACCGGCACCTTCGGCACCCTCGCCAACCCCACCGCCACGGCCGACCGCTACCTGGAGATCGGCTTCACCTCGGCGGCCGGGACGCTCGCCCCGGGCGCGGACACCGGGGACATGCAGCTGCGCTTCTACCAGGCGAACTGGCAGACGCTGCGGCAGAGCGACGACTACTCCTTCAGCGGGACGCAGACCGCGTACGGCGACTGGAACAAGGTCACCGCCCAGCTCTCCGGGGCGACCGTGTGGGGCACCGCGCCCGCCGGCAACGACCCCACGGACCCGACCGACCCCACCGACCCGACCGATCCGCCCGGCGGCGGGCAGACCCTGTTCGACGACTTCTCGTACAGCTCGCACACCGACCCGGCGATCTCCGCGCACGGCTGGAACGTCCGCTCCAACTCGGGCGGTCCCGGTGTGCCCGGCGCCACCTGGGACCCGTCGAAGGTGACCTTCACCAGCTCCGGCGGCAACTCGGTGATGAACCTGGAGACCTCCACCGCGGGCACCGCGTCGTCGACCGTGCAGACCGAGGTCCTCACCAAGGCGACCAAGTTCAGGAACGGGACGTACGCGGCGCGGGTGAAGTTCTCCGACGCCCCGAAGTCGGGCCCGGACGGGGACCGCCTGGTGCAGACGTTCTTCACCATCAACGACCTCAAGGCGCCGATGGCGGACGACTACGCCGAGTACGACTTCGAGTACCTGCCCAACGGCGGCTGGGGCGAGCCGTCGAACATCCTCTACACGACGTCCTGGGAGACCTACAACCCCGACCCGTGGCAGGCCGTCAACCAGCACACCGAGTCCCGGCAGAGCTACGCGGGCTGGCACGACCTGGTGGTGACCATCGACAACAGCGCCATCACCTACTACATCGACGGGCAGCTCTTCGGCACCCACGACGCCCAGTACCTGCCCGAGCGCCCGATGTCGATCAACTTCAACCAGTGGCTGATCGACCTCGCGGGCCAGACCTCCACGACACCGCGCGCCTACGACCAGCAGGTCGACTACGTCCTGCACGTCAAGGACCAGGTCCTCACCCCGGCCCAGGTCGCGGCGAAGGTGGCCGCCTACCGGGGGGCCGGGACGGCCTTCGTCGACGAGGTCCCGGCCTCCTGATCCAGCGCCGCACCGGACCGCCGCACCAGGGGGAGCGCCCCGCCGGACCGACGACACCGTCGGCCCGGCGGGGCTTCGCCGTGGCCCGGACCCGACGGGGTCCGTCTGCAACCGCGGCGGCCATAATCGTGTCTCTGTCCGCGTGGTCCGCTGTACCGGAGTGCCGCCGCGGCACCGGGACCACGGCACGGACCGCGCGCGCGAGGCGCGGCGGCAAGGGGGGTACGGCGATGAACACATGGGCGGTGCCGGGGTACGCCGAGGCCCTGGAGCTGGGGTCCGGGGCGAGCGGCCGGGTGGTGCGCGCCGTGCACGAGCCGACGGGCGTGGCGGTGGCGGTGAAGTACCTGAGCGAGTCGCTGCGCACCCGCCCCGGCTTCGTGCACGGCTTCCGCGCGGAGGCCGAGCTGCTGGGCGGGCTGAGCAGCCCGCACGTGGCCGGGCTCTACGAGTACGTCGAGGCGACCGACGGCGCCGCGATCGTGATGGAGCTGGTGGACGGCGTCTCGCTGCGCACGGTGCTGGCCCGGCAGGGCCCGCTCACCCCCGAGGCGGCCCTCGTCCTGCTGAAGGGTTCGCTGCTGGGCCTGGCCGACGCGCACCGGGTCGGTGTGGTGCACCGGGACTACAAGCCGGAGAACGTCCTGGTCACCCCGGACGGCGCGTCCAAGCTGGTGGACTTCGGCATCGCGGTCGACGCTGGCGTGACGGCGGGCGTCGCCGGGACCCCGTCGTACATGGCGCCCGAGCAGTGGACCGGAGCGCCCGCCTCGCCCGCCGGGGACGTGTACGCGGCGACCGCGACGTTCTTCGAGTGCCTGACCGGCCGCCGCCCCTACACCGGCGACAACATGGCCGAGCTGGCGCTGCGGCACGTGGAGAGCCCGGTCCCCGTCGAGGAGGTGCCGGAGGCGGTACGGCCGCTCGTGGCGCGGGGGCTGGCGAAGTCGGCCGCCGAGCGCCCCTCGGACGCGGCGGCGTTCGTCACGGACCTGGAGCGGGCCGCGGTCGGCGCCTACGGACCTGACTGGGAGGAGCGCGGCCGGGGACGGCTCGCCGCGCTGGTCGCGCTGCTGCTCTTCCTGCTGCCGTCCGCGCGCGAGACGCCCCGCGCGCAGGCCGACACCGCGCGCACGGTCCTGCGGCAGGCGGCGGGCGGGCGGCCCGGCGGGCTGCGCCCGTGGCGGCCCACCTGGCCGGGTCTGGTCGTGGCGGCCGCCGCCGTGCTGGTGGCGGTGCTGCTGGCCCAGGGCCTCGGCGGCAAGGACACCACCGGGGTGGCCGCGGGGCAGGCGGCCGAGGCGCTGGCCACCACGAGCGCCGTCCCGGAGGTCACCGGCGGCGCGGCCCCGCCGAGCGGCTCGGCCTCCCCCTCGGCCTCCGGGGGCTCACCGTCCTCCGCCTCCGCCGAGGCGTCCGACTCCGCCGGCCCCTCGGAGAGCGCGTCCGGCACCACCGGGGACGGTGCCGGGTCGCCGTCCCCGTCGGACCCGGCCTCCGCCGGTCCCTCCTCCGCCCCGCCGTCCTCCGGCACGCCGAGCGGGGAGCCGTCCGCGCCGCCCTCCTCGGGCGGCACCGGCTCCAGCTCGTCCGCTCCCCCGCCGCGCACCGGCGTGAAGGGCGTCGCCCTCGGCGGGTTCCGGCAGACCGGCAACGCGACGGCCACGGCGTCGGTCACGGTGACCACGGACGGAACCGGCCCGGTCACGGTGACCGTCGGGTGGTTCTCGGGCGACGCCGCCGGGCCGTCGGGCGCCCCGGACGGGGCGGCGACGGTGCGGCGGCTGAGCGGCTCCACGCAGTACACCTTCGCCGCCGAGCACACCTTCGGCGGGAAGGGCTGCTACTGGACGGTCCAGGTCGGCACCTCGCCCGCGTCCGCCGACGGCGGCGCCTCCCAGCAGCTCCTGATCCGGCGGTGCACCGTCCGATGAACGTTCCCGACCCCCGCGTCCCGGCCCCCGGCACCCCGGACCCCCGCGACCCGGACCCCCGCGACCTCGACCGCACCGTCCCCGCCGCTCCCCCGGCCGCGGCGGCCCCGCCCCCTTCCCGGCCCCCGGCTCCGTCGGACAGTGCCGAGTACAGCGCCACGGTGCTGGCCAGCCACTGGGTGCAGCGGCCCGAGAGCGACCCGACGGCCGTCCTCGACGAGCCGACCGCCGCGGCCGGCGACCGGACCGCCGTGCTCGACGACCCGACGGCCGTACGGGACGACCGGACCGCCGTCCTCGACGGGCCCCCGGCCGTCACCGGCGCCGCCGCCGCGCCGGTGCCGCTCCCCGAGGGGACCGTGCTGCGCTTCGGCCCCGGTGTGACCGCCGCCCTGGCGCGGCAGCCGCACCGGACGCTGCCCGTGGTGACGCCGCCGCCGGAGCGGCCCCGGCGCGGCGGGCCCCGCCGGTACGCGCTGCCCGCGCTGGTGCTCCTCGCCGCCGTGCTGTTCCTGCTCTGGCGGGGCGGCACCGGGTCCGGTCCGGGGGTGCGGGAGGTGTCGGTGACGGCCGCGCGGGACACCCTGGCGTGCGACTCCACGGCGGGTGTCGTCGGCGTGGTCCGCACCGACGGCCGCCCCGGCACCCTGTCCTACCGGTGGGTGCGCAGCGACGGCACCTCCTCCGCCGTACGGCACGCCACCGTGGTCCGGGGGCAGCGGACGGTCCGGCTGGAGCTGCTGTGGACGTTCGAGGGGCCGGGTCGGCTGCGGGCCGTGGCGGAGCTGCGCGTGCTGTCCCCCGAGCGGCAGGCGGGCGAGGTCCGCTTCACCTACGCGTGCCCCTGAGCGGACCGGGACCGGCGGCCGTCCGCATCCGCGGGGCGCGCGACGGGGGAAGCTGGAGACGTACGGTCTCGTCCGGCGCGCTCCGGTGCGCCCCGGCAGCAGGAGGAGCCACGGCGACCACGAAACGCGACGGCGCACCCGGACCGTTCGACCCGCTCAGGGCGCTCGACCCGCTGAGGGCGCTCGGGGCGAGCGCCCGTGCGCGGCTGGGCGGCGGGCTCTTCGCCCGCGTCGCCGGTCCCGACGGTCCGCGCAACCGGGCCGTCATCCACCGGACGCCCGGCCCGCGCTGGTTCGCCCCGGACCGGCCGGTGCGGCGGGTCCACGGCGACGCCTCGATGTTCATCGGCGGGCTCTCCGCCCTCCTCCTGCAGTCGCTGCACCCGCGGGCGATGGCGGCGGTGGCCGCCCACTCCGGTTTCCGCGGCGACCCGTGGGGCCGTCTCCAGCGCACCAGCACCTTCCTGGCGACGACGACGTACGGCACAGCCGGGCACGCCGAGGAGGCGTGCGCGCAGGTCCGGGCGGTGCACGAGCGGGTCGTGGGCGTCACCCCCGACGGCGAGCCCTACCGGGCCTCCGACCCGCACCTGCTGTGCTGGGTGCACGTCGCCGAGGTGGACAGCTTCCTCCGCGCCCACCAGCGCTACGGCGCCCGTCCGCTGACGGACGAGGAGTGCGACGGCTACGTCGAGGACATGGCCCGGATCGCGGAGGCGCTGGGTGTCCCCGACCCGCCGCGCACCCGGGCGCAGCTCGCGCGGCGCCTGGACGGCTACCGTCCGGAGCTGCGGTCCACCGCCCCGGCGCGGGACGCGGCCCGTTTCCTGCTGCTCGACCCGCCCGTGCCGCTGGCGGCCCGGCTGCCGTACGGGGTGCTGGCCGCCAACGCCGTGTCCGCGCTGCCCGGCTGGGCCGCCGACGAGCTGCGGCTGCCCCGGCTGCCGCTGGTGGACGGGCTGTGCGTGCGGCCGCTGGGCTCGGCGATGACCGCGGCGATCCGCTGGGCGATGGCCCCGTCCCGCGCGGCCGTGACCGCCCCGCCCGACGCCGCCGGACGACCGGACCGCTGACCGGTGCCGGTCAGCGGGTGCCGACGGCGGCCCGCTCGCGGGCGGTCCGTACGGCGGCGGTGAGGCCCGCGAGGTCGTAGGCGCCGTGGTGGCGGCTGCCGTTGACGAAGAAGGTGGGGGTGCCCGCGACCGAGCTGAGGTCGGCGGAGTCGACGTCCTCGGCAACCCGCCGGGCTCCGGCGTGGGCGCGCAGGTCCCGTTCGAAGCGGGCCGTGTCGAGGCCCGCCTCGGCGGCGTAGCCGCGCAGGTGGTCGGGGCGCAGGGCGCCCTGGTGGCTGATCAGCAGGTCGTGCAGCTCCCAGTACCGGCCCTGGAGGGCGGCGGCCTCGGCGGCCTCGGCGGCGAGCTGGGCGCGCGGGTGGACGTCGGTGAGCGGGAGGTGGCGCCAGACGTAGCGGACGTCGGTGAAGTCGCCGAGCAGGGCGCGGACGGCGGGCTCGGCCAGGCCGCAGTAGGGGCATTCGTAGTCGCCGTACTCGACGACGGTGACCGGCGCGTGGCGGGGGCCGCGGACGTGGTCGCGGTCGGGGTCGACGGGGACGGCCAGGTCGACGAGCGACTGGGCCTCGCCGAACAGGGCGCGGCGGCGGCGTTCCTCGGGGAGGGCGCCGATGACGGCGGTGACGACCCGGCTGACCGCGAAGGAGGCGACGGCTGCGGCGAGGATGCCCGCCTTGGCGTCCTCCAGGTCGGTGCCGTCGAGGGCGAGGGTCGCGATGAGCAGGGAGACGGTGAAGCCGACCCCGGCGAGGGTGCCGCCCGCGGTGACGGCGCCCCAGCCGATCGGCGGGCGGGCCCTGCCGCGGGAGAGGGCGGCGGTGAGCGCGGAGGCGCCGATGACGCCGAGGGGCTTGCCGACGACGTAGCCGAGGACGATGCCGAGGGTGACGGGGGAGGTGGAGGCGCGGGCGAGCTGGTCGCCGCCGATCTCGATGCCCGCGTTGGCGAGGGCGAACAGCGGGACGATCACATAGCTCGCCCAGGGGTGGTAGAGGCGCTGGAGGCGGTCGTTCGGGGAGAGCGCGGAGGCGATCCCGGCGCGCACCGAGCGTTCCAGTTCGGGGGTGGGCTGTTCGCGGAAGAGGCGGAACAGGCCGGAGGCGCGTTCCAGGTCCGTGCGGCTGGCGGGGTAGGCGTAGGTGATGAGGCCCATGGCGAGGCCGATGACGACGGGGTCGACGCCGGATTCGAGGAGGCCGAGCCAGGCGACGACGGCGAGGACGGCGTAGACGGCGCCCCGGCGCACGCCGAGCCGCCGCACGAGGAGGATCACCCCGAAGGTGCCGGCGGCGACGAGGAGGGCGGCCCACTCGACGCGTTCGCTGTAGGCGACGGCGATGACGGCCAGGGCGAGGAAGTCGTCGACGACGGTGAGGGTGAGGAGGAAGACGCGCAGGCCCTCCGGCATCCGGCGGCCGACGACGGCGAGCATCCCGAGGGCGAACGCGGTGTCGGTGGACATGGCGGTGCCCCAGGCGCCTGCGGTGTCCTGCCCGGCGTTGACGGCGAGGTAGAGGGCGATGGGGACGAGCATGCCGCCGAGTCCCGCGGCGAGCGGGAGGAGGAGGCGGCCGCGGTCGCGCAGCTCGCCCAGGTCGAACTCGCGGCGGGCCTCCAGGCCGACGACGAGGAAGAAGAACGTCATCAGTCCGCTGTTGACCCACTCGCGCAGGTCGAGGGAGACGCCGTGGTCGCCGAGCCGGACCGAGAGGTGGGTGTGCCAGAACGACGCGTAGCCGCCCGGCGCGATGTTGGCCCAGGCGAGGGCGGCGAGCGCGCCCGCGACGAGGACGGCGGCGCTGCCGGTCTCGGTGCGCAGGAAGTCGCGCAGCGGGGTGCGGGTGTCCTCGCCGCAGGCGGTCTGCTGCGTGTAGGCGGCGGGCTCGGCGGTCACGGTGCGGTGACCGCCCGGCGGTGGGCGCCCGCCGGTCGGGGCGGCGCGGGGTCCCGTGCGGGTGGGGGTGGCGGGGTCACGCGGCGCGCATCCGGGGGCGGGCCAGGCGGGCGGGGGCCGGGACGCCGGTGAGGCGGACGGCGGGCGAGGGGGCGACGGCGGCGCTGACCCGGTAGGTGGTGCGGCCGGGGTCGCTGACGGGGTCGCCGAGGACGATCCGGCCGTCGGCCCGCAGCGCCTCGCAGTCGGCGGTGGGCAGGGCGACGTAGCAGCCGCCGCGGCCGGTGGCGGAGTCCAGGGGGCGCCAGTGGTGGTAGCGGCGGCGGCCGTCGGCGCGGACGGTGACGAAGACGGGGGTGCGCGCGTCGGAGACGATCCGCAGGACGTCGGCCTCGGCGGCGCTGAGCCGTCGGGCGGGGCGCCGGGCGCCGACGGTGGGGGGCTGGATCGCGGTGAGCGGCATCAGCGGTGACCTCTTTCCGGGGCAGGACTCCGAGATCGTGTACCCCGCCTCGCCAGGAGTTGATCTCTCTTTCGCGCATTGTTCTGCACACCACTGACAATGCGGGTCCCCGGCGTATTCCGCACGGTCGGCGGCGCCGTCGCGCACGGCGCCGCCGGGTCCGTTCCCGCGGCTACAGCGCGCGTTCGAGGCGTTCGGCGAGGAGCTGGGTGAAGCGGGCGGGCTCCTTGGGCCGGCCGCCCTCGGCGAGGATCGCGAGGCCGTGCAGGAGTTCGGCGTCGTCGGCGAGGCCGTCGGCGTCGGGGCGGTCCTTGAGGGCCTGGTTGAGGCCCTTGACGAGGGTGTGGTCGGGGTTGAGTTCCAGGATGCGGCGGCTGCGCGGCACCTCCTGGCCCATGGCGCGGTAGAGGTTCTCCAGCGCCGGGGTCATGTCCTGGGCGTCGGAGACCAGGCAGACCGGGGACTGGGTGAGCCGGGTGGAGAGGCGGACCTCCTTGATGTCCTCCTGGAGCCGCTCGGTCATCCAGGTGAGGAGACCGGCGTATTCCTCGGCCTGCTCCGCGCGGCTCTGCTCCGGTTCCCGCTCGTCGCCCGCGCCGAGGTCGATCTCGCCCTTGGCGACGGAGCGCAGCGTCTTGCCGCGGTACGTGCCGACGGCGTCGGTCCACACCTCGTCCACCGGGTCGGTGAGCAGCAGCACCTCGATGCCGCGGTCGCGGAAGGCCTCCATGTGGGGCGAGTTCTCGATGGCCTCGCGGGAGTCGCCGGTCAGGTAGTAGATGTCCTCCTGGCCGTCCTTCATCCGCTCGACGTACTGCTCCAGGGTGGTCGGCCCGTCGGCGTCGTGGGTGCTGGGGAAGGAGGAGACGGCGAGCAGCGCGTCCCGGTTGTCGGTGTCGGTGATCAGGCCTTCCTTGAGGACGGCGCCGAACTCCCGCCAGAAGGTGGCGTACTTCTCGGGCTGGGCGGTGCGGAGGTCCTTGACGGAGGAGAGGACCTTCTTCGCGAGGCGGCGGTGGATGAGCTGGATGTGGCGGTCCTGCTGGAGGATCTCGCGGGAGACGTTGAGCGAGAGGTCCTGGGCGTCGACGACGCCCTTGACGAACCGCAGGTAGGGCGGGAGCAGCGCCTCGCAGTCGTCCATGATGAACACGCGCCGCACGTAGAGCTGGACGCCCCGGCGGTAGCCCTGGGTGAAGAGGTCCTGCGGGGCGTGCGCGGGCAGGAAGAGCAGTGCCTGGTACTCGAAGGTGCCCTCGGCCTGGAGGCGGATGGTCTCCAGCGGGTCGTTCCAGTCGTGGCTGATGTGCTTGTACAGCTCGTGGTACTCCTCCTCCTTCACCTCCTCGCGGGAGCGGGCCCACAGCGCCTTCATGGAGTTGAGGGTCTCCGGGGCGGCGGGCCCGGTCTCGGTGTCGCCGTCGGCGTCTTCCCCGGCCGGGGGCTGGGGGGCGGCCATGCGGATCGGCCAGGTGATGAAGTCCGAGTACCGCTTGACGATCTCCCGGATCTTCCACGGGGACGTGTAGTCGTGGAGCTGGTTCTCCGGGTCGGCGGGCTTGAGGTGGAGGGTGATGGCGGTGCCCTGCGGGGCGTCGTCGAGGGTCTCCAGGGTGTACGTGCCCTCGCCGCGGGAGGACCAGCGGGTGCCCTGGGTCTCCCCGGCCCGGCGGGTGACGAGGGTGACCTCGTCGGCGACCATGAAGGCGGAGTAGAAGCCGACGCCGAACTGGCCGATGAGGCCTTCGGCGCCGGCCTGGTCCTCGGCCTGCTTCAGCTGTTCCAGGAACTTCGCGGTGCCGGAGTGCGCGATGGTGCCGATGAGCCGGGTCACCTCGTCGTACGACATGCCGATGCCGTTGTCCCGGACGACCAGGGTGCGGGCCTCGCCGTCGGTCTCGATCTCGATGTGCAGGTCGGACACGTCGGCGTCGGGCGCGTCCTCGCGCAGCGCCGCGAGGCGCAGTTTGTCCAGCGCGTCGGAGGCGTTGGAGACGAGTTCGCGCAGGAAGACGTCCTTGTTCGAGTAGATCGAGTGGATCATCAGCTGGAGCAGCTGACGGGCCTCCACCTGGAACTCAAACGTTTCGGTCGGCATGGTTCTCGGCTACCTCTCTCGGTCCCGGTGAGGGGGTACTGACGGACGGCAGCCACTCTAGAACAGACGGTCACCCCCGCTCACTTCGGCTATCGGCGCCGCTTGAGCCGGGCCAGGAGGCCCTGGGCCTGGGCCCGTCTGCGCGGGTCGGCCGCCGCGCGTCGTGCCTCCTCGATCGCCCTGCGTCCCTGCGGGCTCCGCGCGAACGCCTTGAGTCGCCCTATCAGTCCGGCCATCGGCCACCTCCGGTTCGGTCCGTCACTGTCGTCCGTCCGCGCGGTCGTGGCGCGCGGCGTCGTCCGTCTGCCTACCCCGGCGCGGGGCACTCAGACCTTTGAACGCGGCGGGGGTGGCCGGCGGTTCCCGCCGGTCGCGGCGGGTTCGTCGCGCGGGGTGACGGGACGTCACGCGGCAGGCGGGCGGGGCGCGATGAGGGGCCCGGAAACGCGGGCACCTCCCGGCGCCCTGCGGGACGTCGGGCCGGTGGGGGGCCGGGGCGTCGAGGGGGGAGCGTTCGGGAGGTGGGATCAGCGGGGCGGACCGGGGAGGGGGCCGGTCACTCGGCGGGGGTGCGCAGGGCGAGGAACTGCTGGGCGGGGCGGGCGCCGACGGCGGAGGGGGCCGGGGCGGAGGCGGGGGCCGGGATGATCGCGGCGAGGTCGCGCCGGATGCGTTCGGCCTCGCCGCGCACCTGGGTGGGGATGTCGCCGCGCTCGGAGACGAGGCGCTGGAAGATCGGTGTGTCCTGGAACACGTACGAGGGTCACTTTCGGTGGACGGCGGCCGCGGCGGGCCGTTGGGGGCGGACGGACGCGGCCGGTGCGGCGGGTCGACGCCGGGCCGGACACTGTCCGCCGAGCGGGTCCGGTCGCCCGGTGGTCCGCTCGCCGCCCCGCCGGGTGCGGCGGGGCCTGGACATCGTAGACGGGACCGGTCCGCGGGGTCGCGTCGCCCTGACCTCCGGTCCACGGTGTGGGACGGCCGGTCCGGCGGTGTGCCGGCCCGTCAGCCGGGGAGGCGGGCCGCGCGGGCCGTGAGGGCTTCCAGGAGGAGGTCGACGGCCTCCTCGAAGGAGCTCTCGGCCATGGCGAGCAGGTGCGTCCCGGCGGTGGCGAGGGCGGGATGGGTGGCGGGGTCGAGGCCTTGGTAGACGTCGCCCCAGGCGCGCTGGTCGGCGTCCCGCTGCGGGCGGGGCAGGGCGTGGAACGCGGCGTCGGTGGCGGCGTGGCTGAGCACGGTGTCGATGAACGCGAGGTAGAGCCGGACCGCGTCGTCGGGCGGGAAGCCCGCGGCGAGGAGCAGCCCGACCCCGGTCTCGACCGCCCGGATCTCGTTGGCGCGCCGGGTCACCCGGTGTGCGGCGAGGGCGGCCGCGCGCGGGTGGGCGAGGTATCCGGCGCGCACCCGCATCGCCATGTCGCGCAGCGAGGTCGCCCAGTCCGCGCCGGGGACGAACCCGGTCATGGCGTCGCCGATGATGCGGTCGGCGATGGCGAGGGCGAGGTCGTCCGTGTCGTGGAAGTAGCGGTAGACGGCGGTCGGGTCGCAGCCGAGGGCCGCGCCGAGCCGGCGGACGCTGAGCGCCTCGGGTCCGTGTGCGCCGATCAGCCGCAGCGCGGTGGTGACGATGAGGTCCTCGGACAGGACGGTGCCCGACCGGGTGGGTCTGCGGCGTCGGCGCTCCTGGGGGACGCGGGTCGTCATCCGGGTTCCTCTCGCCGCCGGGGCCGGGGTGTCCTCGCAGTGAACGGTCTCCGGCGCTCTTATGTCAACAGCATTGACGCAATGGGGAGGGCGGCGGTTGCATCGCAGTCCCGCGCGGCTTCCCCGTCCTCCTCCCCTGTGGAGTCCTCCATGTCGTCATCCCGGTCACCCCGGTCCTCCCGTCCGCCCGCTCCCCCGGCTCCCCCGGCTCCCGCCGACGGCCCCGGGCTGCGGCGTTCGCTCGGTGTCCTCGACGGTGTCGCCATCGCCGCGTCCAGCACCGCCGCCACGACGAGCATCGCCGTCGGCATGGGCACGATCGCGGCCGTCGTCGGCCTCCAGACCCCCGCGCTCCTGCTGCTGGCGTTCCTGCCGGTGCTGGGGATCGCGACGGCGTACGCCCGGCTGAACCGCTCGGAGCCGAACTGCGGCAACGGCTATGTGTGGGTGGGCCGTTCCCTGGGGCCGTGGCCCGGGTTCCTCACCGGCTGGGTGACCCTGATCGCCTCGATCGTGTTCTGCGCCTACACCAGCGCGGTGACCGGCTCGGTGCTGCTCATCCTGGCGGGCCGGGCCGGGGTCGGGGAGGTCGCCGGGGTCCGGCTCGACCCGTCGTCGACGGCGCTGTGTACCGGCGTCGGACTGGTGGTGCTGCTGGCGCTGGCGGCGCTGACGGTCACCGGGATGCGGGCCGCCGCCCGGTTCCAGCTGGTCCTGCTGGTCTTCGAGTACGCGGTGCTGCTGGGGTTCTGCGGCTGGGCGCTGGTCACCGGCGACCAGGCGTTCTCGCTGTCCTGGTTCAACCCGTTCGCGATGTCCGGCGGGACCGCCTTCGCGCAGGGCATGGTTCTCGCGGTGTTCTTCTTCTGGGGCTGGGACGCGGCGTTCAGCGTCACCGAGGAGACCCGCGGTCCGCAGGACTCGGCGCGCGGCGGCTTCATCGCCCTGTTCGCGATGCTGGGGCTGTTCCTGTTCGCGTCGGTGGCGTTCCAGCGGGAGATGAGCCTTCCGGAGCTGATCCGCAACGGCCCGCAGGCCCTGCCGTACCTGGGCACGAAGCTGGCGGACGAGCCGTGGGCGACGCTGCCGGTGATCGCGCTGATGTTCTCGGCCGTCGCGTCGGTCCAGGCGACGCTGGTGCCGACGGCGCGCGGTCTGCTGGCGATGGGCCGGGACCGCACGATGGGCGCCGTGTGGACCCGGGTCCACCCCCGCTGGGGGACCCCGGCGGTGGGCACGGCCCTGGTGATGGGGGTGGCGACGGCCGTGGCGCTGCTGGCGGTGGTCCTGCCGAAGCTCGCCGACATGCTGCTGACCGCCGTCAACGCCATCGGCCTGGTCGTCGCCCTCTACTACGGCCTCACGGCGCTGGCCTGCGCGGTGCGGTTCCGCGCCGACCTGCGCTCGGGTCCGCGCGCGGCGCTGCTCGCCGTCGGCGTGCCCGGCGCGTCGGGCCTGGTCCTGCTGGGGCTCGGCGCCTACCTCGCCCACTCGTACCTGACGATGAGCGACCACTTCGAACTGAGCCCGGACAACGGCTGGTTCCTGTTCAGCCTGCCCGCCGCCATCGTGCTGGCCGGTCTGGCGATGGCCGCCGTCGCCAAGTACGTACGGCACTCGCCCTACTTCACCACCGGGCGCGGCACCGACGCCGACGCCCTCACCCTGCCCATGGACCGCACCGCGGTCTGACCGCGCCCCGCCATCCCCTCGACGGAGGTCACACCCCATGTCCCGCTCCCGCACCGCGGACCACGCCGACCTGGTCCTCACCGGCGGCCCCGTCCACACCGTGGACCCGGCCCGCTCCCGCGCCACCGCCGTGGCGGTGCGGGACGGACGGATGGTCGCCGTCGGCCACGCCGAGGTGCACGACCTGATCGGTCCCGGCACCGAGGTCGTCGACCTGGCGGGACGGCTGCTGCTGCCCGGTTTCCAGGACGCGCACGTCCACCCGCTCGGCGCGGGCCTCGAACTCGGCCAGTGCCATCTGGCCGACACCACCGACCCGGCGGAGTACCTGCGTCTGGTCAGGGCGTACGCCGACGGGCATCCGGAGACGGAGTGGATCACCGGGGGCGGCTGGTCGCTGGAGGCGTTCCCCGGCGGCGCCCCGACCGCCGACGCGCTCGACGCGGTGGTGCCCGACCGGCCAGTGTTCCTGCCCAACCGGGACCACCACGGCGCCTGGGTGAACAGCGAGGCCCTGCGCCGGGCCGGGATCGACGCCCGCACCCCCGACCCGGCGGACGGCCGGATCGAGCGGCACCCGGACGGCACCCCGACCGGCATGCTCCAGGAGGGCGCGGTCCATCTGGTGGGGCGGCTGGTCCCGGCGCCGACGGCGGAGGAGCGGCTGGCCGGGCTGCTGCGCGCCCAGGCGGTGCTGCACGCACATGGCGTGACGGCCTGGCAGGACGCCATCGTCGGCACGTACGCGAACATGACCGATCCGGGGCCGTCGTACCTGACCGCGATCGACCGGGGCCTGCTCACCGCGCGGGTCGTGGGGGCGCTGTGGTGGGACCGGGAGCGGGGTGCCGAGCAGATACCCGAACTGGTCGCGCGGCGGGCGGAGCTGAGCCGGGGGCGGTTGCGGGCGTCCAGCGTGAAGATCATGCAGGACGGCATCGCGGAGAACCACACGGCGGCGATGCTGGACCCGTATCTGACCGGCTGCGGCTGCCCGTCGGACAACAGCGGTATCAGCTTCGTCCCGCCGGACGCGCTCAGGACGTACGTGACGGCGCTGGACGCGCTCGACTTCCAGGTTCACTTCCACGCGCTCGGGGACCGGGCGGTGCGGGAGGCGCTGGACGCGGTGGCGGCGGCCCGTGACGCCAACGGGTTCCGCGACACGCGGCACCACCTGGCCCATCTCCAGGTCGTCCAGCCGCGGGACGTGCCCCGGTTCGCGGCGCTGGGCGCGGGCGCCAACCTCCAGATGCTGTGGGCGGCGCACGAGCCGCAGATGGACGAGCTGACCCTGCCCTTCCTCGGTGCGGAGCGCGGGGAGCGGCAGTACCCGTTCGGGGACCTGCTGCGGGCGGGCGCGGTGTGCGGGGCGGGCAGTGACTGGCCGGTGAGCAGCCCCGACCCGCTCCAGGCGCTGCACGTCGCGGTCAACCGGGTCACGCCGGACGCGCCGGAGGGGACCCCGGTGTTCCTGCCCGGCCAGCGGCTCGACCTGGGGAGCGCGGTGGCCGCGTACACGGCCGGGAGCGCGTACCTGAACCATCTCGACGACGTCAGCGGCAGCATCATGGTGGGCAGGGCGGCCGACCTGGTGGTCCTGGACCGGGACGTGTTCGCGGGGCCCGCCGAGGAGATCGGGGAGGCGCGGGTGCTGCTGACGTACGTGGACGGGCGGCGCGTCCACACGGCGCCGGACGCCTGAACCGGGCGGGGCTCCCGGTTGCCGGACCGGGCCGGGGGCGGGGTCAGGGCTGTCCCGGGATCTCCTGTTCGGCCCAGATGATCTTGCCCTCGGAGGTGTAGCGGGCGCCCCAGCGCAGGGCGAGCTGGGCGACGAGGAAGAGGCCGCGGCCGCCCTCGTCGGTGCTGCGGGCGTGCCGCAGCCGGGGGGCGGTGCTGCTGGAGTCGGAGACCTCGCAGGTCAGCCGGGTGTCGCGGAGCAGCCGGAAGCGGATGGGCGGGGCGGCGTGCCGGATGGCGTTGGTGACCAGTTCGCTCACGATCAGCTCGGTCGTCATGGCCAGGTCGTCCAGCCCCCAGGCCTCCACCTGGCGGGTGGCCCGCGCCCGGATGTCGGCGACGGCGGCCGGGTCCACGGGCACGTCCCAGGAGGCGACGTCGTCGGCGCTGAGGGCGCGGGTGCGCACCAGCAGCAGGGCGATGTCGTCGGGGCGGGCCTCGGAGACCAGGCGGCGCACGGCCGACCCGCACAGGTGGGCGAGGTCGGCGTCGGGCCGGGCGAGGAGTTCGCCGAGCCGGGCCATGCCGCGTTCGATGTCGTGGTCGGCGCCCTCGACGAGGCCGTCGGTGTAGAGGCCGAGCAGGCTGTTCTCGGCGAGTTCGATCTCGGTGGACTCGAAGCCCATGCCGCCGAGCCCGAGCGGGGGCCCGGCCGGGGGTTCGGGGAACGACACCCGGCCGTCGGGCGAGACCACCACGGGCGGCGGGTGTCCGGCCCTGGCCATGGTGCAGCGGCGGGTGAACGGGTCGTAGACGGCGTAGAGGCAGGTCGCGCCGAGGAACGCCGTGCCCGCGGTGCCGACGGTGCCGGACCCGCCCTCCTCGGGACTCTCGGCGCTGAGCCGCAGCACCAGGTCGTCGAGGTGGGCGAGGAGTTCGTCGGGCGGCATCTCCATGTCGGCGAGGGTCTGGACGGCCGTACGGAGTCTTCCCATCGCGGCGGCGGCGGTGATGCCGTGGCCGACGACGTCCCCGACGACCAGTCCGACGCGGGCGCCGGACAGGGGGATGACGTCGAACCAGTCGCCGCCGACGCCGTCGGTGGGGTCGGCGGGGAGGTAGCTGGACGCCACCTCCAGGGCGGTGCCGCCGCTGAGGGCGTGGGGCAGCAGGCTGCGCTGGAGGGTGACGGCGGCGGTGTGTTCCCGGGTGTAGCGGCGGGCGTTGTCCACGCACAGGGCCGCGCGCGCCACGAGTTCGCGGGCGAGCAGCACGTCGTCGCGCTGGAAGGAGACGGGGTTGAGGGAGCGGACGAACGTGGCGAGGCCGAGGGCGGTGTTACGGGCCCGCATGGGCACCGCGATCAGGGAGTGCATGCCGAACTCGCGGATCTTCGCGGCCCGTTCGGGCTGTTCGGCCGCCCAGGACGTGTCGGTCTCGTCGAGGACGGCGTAGAGCACCGGTTCGCCGTCGATGAGCAGGCCGATGTCGTAGGACGGCGGGAGGAAGTCGACCAGGTCGCCGACCTGGGCCAGGGCTTCCGGGACGCCCTCGCGGACGGAGGACAGGCCGGTGCGCCGCATCATGGGGCGGGCGGGCGCCGGTCCCGCGTCGGTGAGCCAGGTGCCGTGGCCCTCGGTGCTGAGGACGGCCTCCAGCAGGTCCACGGCGACGAAGTCGGCGAAGCGGGGGACGGCGAAGTCGGCGAGTTCCTGCGCGGTGCGCAGCACGTCGAGGGTGGTGCCGACGCGGGTGCCGGCCTCGTTGACCAGGGAGAGGAGTTGGCGGGCGTTCCACCGTTCGGTGACGTCGAGGACCATGTAGCAGACGCCGGTGATCGTGTTCCCGGCGTCGACGAGGGGAAAGAACGACGTCGAGTAGGCGTGCCGCCGGTGCGGGTCGGCCCAGCTCCAGCCGACGTACTCGTAGTCGGTGACCGGGACGCGGGTGTCGAGGACCTTGCGCATCAGCCCTTCCAGGGCCTCCGCCTGGAGTCCGGGCAGCAGTTCGCTGAGCCGCCGCCCGAGGCGCTGTTCGCGGGGCACGCCGCCGAAGCGCTCCAGGGTGTCGTTGAGCCACATGTAGCGGAGGTCGAGGTCCATGACGGCCATGCCGACCGGCGAACGGGTGAGGAACCCGTCGAGGACGGACTGGCCGACCGTCCAGTGCGGCCACCGCCGGCGGGCGGACAGCAGGAAGCACTCGGTGTCGCCCATGCGGAACGGCGCGGAGACCCTCAGGTCGGCGTCAAGGGCCCGGCCGTCGGCGTGGCGCAGCGAGACGACGCCGCTCCAGCCCATCCCGGCCCGGCACCGGTCGGCGACCGCGGCCACCCGGGCGGGGTCGCCGGGGGTCGCCACCAGGGGGGCGGCCGAGCCGCCCACCACGTCCGCGGCGGGGCGGCCGAGCAGTTCCTCGGCCCCACGGGTCCAGCCGATCACGACACCGTGCCCGTCGACCACGGCGGCCGCGTCGGTGGACGCGTCGAGGGAGTCGTAGGGTGGCCCGGGCGTCGACCCGCCGGGCGGTTCTGGCGCAGAGTCCATGAGTGCCATCCTCCACAGGACCATGTTCCTGCTAGTCCGCCGAATCCGCACGGGGCGAGGGCGGCAGGGGGACGGCGGGGCGGACGGGCGGACGGACCCGGTGGGCGGCGCGCCGCTTTCGCGGGGCGGAGCGGGGGACGGACCCGGTGGGGTCGCGCCGCCGTCGCGGGGCGCTCCACTTCCGCCCGGTCCCGGCGGGAGGCAGCATGGAAGGGCCGGTGTGCGGTCCGGACGTGCGGCAGGGTCGGTGTGGCTCCGCCCGCCGGGGCCGGCCGGCGGAGGAGGGTCCGCGATGACAGCCGACACCTTCCGGCCCGAGGAGGACCCGTACGGGTCGGAGCCGCCCCGGCCGACCGGGCTGCTGGACCTGCTGAGCGTGGCCGCGGTGGTGGTCGACACCGAGGGGCGGATCGTGTTCTGGACGCCGCAGGCCGAGGAGCTGTTCGGCTACTCCGCCGAGGAGGCCCTCGGCTCGTACGCGGCCCGGCTGTTCATCCATCCCGAGCACCTCAACTCCGTGCAGCGGCTGTTCGCCGAGGTGCTGCGCACCGGGCAGGGCTGGGCGGGCAGCTTCCCCGTGCGGCACAAGGACGGCAGCAGCCGCCTGGTGGAGTTCCGCAACATCCGGCTCCAGGACGATCTGGGGGACGTCTACGCCCTCGGCATCGTCGCCGACCACAACCTCCTCCAGCGCGTCGAGACCGACGTGGCGCTGTGCGAGCGGCTGATCAACCAGTCCCCCATCGGGCTGGCCCTGGTCGACGTGGACCTGCGCTATCTGCTGGTCAACCCGGCGCTGGAGCGGGTCGACGGCGTGCCCGCCGAGGAGCACGTGGGCCGCGACCTGCGCACGACGCTGCCGCTGCCCGACATCGACACCGTGGAGTCCGCGCTGCGCCAGGTCATCGCGACGGGGACCCCGCTGCTGGACCAGTTCCACGTGGGCCGCCCGCCCGCGGACCCGGAGCACGAGCACGCCTGGTCGATGTCGTTCTACCGGCTGGAGGACCCGGGCGGCCGGGTCCTCGGCGCGGCGATCTCGGTCGTGGACGTCACCGAGCGGCACCGGGCGGCGGCCGAGGCGGACCGGGCCCGGCGGCGGCTGGCCCTGATCGCGGACGCCTCGACGCGGGTCGGCACGACGCTGGAGGTGGAGCGGACGGCGGACGAACTCGCCGACATCGCCACCCCGGTGCTGGCCGACGTGGTCGCCGTCGACATCCTCGACTCGGCGCTCGCCTGCCGCCGCAGCCGCCGTCCCGACAACGGCCCGGAACTCTTCCGCGCGCTGGCCCTCAAGGCGTCCCACCCGACGGAGGCGCTGCGGGCCGCCGACCCGCCGGGCGACCTCGCCGCGTACGACGGGGACCGGCTGGTCACCCTGTGCGTGCACACCGGCCGTCCGGTGCTGGTGCGGCACGTCGGGGAGGCCGACCTGCCGCGCATCGCGCGCAGCCCGGAGGCGTCCTCCCTGCTGGCGCGGGCCGGGGTGCACTCCTATCTCGCCGTCCCGCTCATCGCGCACGGCGAGGTGCTCGGCGCGCTCGACCTGAAACGCACCCGCAACCCGCTGCCCTTCGACGAGGACGACGTGGTCCTCGCGGGGGAGCTGGCCGGGCGGGCGGCGGTGGCGATCGACAACGCCCGCTGGTTCCAGAGCGTGCGCAACACCGCGCTCACCCTCCAGCGCAGCCTGCTGCCCGACCACGCGCCCCGCCACCCCGGCCTGGAACTCGCCTCGCGCTACCAGCCCGCCCAGGCCACGAGCGAGGTCGGCGGCGACTGGTACGACGTGATCCCGCTGTCCGGCGACAAGACCGCGCTGGTGGTGGGCGACGTGATGGGCAACGGCATCGACGCCGCCGCGACCATGGGCCGGCTGCGGACGGCGACCTGCGCCTACGCCGACCTGGAACTCGACCCCGGCAGCGTCCTCCAGCACCTCGACAAGATCACCTGCGATCTGGAGCACTACATCGTCACGTGTCTGTACGCCGTGTACGACCCGCACACCGGGGAGTTCCGCATCGCCAACGCCGGGCACATGCCGCCCGCGCTCGCCGGGCCGGGCCGTCCGGCCGAGTTGCTCGACCTGCCGACCGGGGGTCCGCTCGGGGTCGGCGGGATCACCTTCGAGACGACGACCACCCGCCTGCGCGCCGACGACCTCCTCGTCCTCTACACGGACGGTCTGGTGGAGACCCGCCACCACGCCATCGACGACCGGCTGGCCGTGCTCCTCAGCTTCCTCGACGAGCCGCAGCGCCCGCTGGAGGAGACCTGCGACCTCCTCCTGTACGGCCTGCGTCACGCCGACGACCACGACGACGTCGCCCTCTTGGTCGCCCGCGCGGTGGACGAGGACTGAGGGATCATCAGTTCCCTTCACGCGTCGCTGTGCTGACGCTTCGTCATGTCTGCGGACCCGCCGACCGCATCCAGATGGCCCCTCGTTCTCGGTGCGCTCGCGCGCTGATTGATTGAAGGGGAAACCGTGGATATTTGCGCTACTTTTGCATGTTTTGTTGGAATCTGCTCACCATGGTGGAGGAAGCTCGACAACCAAGAACACGAGGGAGATGGTGGTATGGCTTCCGCCGAACACCTGACCGACGAACTGACCGGCATCAAGGACGTCGACCTCGACGCGGCGCTCGACCCCGCCGAGGCGGACGGAGTGTTCCGCGACAGCAGGGAGTGCGCGGCACTCGCCCTCGCCATCGGCGGCGGCGCCCTGCTCCTGTCCCCGCCGACCCCGCGGCCCAAGAAGGGCTAGGCCGACGGCAACAGCGGAACTCCCAGGAGTGATCAATGGAGCAGTCAGGCACTCCGGCCCTGCTGGCCGGCACGGTGCAGGACCTCGCTTCCGGTGTGGTCTCCGCCCTTCGGGGCGGGGGCCACTCCCCGGTCGCGGGCGACGGACCCGACACCCCCGACACCCCTGACCACGCGGCGGGACTGCGCGTCGCCGCCGCACGCGTCCTCGGCGCGGACCTGCTCGTCGCGGACGTCCTGCGGGGCACCCGCCCCGACGCGACCGCCGTCGCCCTGCTGAGCCGGGCGATCGACCTCTACCCCCCGCGCGCCGACGCGCCGCCCGCGATCCGGTGGAGCCACTGGGCCTCGGTCCGCGCGGTGCGCCGCTTCACCCCGGACGCGTCCGGACCGGCCGACGTACCGCCGCCGGAGCACGAGGCGGTGTGGCTCACCGAGGCGACCTGGCAGACCCTGACCCACCGGCTGGCGGTGCTGAGCGCGCTCGCCCTGCCGGACGCGGACTGCGCCGTGGCGCGCGCGGCGCGGGCGCGCCCCGCCGACCTGGCCCGCGGATTCGTGCGGGCGGTCCGGCGCCGGGACTGGCAGCAGGCCGCGGGCGCGGCGCGCTGGCTGACCCTGCTGGACGGGGTGCCGAGCACCCTCGGCCTCGAAACCGGCGTGGACTTCGTGGAGTTGATGGGCGGCGCCGATCAGCGCGTCGCACTCTCCCTGGAGGCGGCACGCGCCCTGCGGACGGGAGCACTCGTGTGACGGGCCACCGCGACGACCGTACGCGCCACCACGACCGCACGGCTCGCACGGCCCGTGCGGACCGCGCGAACGGCACCGACCGCGGCGACTCCGCGGCCCCCGCCGACCGTGGCGACCGCGTCGGCCCCGCCGTCCACGCGGACCGGGCCGCCCGGCGGGTCGCGCTGGACGCCGCCGGGTGGCTGCGCGCGCACCGGGACGCGTTCCGGCTCGGCGCGGACGCGCTCGCGCCCGACGGGCGGGTCGACGCCACCTGGAAGCCGCTGGGCGAACTGGCCCAGGTCTGCGCGACGGTGACCCGCCGCACCGCGCCCGCCGACCCCCTGCACGCCTGGGCGCGCGACCTGCTCGCGTTCGCCTGGCGGGAGACCGACGAGGGTGCCCTGTTCGTACGGATGCAGCGTCAGGAACCCTTCTCCACCTACCCGTTGGAGGTGTACGCGGCGTTCGCGTCGGCGGGCCTGCGGCACCCCGGCTACGAACGGGCGGTGGCCGCGCTCGCCCGCTGCCGCGGCTGGCAGCTCACCGAGCAGGACCCCACCCGGCGCCTCGGCGTGCTCGCCGCCCAGCGCCACACCGGCGTCCGGCACACCGAGGCGGGCAACCGCGCGCTGCGGCGGACGTGGCTGGGCGGCCTGCCCGAGCCGTGGACGTTCGAACGGGCCTCCGGCTACGCGATGACGCATGTGGTGTTCCACCTCACCGACTGGGGCCGGGCCACCGGGAACGGCGAGGGCGCCGGTTGCGTGCCCGCCGGGCTGGCCGCCTACCTCACCGACTGGCTGCCCCCGTGGCTGGACACCTGCCTGGAGGCGGGCATGTGGGACCTCAGCGTCGAACTCCTCGCCGTGGCGGGCCTGTTGCCCGGCGCGGAGGCGGCCCCCTACGCGCAGGCGTGGGAGCGGGTGCGGGCCGCGCAGCTCCCCGACGGCGCGCTCCCCGAGGACCGGCCCCGCGCGGGCGGGCCCGTACCGGGCTTCGCGCACTGCTACCACTCCTCCCTGCTGGCCGTGTTCGCGGCGGCCCTCACCCTCGCCCGGCCCGGCCGGGACCCGCGGCCCGCGCACGACGCGCGGTCCGCGCACCGAGCGCACCCCCCGAACAACGTGCTAGGAGTCCTGGGATGACCGACACACGGCTGATCCACACCGTCGGTGTCCGGGCCCTGGAGTGGCTGTGGGCGTGGCGCGACGGGTTCCGGCTGGTGCCCGACGCGGACCCCGAGGTGGGTTTCCTCGACCGCTTCAAGCCGGTCGGCGAACTCGCGGTGATCTGCGGGGTGTTGTTCCGCGAGGGCGTCGCCGGGGCGCGGCAGGCCAAGCTCGCCCGGCAACTCCTCGACCACGTCTGGCGGGAGACCCTGGACGGCGGCGCCATGCTGGTGCGCGCGCAGCGGACCGAGCCGGTGTCGACCATCCCGTTCGAGGTGTACGTGCCGTTCCGTGAACTCGGCTACCGCAGACCGGAGGTGGAGGCGGCCGTCGCGCTCGCCCACCGCACCACCACCTGGTCGGCGTTCGAGGCCGCGCCGACCCGCCGTCTGGGCCTGAGCGCGTTCCAGCGCCGCTACGGACTGACCCCGGCCCTGTCCGAGGCGGACGCGCTGGAGGCGACCTGGCTCGCCCGCACCCCGGAACCGTGGACGGTCGAGGGCCACATCGCCTACGACGTGACGCACACCGTCTTCCACCTCACCGACTGGGGTGCCCGCCCGGACGGGCTCCCGCCGCGCCTCGCCGGGTACCTCGCGCAGTGGCTGCCGGTGTGGCTGGACGACTGGCTGGACCTGCGCCGCTGGGACCTGCTCGGCGAACTCCTCGTGGTCGACGCCTGTCTGCCGCGCCCCACGCTGGACGAGCGGGCCTGGGCGGGCTTCGCGGCGGCCCAGCAGCCCCAGGGCGCGATGCCCGCGCTGCGCGACATGCCGTCGGGCGGCCCGGACGAGGTGTTCGACCAGGTGTACCACCCCACGCTGGTCGCCGCGTTCGCGTCGGCGCTGGCCACGTCCCGCTCCCTGACCGCCCTCGTGGGAGCCGACGCGTGACCGCGCCCGCCGCCGACACCCCGTGGCCCGGCGTCGCCGGGGAGCCCCCCGCCCCCGACCTCCCGCGCGCCGCCGACGCGCCGGACTGGCCCGCCCGCCTGGCCGCCGCGGTCGCCGCGGTCGACGCCCCGGACGTCGTGTTCGCCGTGTCCCACCACGGGACGCGCACCGTGCGGACGGGCGGCACCGCTCCCCCGCCGCCGGACCCGCGCGACGGACTGCGCTACGAACTCGGCTCCGCCACCAAGGCGTTCACGGGGCTGCTCCTCGCCGACCTGGTGCGCGACGGGCGACTGACCGGTGGCGAGGCCGCCGTGAGCTGTCTGCGGCCGGGCCGCGATCCGGGCCCCACGCCCGTGACCCTGGCGCATCTCCTCACCCACACCTCGGGGCTGCCCGCGCTGCCCGCCGGGTTCCTGCCCCGCGCCCTCCCGGCCTGGCGCACCAACCCCTACGCCCGCTACCCGGCCGCCCGCGTGGTGGACGCCTTCCTCCGGCACGGGCCGCGCCACCGGCCGGGATCGCGCTGGGGGTACTCCAACTACGGGGTGGCGGTCCTCGGGCACGCCCTCGCGGCGGTGACCGGCACCGCCTGGGAGGATCTCGTCACCGAGCGCGTCCTGCGTCCGCTGGCCCTAGGCGGGACCGGGCTGTGGCCGCTGGGTCCGGGCCTCGACGCCGTCGGGCACGGCCGGGACGGGCGGACGCCGGTCCCCGCCTTCGATCCCGGCGGGTTCGCGGCGGCCGGGGCGATCCGGGCGACGCCGCACGACCTGCTGACCTTCCTGGAGGCACATCTCGCCCCGCCGGAAGGGCCGTCGGGAGAGCTGTCGGAGGGGTCCTCGGAAGGGCTGCCGGCGGCGAGCCTGCGGGCGGTGCTCACCCCCGTGCTGCGCCGCGGGATCGGGCACCGGCACGAACACACGGTGAGCTGGTTCCGGCACCCCACCCCGCGCGGGCCGATGTACTTCCACAGCGGGGCGACGATGGGACAGCAGGCGTTCCTCGGGTTCGCGCCCGGCACGGGCACGGCCCTGGCGGCGCTGTGCACCCGCCGGTTCCGCCTCCGCGACACGTTCGTGGCGACCGCGTACGCCCTCCTCGCGGACACCTGAACGAACCCCGGCCGGACGCCGGACGCCGGACCCCGGACGCCGGACGTACGACGGGCCGGTGCCCCGCCACGGGGGCGGGGCACCGGTCTCACCGGCCTCACGGGCCTCACCGGGGGAACACGCGGTGGTGTCCCGCTGCCGGGTCCGTCAGGCGCGCTGCCACAGGGCCGGGGCGGCCTGCGGGGCGCCGGAGGTGAGCGCCTGGTGGTTCTGGAGGCAGACGTAGGAGCTGCCGCCGTAGGAGACCGTGTCGCCGACGTCGTAGACGCGGCCCGCCGCCCAGGTGTCGGTGGTGGTGGCGGGCGGGGGTGCGGCGGTGCCGGTCTGGGCCGCGGTCCTCAGGGTGAGGCCGAACTCGGCGAGCAGCGGGTTGACCGGCTGGAAGAAGGTCGTGCCGCCGCGTGTGCAGTCGCCGGAGCCGCCGGACGTGACGCCCTGCGCCTGGGTGCCGCTGACGTACGGGCCGCCGGAGTCGCCGGGTTCGGCGCACACCGTGGTCCGGGTGAGGCCGCCTACCGTTCCCTCCTCGTAGGTGACGCCGACGCCGAGCTGCTGGACGGTGCCGCAGTGCCAGCCCGTGGTGGAGCCCGAGCGGCACACCGAGGCGCCGACCATGGCCTGGACCGAGCCGGTCACCTGGACGCGTACGCCGCCCTCGCCCTTGACGTCGGGGGTCGCGGTCCAGTCGGCGTTCACCCCGACCCAGGCCATGTCCTTGCCGGGGAAGACGGAGGCCTGGAAGGTGCCCTGGTCGCTCTCGTCGTAGCCCGTGGTCGGGTCGCCCGCGCTGCCGCAGTGCCCGGCCGTCGCGAACCCCTGCTGCTGGTCCTTGGTGACGGAGAAGCCGACCGAGCAGCGGGCGGTGCCGTCGATGTAGTAGGCGTCGCCGCCGACCACGTCCTTCAGGGGGTGCGGGCGGTCGGCGGAGAGCCGGACGCGCACCCCGTCGGCCGCGACACCCGCCTCCTTGAGGAGAGCGGTGGCGGCGGTGCGGCTGGTGGCCTGGACGACGACCCGGTTGGTGCGGACGTCGACGTAGCGGACCGGGGTGTCCAGGGAGCGGGTGCGGCCCGCCGCCGCGTCCAGGTCGGCCTTGCGGCCGGTGAGCGCGGAGAGCGAGGTGCGGACCACGGCGGCGCGGGCTCCCTCGGCGGTGATGGCGGCGGTGTCGGCCGCGTCGGTGGTGGCGACCGTGAGGTCGGCGGCGGTGGCGCCGCTCACCCAGGCACCCGCGAAACGGCTGCCGAGGGTGTGCTGGAGGCGCCCGGCGCGGGTGCCCGCCTCGGCCTCGTTGGCGAGCCGCTCCTCGGCCTGGCGGGGCGTCAGGCCCAGGTCGCGGGCGAGGGCCCGCAGCAGCAGCGGGGACGGCCGGTCGGCGCCGACGGCACGGGCCACCGGACGCGGCACGTCCGGCGTGCCGGTGGCGTCGGCGGCCGCCGCGGGGGCGGCGGCGAGGACGAGGGCGGTGACGGCGGTCAGAGCGGCACGGCGGGTACCGGCGGCGGGTGGGCCGACCATACGGCGTTCTCCTTGGCTGGGCTTGACTGGCTGGGGTGGGGTGGGGCGGTACTTCGCTCGGGTGGGGATGCCGCGAGGCCTTGCCCGGCCCGGCCGCGGGGATGCCGGACGGCGGGGTCTTTCGCGCTCCGGGGGACGGCGGGACCGCCAAGTGCAGTACACCGGCCCCCGTGCGCCGGCTCCCGCGTGGCGGGGGGTCAGGCGCGGGTGAGGCCCGGGGTGCCCGCCTCGACGGTGAAGGAGGCGGCCGTGGTGAGCGGGGCGCCGGGGGTGGTGACGGCGGCGACGGTCTGGAAGTCGGCGCGCGCGCTGTCGCGGCCGAGGGCGACCCGCAGATAGCCGCGGCGGCCGTCGTAGTGCTTGAGGTGGGGGTTGGCCCGCAGGAGGGTGTCGCGGTTCGCGGGCCGTTCGGCGCCGTCCCGGCCGCTGCTGACGGAGGTGCAGGTGAGTTCGGTGCCGACGGTGCGCGAGCGCGGGTCGTCGAAGTCGTCCTTGATGTCGAAGGCGTACGCCACGTGCACGTCGCCGGTGAGAACCATCCAGTTCTCGATCCCGGCCGCGCGGGCCCCGGCGACGACGCGGTCGCGGGAGGCGCGGTAGCCGTCCCAGGCGTCCATGGACACGTTGGGCTCGGCGCCGAGGTCGAACCGGCGCTGGGAGAAGCAGACCTGCTGGGGCGTCACGTTCCACACGGCGTCCGAGGCGCGCCAGCCGTCGATCAGCCAGCGCTCCTGCTCGGCCCCGGTGAGGGTGCGCGCCGGGTCCTCCACCTCGGGGCCGACGGGGTGCGGGCGGTCGCCGTAGGCCTGGTCGGAGCGGTACTGGCGGGTGTCGAGGACGTCGAACTGGGCGAGGGTGCCCCAGCGCAGGCGGCGGTAGAGCCGCATGGCGGAGCCGCGGGGCAGCTGGGTGGCGCGCAGCGGCTGGTTCTCCCAGTACGCGCGGTAGGCGGCGGCGCGCCGGGCGAGGAACGCCTCGGGCGGGCCGCCGTGCTCGTCGACGGCCCCGGCGTAGTTGTTGTCGGTCTCGTGGTCGTCCCAGGTGACGACGAAGGGGTGCGCGGCGTGCGCGGCGCTCAGGTCGGGGTCGCTCTTGTAGAGGGCGTAGCGCATCCGGTAGTCGGCGAGGGTGACGGTCTCCCGGTTGAGGACGTCGGGCAGGCGGGTGCCGGTGAGGCGGCGTTCGCCCCCGGCCGGGTCCACGGCGTGCTCGTAGAGGTAGTCCCCGAGGTGCAGGACGAGGTCGACGTCGTCCTGGGCGAGGTGGCGGTAGGCCGTGTAGTAGCCGTCCTGGTAGGCCTGGCAGGAGACCGCCGCGACCCGCAGCGCCGCGACGGGCGTGCCGGGCGCGGGCGCCGTGCGGGTGCGGCCGGCCGGGCTGATCCAGGGGCCGGTGCGGAACCGGTAGTGGTAGGGCGTGCCGGGGAGCAGGCCGCGTACGTCGATGTGGACGCTGTGGCCGTACTCGGGCTGGGCGAGGACGGAGCCGCGCTGGACGACGACCGCGAAGTACTCGTCGAGGGCGAGTTCCCACTGCACGGCGACGCGCCGGGCGCCGAGTCCGCCGTCCGGGGCGAAGGGCTCCGGGGCGAGGCGGGTCCACAGCACGACCGAGTCGGGCAGCGGGTCGCCGGAGGCCACGCCCAGGGTGAAGGGGTCGCCGGCAACGCGGGCCGGGTCGAGTTCGGGGGCGGCCACGGCGCCGCGGGCCGGGGTGTTGACGGTGAAGGCGAGCGTCCCGGCCGCCGCGGCGGCGGTGAGGAACCCGCGGCGGCCCAGTACCCGGGCGGCGGACCGCAGTGCGGTGTCCTGCGCGGCGAGGGGGTGGTCGTCCGCGGGGCTGGTGGGGCACGCTCGCGCCATCTGACGTCCTCTCATACGGCCATACGTTCGTACGGGCGGTCCGCGGTACGGCGGGACCGGCCAGGGCCCGACGGCCGCCGGGTGGTGGGGGCGGTCGTACGGCGGGACGGCCGGACCGGGCCGCCGAGCAGGCAGCCAATCAGACAAATCACCCGATGCGGTCGGGGCGTGCCGTGGGTGTCACACGGGCGGCGTCACCGCGCCCGCCGGGGGTACCCGTCAGGTCGACGGCTTCGAGGCCAGGGAGGGATCACGGTGAAGGGTTCAGCGATGCGGGCCATGGGGTGGGCGCGCACCCTGCCGTTGACGAGCACGGTGAAGGAGGGCCGGGACTGGGCCCGGCGGCATCTGGAGACGCTCGGCTGGACCGACACCGCGCCGGAGACGGTGGACGACGTGCTGCTGACGGTGTCGGAGCTGGTCACCAACGCCCACCGGCACGCGCACAGCACCGCCTCGTTGGTGCTGACCTGGGACAGCGACTGTCTGCACATCGCGGTGCACGACTCCTCGGCGGAGCTGCCGGCGCCCCGTCCGGCGAGCCCGGACCGGCTGGGCGGCCGGGGGATGATGCTGGTCGACGCGCTCGCCGACAGCTGGGAGACCCGGCCCTGTCCGCACGGCAAGACGGTGACCGCCTGCTTCCGTCCCCCGGCCGGCACGCCCTGACGGATCTGACGGACGCCGACCCGGCGGGGCTCAGTTGGCGGGGGCGCTGCCCGACTCGTCGGCGTGCTCGCCGGGGCGGGACGGGGCGGCGTTGCGGTCCTCGGTGAGGTAGGCGGCGGTGCCGGTGACCTCCAGCATGCGGGCCAGGCACACGGGCCGGTTGTCGAGGTGCAGGGTGACCCCGGCCGCGAAGGTGCGGCGGCGCAGCATGAGCAGCATCGACAGGCCCAGTGAGTCGATGACGTCGAGCGCGGCGCAGTCCAGGTGGAGGTTCCGCAGCGTCCCTCCGTGCTCCCGCGCGTGCGCGTCCAGCGTGCTGGTGAGCACGGCCAGGAAGGTGTCACCGGTGTCGAAGTCGAGTTCGCCGGTGACGGCCACCGTGAGGGCGCCGGTGCTGACGGCGCTGGTGGTGAGGTGGAAGGAGGGGTGCAGGGTCATGCGGACGTTCCTGGGCCGGGGGCGGGGGCGGGTACGGGGGTCGGGGGTGACTGGTCGAGGGTGGCGATGGCCTCCCTCAGGATGCGGTGGGCGCGGGGGAAGTCGTGGAGGTGCCCGCCGAGCAGGGTGAGGCCGAGGCGGAGGGAGGCCGGGGGCACGCCGCGGGAGGCGAGGATGTGCGCGGTCCAGGCGGTGAAGTCGTGGAAGAGCCCGGGGTCGTCGACGTAGAGCGCGGTGGCGAGGAAGTCGACGATGTGGACGATGTCCTCGGCGGTGCGGTCGAGTTGGGCGGGGGTGTAGGAGCGGGCGGGCGGGTGGCGCTCGCAGAGTTCGTGCAGGACCCGGCGGACCAGGGTGGGGCGGCCGCGGGTGATGAGCGTGTACTCCTGGTCGGCGAGGTGGGGCAGGTCGTCGACCTGGTGGCGGGGGGTGGAGCCGGCCCGCAGGTGAATGCCCTTCTCCAGCAGGACGGCGGCCTCGCGGGCGTCGGCGGCCCAGGCGTCGGCGTGCAGCGCGCGGGCGTGACGGCCGTCGGGGCCGAAGGCGGCGCCGCCGACGAGGACGCTCACCCCGATCGACTGGCAGGCCGTCAGCGCGGCGTGCGCGGTGGGCAGGTGGGTGGGGATCGACGCCGACAGCAGGACCGCCTCGGGAGCGGTGGCGTGCAGGTGCGCGACGAGGCGGGCGGTGGGGACCTGGGCGCCGAGGAAGTCGACGCGCCAGCCGCGGGTGGCGAGGAGTTCGGCGACGAGACGGGCGGGCAGGGCGTGCCACTCGTTGTCGACGCAGGCGACCGTGACGCGGCGGGCGGTGTCCTCGGGCGGCGGGACGCGGGCGGCGAGGGCGGAGACGACCCGGTCGTTGACGGCGGTGGCGACGTGCTCGTCGGCGACGGTGATGCGGTCGGCGGCCCACTCGGTGCCGAGGCGGCCCTGCACGGCGGCGACGACGTCCAGCAGAAGGGACTCGATCGACCAGCCGTCGACCGCCGCCCGGGTGACGAGGTCGACGGCGGCCGTCTCGTCGCCGTCGACGGCGGCCGTCCAGAGCCGGTCGCACAGCTCGGCGAGTTCGCGGTCCGCCGGTGGTGCTGCGGTCACGCGCGGTCCCCTTCCCGGTCGGCGCGTTCCCGGTGGGCGGGTTCCTGGTGGGCGGGTTCCTGGTGGGCGGGTTCCTGGTCGGGCCGGTCCCCGTCGGCGCGTTCCCGGTCCGTGCGTTCCCGGTCGGCCGGACCGCCCTGCCGGGGCACCGGGGCGGTGGCGGTGGGCGGGACGGCGGCCGGGGCGGGGGTGTGGTCGTCGACCAGGTGAAGGGTGCCGCGGCTGCTCGTCGGGTTGGTGATGGCGAGGGTGGCGATGTCGTCGTGGCGGGCACCGGCCAGCCAGTTCGCGGCGAGCATCTGGACGCGTTCGACGACGGCCTCGGCGGGCATCCGGGCGCACTCGCCGAGCATGTGCCGCAGCCGGGGTTCGCCGTACAGCTGGTCGCCGAGGGGGCCGCCGCGGGCCTCGGTGATGCCGTCGGTGTAGAGCAGGCAGGTCTCCCCCGGCGCGAGGACGACCCGGGCGGTGCGGGCCGTGACCTGGGGCATGGCGCCGATCAGCTGGCCGCCGGTGTCGGCCTCCTCGACCTGGCCGTCGCGGCGGACGATCAGCGGCGGCATGTGTCCGGCGCTGGTGATCCGCAGGTGGACCTGCCCGGCGCGGCGGCGGGCGGAGACCAGGACGAGGGTGGCGAAGCGGGTGTGGTGGGAGGTGAGCAGGGCGTCGTTGAGGAGGGTGAGGACCTGCTGGTGGTCGCCCGCGAGGGGCAGCAGCGCCTGGAGGACGCTGCGGATCTTGCCGGTGAGGACGGCGGCCTCCAGGCCCTTGCCCGCGACGTCGCCGAGGACGACGAGGGACTCCTGGGAGGGGTCGGCGCCGGGGTGCACGTCGTAGAAGTCACCGCCGACGCGCTCGTGGTCGCCCGCCGCGCGGTAGCGGCCCGCGTAGCCGACGCCGTGGACGTTGCGCAGGGACGGCGGCAGCAGTTCCTGCATCAGGACGGCGGTGATGGAGGTCTGTTCGGCGTAGAGGCGGGCGGCGGAGAGCGCGGCGCCCGCGCGGGCGGCGAACAGCCGGGCGAAGAGCTCCTCGCCCTCGGTGAAGGCCCGGTGGCTGCTGGAGCGCAGCAGGATCAGGGCGCCCGCGGGGACGCCGTGGCCGGGCAGCGAGGTGATGATCACCGAGCCGATGGGGCCGGTGAACCCGGGCGGGATCGCCCAGTCCGGGATGTCGTCCGGGCTGATCCAGCGCGCGGGGACCGGCGGGAAGCCCTGGAGGGCCTCGGCGAGACCGGGCACGTCGGCGGGGTCGATGAGGGCGGTCGCCTGGGTGACCGGGCCGCCGTTCTGGGCGTAGGTCATCGGGTAGCGGCGTCCCTGGGCGGGGGCGACGATGACTGCGGCGTCCCCGATGTGCTCGGCGGCCATCCGGGCGGTCACCTCCATGCAGCGCTCGACGTTCAGGGACGACAGCAGCGCGCCGGAGATGTCGGCGAGCACGGCGGCGCGCTGCCGCTGGCTGTGCAGGGCCTGCTCGGTGAGGCGCAGGTCGGTGTCCTCGACCAGCCACCACACGATGTCGCCCTCGTCCCCGGCGCCGGAGGTGGGGTGGGCCTCGAAGGTGCGGTCGGCGATGGCGCCGGACGCGGGCCGCGCGGCCCGCGGGTCGGCGCCGTCGCGGCTGAGGCGGCGGTGGGCGTCGACGAGCCAGCCGGGGGCGGTCCGGTCGAGCCGTTCGCCGTCGGCGGCGGTGGGGAGCAGGACGCGCGCGGCGTCGTTGATGTCGACGACTCCGCCACCGCGGTCCACGACGAGGACCGGGTAGGGAGCACTACTCCAGGCGGCGCGGACGCTGTCGGCACCGTCGCGGGGTCGGGCCGGGGGGCCGGGCAAAAAAGTCACAGGCGGGGGGACGCACGGCGCGCACCCCACCCCCTTTCCTGATGGACGTCTGTGGGGGGAATCCGCACAGCTGCTGCGGGGCGAAACAGTTGACCTTTGACAACCGTCTCGCACTTGCCCCGCTCACCGCAAGCACGTACCGCCCCGGTCGGCCGCACCGTTCTTCCGGGGTCCTCCGTTGGCGGGTACCCGGTTCGGACAGCGGTAGCGGTCCCCGAACGGGCGTGCGAGCGAAATCCGTCGGCGTCCGGGATGCCCGCCTGTACGGAAAAGCGGGCAGCAGGAGAGGGTACCGAGCAGAGCATCCGGAGAAGCGAGGGACACCATGGCGCCGTCCGAGGACGCCCAGCCCCCCGAGGCCGACCGCGCCCCCGGGGAGGGCGGGCGCCGGTCCGTGCCGCCGGGGCCGTCCCCGCTGCTGGCCAGCGGGGACGAGGTCGGCGGCGACCTGGCGCGGGTGGACTGGCGGGCCACCCCGCTGGGGCCGCCCGAGGAGTGGCCGCAGAGCCTGCGCACGGCGGTCGGCATCCTGCTGTCGTCCCGGTTCGCCATGTGGATGGCGTGGGGGCCGGAGCTGACGTTCTTCTGCAACGCCGCCTACCGCCGCGACACCCTCGGCCGGAAGTACCCGTGGGCGCTGGGCCGCCCCGCGCGGGAGGTGTGGGCGGAGGTCTGGCACGACGTCGAGGACCGGATCGCGTCGGTGCTGACCACCGGCCGGGCCACCTGGGACGAGGCGCTGCCGCTGTTCCTGGAACGCTCCGGCTACCCCGAGGAGACCTACCACACGTTCTCCTACAGCCCGCTGCGCGACGACGCCGGAGCGGTGGTCGGGATGCTGTGCGTGGTCAGCGAGGAGACGGAACGGGTCGTCGGCGGGCGCCGGATGACGACGCTGCGCGACCTGGGCTCCGGCTCGGGCGGGGTGCGCACCGAGCGGGAGGTGCTGGACGGCGTCGGGGCGCACCTCGGCCGCAACCCGTACGACCTGCCGTTCACCCTCACCTACCTCTACGACGGCGACGGAACCGCCCGGCTCGCGGGCGCCACCGGTCTCCCCGCGGGGCACCCCGCCGCGCCCGCCGTCCTCCCGGCGGCGCCGTCCGCCTCGGGGCCCCCGCGCCTGCCGTGGCCGCCCGGGGCGGCCGAGGGGGACGGCACGGACGGCGGGGAGCCGGTCCTGGTCGCCCTCGACGGACCCACGTTCGCCGCGCTGCCCCGCGGCGAGCGGTCCGCGCCGCCCACCCGGGCGCTGGTGGTGCCGCTGGTGCCGCGCGGCGGGGCCCCGTACGGCTTCCTGGTGGCGGGGCTGAACCCGCACCGGCCGCCCGACGAGAGCTACCGGGGCTTCGTCGCCCTGGTCGCCGGGCATCTCGCGTCCGGTCTCGCGGGGGCCCGCAGTCACGCGGCGCAGGAGCGGCGGACCGCGGAACTGACCGAACTGGACCGCGCGAAGACGGCGTTCTTCTCCAACGTGAGCCACGAGCTGCGCACCCCGCTGGCGCTGATCATGGGGCCGGTGGAGGAGCTGCGGGCCGGTCCGGCGGGCGCGGACCCGGTCGCCCGCGAGGAACTGGACGTCATCCACCGCAACGCGCTGCGCCTCGGCAAGCTGGTCAACTCGCTGCTGGACTTCGCCCGGATCGAGGCCGGGCGGACGCGGGCCCGGTTCGAGCCGGTCGATCTGAGCGCGGTCACCGCCGAACTCGCCGGGGTGTTCCGGTCCGCGGTCGAGCGCGCCGGGCTGACGCTGGAGGTCGACTGCCCGCCCCTGGACGAGCCGGTGCACGTCGACCGGGGCATGTGGGAGAAGGTCGTCCTCAACCTGCTCAGCAACGCGCTGAAGTTCACCTTCGAGGGCACGATCCGGCTCACGGTGCGCGCCGGGGAGGCGCACGCCGTCGTCACGGTGGAGGACACCGGGGTCGGGGTGCCCGCCGCGGAGATGCCCCGGCTGTTCGAGCGGTTCCACCGCATCGAGAACACCCGCTCCCGCTCCCACGAGGGCAGCGGCATCGGCCTGGCCCTGGTGAAGGAACTGGTCCTGCTGCACGGCGGGACCATCGACGCCGCGAGCGAGGAGGACGCGGGCACCCGGTTCACCGTCCGGCTGCCCCGGGGCACCGGACACCTGCCCGCCGACGCGCGGGTCACGGACGCGGCCCCCGCCGAGGTCGCGGACGGCACGGCGCCGTACGTCCAGGAGGCGCTGCGCTGGCTGCCCGGACCGGGCGCGGCCACCGCTCCCGCGCCGGAGGCAGCGGCCCGCCCGCACGAGGCCGCGCCGGGGTCGGCGGTCCGGGTGCTGGTCGCCGACGACAACGCGGACCTGCGCGAGTACCTGACCCGCATCCTGCGGGGCGCCGGGTACGCGGTGGACGCGGTCGCCGACGGGCGGGCCGCCCTCGGCTCGGCGCGGACCCGCGCGCCCGACCTGGTGGTGAGCGACGTGATGATGCCGCACCTGGACGGGCTGTCGCTGGTGGCGGCGTTGCGGGCCGATCCGCGCACCGCGTCCGTGCCGGTCCTGCTGCTGTCCGCGCGGGCGGGCGAGGAGGCGTCCGTCGAGGGGCTGCGGGCGGGCGCCGACGACTATCTCGTGAAGCCGTTCGCGTCGGCCGAACTGCTGGCGCGGGTCCGGGCCAACGTGGAGCTGGCCCGGCTGCGCACCCACCACGTCCGCTGGCGCGACGCGCTGATCGACTCCCTCCAGGAGGCGTTCTTCGTGTGCGCCGAGGACGGCTCGGTCATCGAGACCAACGCGGCGTTCGCCGACATCCTGGGCTACGGCGCCGATGGCCTGCCCTATCCGCCCCGCCACCCGTGGTGGCCGGACGCGGCGGCCGACCCCGAAGCGCACCGGCGCGCCGCCGACGTCTTCGAGGGCCTCACCCGCCGGGGCCGGGGCCGCCACACCGTGCCCGTGGACCACCGCGACGGACACCGCGTGTGGATCAGCGTCGCCTTCAACCAGGTGCGCGATCCCGAGACGGGCCGTCGGGTCGCCGTGGGCACCTTCCGGGACGTCACCGCCGAGCACCACGCGGCCCGCCGGGAGGCGGCGCTCGCGGCGCTCGGCGTGGTCCTGTCGGAGGCGGCGGACTCCGCCGACGCGCTCACCGGGGCGCTCGACGAACTCCGGGGGCTGTGGTCGGCGCGGCGGGTGCTGGCGGTGCTCTTCGAGGACCGCGCCGAGCCGGCCGTGACCGCGACGGGCTCCCCGCCCGCCTGGGCGCAGCTGAGCGGTGCCGAGCGGGAGGCCCTCGCCGACCTGCGCGACCGGCCGCCGCTCACCCCGGTCTCCGGGCCGACGGCGATGGACGTCGTGCTGGAGCATCCGCGCGGGTCGCTGGTGGTGCGCGTGGAGCGGGACCACGAGCGCCGGTTCACCGCCGAGGACCACCTGCTGCTGTCGCTGCTCGCCGGGCGGCTCGCCCAGGGCCTGGTGCGGGCGCACCAGATCGACCGGCAGCGCGAGACGGCGGTGGCGCTCCAGCGGGCGATCCTGGGCCCGGCGCACCTGCCGGACGGCTTCGCGGTGCGCTACGAACCGGCGGCCCGGCCGCTGGAGGTGGGCGGCGACTGGTACGACACGGTGCCGCTGGCCGACGGGCGGATCGGGATCGTGGTCGGCGACTGCGTCGGGCACGGGCTGGAGGCGGCCAGCGTCATGGGCCAGCTGCGCAGCGCCTGCCGGGCCCTGCTGCTGCAGAACGGCAGCCCCGCGCAGACCCTGACGGCGCTGGACCATTTCGCGGCGGGCGTGCCGGGTGCCCTGTGCACCACCGTCTTCTGCGGGGTGCTGGACCCGGCGACGGGCCGGATGACGTACTCCAGCGCCGGGCATCCGCCCGGCATCGTCGCCCCGCCGCCCGACGCGCAGGACCGCACCGTCCTGCTGGAGGGGGGCCGGTCGCTGCCGCTGGCGGTCCGGCCGGGGCGGCCGCGCCCCGAGGCTTCGTACGTGCTGCCCGGACGCTCCACGCTGCTGCTGTTCACCGACGGCCTCGTGGAGCGGCGCCGCCAGCCGCTGGACGTCAGCATCCGGCAGGCGGAGGAGGCGCTGCGCGAGGGCCGCACGGTGCCCGTGACGCAGCTCGCCGAGCACCTGATGCGCCGCCTGGCCCCGGGGACGGGCTACGAGGACGACGTGGCGCTGCTGCTGTACCGTCACCCGGCGCCGCTGGAGATCTCCTTCCCCGCCGAGTCGTCCCAGCTGGCGCCGGTCCGCAGGGCGCTGCGCGGCTGGCTGGAGCGGTGCGACCTGTCCACCCGTGACCTTCAGGACATGCTGATCGGGGCCGGTGAGGCCTGTGCCAACGCGATCGAGCACGGGCACCGGGACGCGCCCGGCGGGACGGTCCGGCTGCGCGCCGACTCCTCGTTCGACGAACTGCGCCTGAGCGTCGCCGACAGCGGCAGCTGGCGGGCGCCACGGGCCGAACCGCACGCCCTGCGCGGGCGCGGATTGCTGCTGATGCGTTCGCTGATGCGGGACGTCACCGTCACGGCCGACGCGACCGGAACGACCGTCGAGATGACCAAGAGGATCACACCATGACCACGGAACTCACCGTCACCACCGGCCCCGCCCCCGGCGGCGGCACCCTGCTCGCCGTCGCGGGTGAGATCGACATGAGCAACAGCGGCGCCTTCGCGGCGGCGCTCGACGCCCCCGCCGGACGGCTGGTGGTGGACCTGACCGCGGTGGAGTACCTGGACAGCGCGGGGCTGAGCGTGCTGTTCGCCCGCGCCGAGCGGGTGGCCCTGGTCGCGGGGCCGCTGCTGCGGCCCGTGCTGACCGTGTCCGGGCTGGCCTCCCTCACCACGGTGCGCTGGGTGGGCGACTGAGCGGCGGTCGGCGCCCGGCGTCGTCCGGCGGGCCCCCGGCGCACTCCAGGGCGGTGAGGTCGACGGCGTCGGCGAGGGCCCGCATGCCGTCGTCGTCGGGGTGCAGGTGGTCGCCGCCGTCGAGGAACGGCGACAGCCGCTCGGGGTCGTGGGGGCTGCGGAGCACGCGGTCGGCGTCGGTGACGGCGTCGAACACGCCGCCCTCGCGGACGACGGCGTTGACCTCCTGCCGGACCGCCTCGGCGGCGCGGTCCCACTCCGGCCACCCCTTGAACGGCGCGACGGTGGCGCCGACGACGCACACCCCGGCCGCGTGGGCGCGGGCGACGACCGCCCGGTAGCCCGCGAGCAGGGCGTCGGCGGTGGCGCCCGGTGCGGCCTTGAGGTCGTTGACCCCCTCGACGAGGAGGACGGTGCGGACGCCGGGGAGGGACAGCGCGTCGCGGTCCAGCCGGTGCAGGGCGCTCGGTGCGGAGCCGTCGGTGAGGACGCGGTTGCCGGAGATCCCCTCGTTGGCGACGCCCTCGACGGTGGTCGCGGAGGAGGCGCGCAGCCGCGCGGCGAGCCGGTCGGGCCAGCGCCGGTTGCGGTCGGCGGTGGACGCGTGGCCGTCGGTGATCGAGTCGCCGAGGGTCACGACAGCGCCGGTCGGGGCGGGGGCGCGCACGGTCACGGCGTCCAGGTAGGACCAGGAGCGGACCGTGGTGGGCCAGTGGGCGGCGCTCTCCTCGGCGGTGCGGTCGCCGTCGGTGACGTACGAGGTCTGGAGGGCCGTGCCGTGGCCGGTGACCGGGCCCGCGGCGTCGGGGCTGTGCAGGCTGACGGCCAGGTCGCGTCCGCCGGGGACGCGGCCGGGCAGCGGATCGCTGAATACGGTGGCCCCGGCGGGCAGTGTCACCGTGCCCGCCCCGCCGAAGGTGACACGCCGGTTGCTGCCGGGCACCAGTGCGGCACCTTCGGCGCGGATTCCGGCCCTCACGCTGTCGAAGGTGACCGGCCGGTCGCCCTCGGCGTTGGTGAGGCGGACCCGCAGGTCCGTGCCGCCCACGCTGACGCGCACCACGAGCCGGTATGCCCGTCCGGCGACGCCCTCCCCCAGCCGCTCGGCGCCCGCCGCCCACGTGACGACGTCGTGCGGGGCGCCCCGGCGGCCGGGCCGCGGGTCGCCGTCCGGCCGGGGCGCGTCGGCCGCGGGGGCGGCGGGGGCGGCCGACACGGAGGCGACGGCGAGGGCCACGGCGACGAGGGCGTTCCTGAGGGGGCGGCGGGTCGTCATCGGCGCCCTCCCTCCGGGGTGCCGGACCGGCCCGGCGCACGGCGGCCCCTTCATGATGACCGCCGGACGGCGCACGGTCGCGCCGAACGGGTGACGGGGCCGGGGCGGTGCGGGGAGGGCGGGGTGGGGCGGGCGCTAGCCGGCCTCGGCCTCCGTGTCGGCGGTGCCCGGGAGGGCGTGGAGGCGGGCGCCGGGGGTGTCCGCGCGGGCGGCGCGGTGGGCCATGACGCGGGCCTCGGTGACGGAGTCCGTGACCGACAGGACCGTGTCCAGGCCGAGCATGACGAGCCTGGCCTGCACGTGTTCGTCCGGGGTGGCGAGGATCAGGGTGCCGCCGGTGGCCTCCAGCCGCCGCCAGAAGCCGAGGATGACGGTGATGCCGCTGGAGTCCAGGCACTCCACCGACGAGGCGTCCAGGATCAGGACCCGGCAGTCGTCGGTGAGCAGCGCCTCCCCCGCGCTGCGGATGGCGGGGCCGGTGTGGAAGTCGACGTCCACCGGGAGGGAGGCGGTGACGACGCCCCCGTTTCGCTCGACGAGTTCCAGCACGTTCTCATCCCCTTTTCGCCCTGCCCGTAGCGGCCGCCGTGCCCCTTCCGAGGGGGGAGGCGGGCGACGGCACACCTCAAGACTGCCATCTCCGCAGCGCGCGGGGGGGCGGGTACGCCCGTGACCGCGCGGCCTCTTCCTGGCGTCTGCTCGCAAACCGCGACTTCATGGCCCCTTCCGGGAGACCGGGCGGCTCGGGAGCGCCGGGACGGGAGGCGGCCGGTCGCGCGGACGGGGAGGGACGGGGGGACGGCCGCGGCCAGGGGCGCGTCAGGTCGCGGCCGTGTAAAGGTCGTACAGCGGCTGGGCCGTGTCGGTGCCGGAGTGGCCGAAGGGGGCGTCGAAGCTCCAGACCAGGAACAGCAGGAAGACGACGAGGGCGCTGAAGGCGGTGGCGAGCATGAGTTCGCGGACCGAGCGGCGGATCTGGAGGGCGTAGAGCAGTCCGAGGGTGACGGCGCCGCCCGCGATCAGGCCGAACCAGACGACGCCGGGCAGGGTGGTGCCCGCGCTGTCCAGGCGCTGGTGGCGGGCGTCGTCGGCGGCGGCGACCTGGTCGAGGAGGGGCTGGTAGGCCTGGGCCTGGAGTTCGTCGGCGGGCGTGCGGTGGGCGAGGTCGGTGCGGATGCGCTTCAGCAGCTCGGCGCCGGTGGCGTCGGGCTCCTCGCCGTTCTTCATGGCCGTCCACTCGGTGGTGACCGCGTGCCGGGCGTACTCCGCGATGTGTCCCTGGACCTGGGTGCGGAAGGCGGCCGGGTACACGTCGAGGCGCTGGTCGATCTCGTAGAGCGCCTGGGCCTCCCGCTGGACGGTGTCCTCGGCGGCGCCGCGCGCCTCCCAGACCCCGGCGATCGCGAGACCGAGGACGATGGCGTAGACGACGCCCACCATCATCACCATGTACTCCAGCACGTCCGGGGTCTGCGAGGTGTCCTCGTCGGCGGCGACGCGGCGGTGCCGCATCACGGTCGCGACGACGACGAAGGCGCAGACGAGGGTGGCGGCCAGGGTGTAGATCAGCCATTCCGGCACGGCGGGACTCCAAGAGACGAAAAGGGAAGCGAGGGGAAGCGGGGGAAGAGCGAGAGGAGCAGGAAGGTGGGGGCGGGGTGGCGTCAGCCGCGTCTGCGGCGGCGGCCTCCGGGGCGCAGTGCGGCGGCGGCCAGGACGGCCGGGGTGGTGATGACGACGGTGGTCGTCATGGTGGACATGCCGGTGGGGAGCGGGCGGCTCGGGCCACCCGTGTAGTGGGAGCGCGGCACCCACCGGAAGGCGGCGGGCACCGGGACCGCGGCGGCGGCCCGCAGGCGCGCGGGTCGCGCGGAGGGCGCCGCGGCGGCAGGCGGGGCGGGCGTCACGGCCGGGCGGGCCGGGGGCGTACGGGGGGTCGGCGCCGCCGCGGCGGGCGACGGCGTGGGGTCCGGCGGAGGTGGCTGCGCGGCCCGCTCCCGCCGGGGCGGCTCGGCGGGCGCGGGACGCGCGGACGGCGCGCGGGGCCCGGAGGCGGTGGGCGGTGGGCAGGGCGCGGGGTCCTCCACGGGCGGCGCGTCGGGCGCGCAGACGACGAGGCGCGCGGCGGCGAGGTCCGCGCCCGCGGCGACGCCCGCGCACACGTCGGCGTGGCCCGGGAGCGGCCACAGTGCGGCGGCGGCTCCCAGGCCGACCGAGATCCAGCCGGTCCCCAACTGGGGCTCCTCTCCTCGCGCGGGCGAGCGGAACGAGCGCCCGGCGGGGGCGCGCTGACCTGAGGGATGTACGGGTGACGTACGGAGGTGTACGGGCGGCGTACGGGGTGTACGGGTCACGTACGGGGCGTGCGAGGGCCGGTCGGGATGGGCCGGTCTCGTACGGGGTGCCGGTCCGTGCCCCCGGGGCGGCGGGCGGGGTCCGGCGCCGGGAGAACGATCACGGTGGGCGGGCGGTCACGGAAGTCACCCGTGCGCGCCACGGACCAGGTCACGCGAGCGAACGAAGGCCCCCTCGCCGGGGGCCGGACACGGGGACGGGGCGGTGCCGACCTCCCCAGGCGCACCGCCCCGCTTCACATCACCCACCCTCCGGGTGCCCCCGCTCTCCTTCCGCACACCTGCCGGTTCCCGAAGCGCCCCCTGCGAGGCAGACCCGCCCCCGCGGCACCGGGCCGCACCTCGCCCCGCCCGCCCGGATCTGCCGGGGCCACCGCCGCCCGCCCCGCGCGTACCGTCCGCCGGAACCAGCCGTGACCGGCGGCGCCCCGGCTGGGATCATGCTCGTGTCCCCGGTACGGCGGGCCCACGCGCCCCTTCCCCCGCAGGAGTTCGCATGAGTCTCGATGTCGGCGCGATCCGCGCCCAGGTCCCGGCGCTGTCGTCCGGTGAGGCCCGCTTCGACGCGCCGGGCGGCACCCAGACGCCCCGGCCGGTGATCGACGCCGTCGCCGAGGTGCTTGCCCGGCCGCTCGCCAACCGGGGGCGGCTCACGGAGGGCGAGCGCAACGCGGACGCGATCGTGGCGGCGGCCCGGGGGGCGATGGGCGACCTGCTGGGCACCGCGCCGGGGACGGTCGTCTTCGGCCGCAGCGCGACCCAGCTGACGTACGACCTGGCGCGCACCCTGGCCCGGGCGTGGGGGCCGGGCGACGAGGTGGTCGTCAGCCGGCTGGACCACGACGCCAACATCCGGCCGTGGGTGCAGGCGGCGGGGGCGGTGGGGGCGACGGTGCGGTGGGCGGACTTCGACCCGGCGACCGGCGAGTTGCCGCCGGAGCGGATCGGGGAGCTGCTGTCGGGCCGGACGCGGCTGGTCGCGCTGACGGCGGCCTCCAACCTGATCGGCACCCGCCCCGACGTGCCCGCCGTCGGCGAACTGGCGCACCGGGCGGGCGCGTTGCTGCACGTGGACGCGGTGCACCACACCGCGCACTCCTCGGTGGACCTGGCCGCGCTGGGCGCCGACACGCTGGTCTGCTCGCCGTACAAGTTCCTCGGCCCGCACCTGGGGGTGCTCACCGGCCGGGCGGAGCTGCTGGAGTCGCTGCGTCCCGACAAGCTGCTGCCGTCGGCGGACACGGTGCCGGAGCGGTTCGAGCTGGGCACGCTGCCGTACGAGCTGCTGGCCGGGGTGACGGCGGCGGTGGACTTCCTCGCCGGGTTCGCGCCGGAGGGCGAGGGCGGGCGGCGGGCCCGGCTGCGGTCGGCGTTCGCGCTGGTCGAGCGGCACGAGCGGGTGCTGCGGGAGCGGCTGGAGAGTGCTCTCGCCGGGACGCCCGGCGTGACGGTGCACTCGCGGGCCGCGCGGCGCACGCCGACGCTGCTGTTCACGGTGGCGGACCGGAGCCCGGTCGAGGTGTCGGAGCGGCTCGCGGAGCACGGGGTGGCCGCGCCCGCCGGATCGTTCTACGCGCTGGAGGCGTCCCGGCACCTCGGGCTCGGGGACGCGGGCGGGGTGCGGCTCGGGGTGGCGCCGTACACGTCGTTCGAGGACGTGGACCGGCTGACGGAGGCGTTGGCGGCGCTGAAGTAGAGCGGCGGCGCGCCGGAGCGGAACGGCGGCGGGCCGGAGGGAACCGGCGGCGGGGGGGCGGGCGAGGTCAGCCCCCGCGCCGCCCCCCTGTCAGCCCCGCGGAGCCCCCGACTCCCTTAACTCACCTCTTACTTCACCCCTTGACGGAAGTGGTCCATACCTTTAGGTTCCCGATCAGCCCGCCGAACTCCGTGCACTGACATGCACAGGACGATGCGTTCCCCCACTCCCGCACAGGAGGCTCCGTGCACGTCTTCTCCCGCGCCCATCGACCGCCCCGAGGCGGCTCCCCGCGGCCCTGGGCCGCGGCCCTCTCGGTCGGAGCGGCGACCGTCTCGCTGCTGGGCGCCGCCCCCGCCCCGCAGGCTCCGGCCGCCCCGGCGGCCCAGGCCGGGCGGGCCGCGCAGGCCGCCGCCGCGCTGCCCACCGGATGGGCCACCGTGGTCAACGCGGGCAGCGGCAAGTGCCTGGACGCGCGGGCCGCCGGGACCGCCAACGGCACCGCGGTCCAGCAGTACGCGTGCAACAGCTCCACCGCCCAGCAGTGGAGCCTCACGGCCACCTCGGGCGGCTATGTGCGGATCAACAACCGCAACGACGCCAACCAGACGGTGGACGTGTCGAACGTGTCCACCGCCGACAACGCCGCCGTGCACCTGTGGGCGTACGGCGGCGGCGCCAACCAGCAGTGGCTGCCCGTGGACGAGGGCGGCGGCGCCTACCACTTCGTCAACCGCAACAGCGGCAAGTGCCTGGACGTGCCGAGCGCCTCGACGGCGGACAGCGTCCAGCTCGTGCAGTACACCTGCAACGGCAGCGCCGCCCAACGCTTCCAGGTGGCCCCCGTGACCTCCGCGCCCGGTGACGTCGACCTCGGCCCGAACGTGGTCGTCTTCGACCCGTCGATGCCCTCCTCGACCATCCAGTCCCGGCTGAACCAGATCTTCCAGCAGCAGGAGACCAACCAGTTCGGCTCGCAGCGCTACGCGGTGCTGTTCAAGCCGGGCACCTACAGCAACGACGTCAACGTCGGCTTCTACACCCAGGTCCTCGGGCTCGGCCTCTCCCCCGACGCCGTGACGATCAACGGCGCCGTGCACGCCGAGGCCGACTGGTTCCAGGGCAACGCCACCCAGAACTTCTGGCGCGGCGCCGAGAACCTCTCCGTCACCCCGGCCGGGGGCACCGACCGCTGGGCTGTCTCCCAGGCCGCCTCCTACCGCCGGATGCACCTGCGCGGCAACCTCGCCCTCGACGACAACGGCTGGTCCAGCGGCGGCTACCTCGCCGACACCAAGGTCGACGGGCAGGTCCGCTCGGGCAGCCAGCAGCAGTGGCTGACCCGCAACTCCCAGCTCGGCAGCTGGACCGGCTCCAACTGGAACATGGTCTTCGTCGGCAGCCAGGGCGTCCCGAACACCAGTTTCCCGAACCCGCCGTACACCACGGTCGCGCAGAGCCCCGTGGTCCGCGAGAAGCCGTTCCTGTACGTCGACGGGGCGGGCGCCTACCGGGTGTTCGTGCCGTCGGTGCGGACCAACTCGGTCGCGACCACCTGGGCGGGCGGGAACCCGGCGGGCACCTCGCTGGGCATCGACACCTTCTTCGTCGTCCGGCAGGGCACCACCGCCGCGCAGATCAACGCCGCCCTCGCCGAGGGCAAGAACCTGCTGGTCACGCCCGGCGTCCACCACATCAACCAGACCCTGCGCGTCACCCGGCCCGACACGGTCGTCCTGGGCCTCGGCCTCGCCACGTTCGTCCCGGACAACGGGGTGACCGCGATGACCGTCGCCGACGTCGACGGCGTGAAGGTCGCCGGAATCCTGTTCGACGCGGGCACCACCAACTCGCCGACCCTCATGGAGGTCGGCCCGGCCGGTTCCTCCGCCTCGCACGCCGCCAACCCGACCTCCCTGCACGACGTGTACTTCCGCGTCGGCGGCGCGGCCGTCGGCAAGGCCACCACGAGCCTCGTCGTCAACAGCGACCACGTCATCGGCGACCACATGTGGATCTGGCGCGCCGACCACGGCAGCGGCGTCGGCTGGAACACCAACACCGGCGACACCGGACTGATCGTCAACGGCGACGACGTGACGATGTACGGCCTCTTCGTCGAGCACTACCAGAAGCACCAGACCGTCTGGAACGGCAACGGCGGCCGGACGTACTTCTACCAGAACGAGATGCCCTACGACCCGCCCAACCAGGCCGCCTGGATGAACGGCTCCACCCAGGGCTACGCCGCGTACAAGGTCGCGAACTCCGTGACCAGCCACCAGGTGTACGGGTTCGGCAGCTACTGCTACTTCAACGTCAACCCGTCCGTCACCGCCGAGCACGCCATCGAGGCCCCGAACAACGCCGGGGTCCGCTTCCAGAGCATGGTGACGGTCTCACTGGGCGGCACCGGCACCATCCGGCACGTCATCAACGACCGCGGCGGCCCGTCCAACTCGGCCACCAACGTCGCCAACCTGGTCAGCTACCCCTGAGCGGACCCCGCTGATCCGGCGCGCCCCGCCGGCACCGACCTGTACGACGGCCCCGGGAGCCTCCCCCCTGGGCCGTCGTACGGCTTTCCGGCCGCGTGACCGGGGAGCGCACGGGAGGTGCCGAGGCGCCCCTACCGGCGTAGCGTCCTAGGGAGCGGCAGGTGAGGCGGGAGGTGCCTCGTGACCGATCCGGGTGGTCCGGCCTCCGACGCGGACGGCCTGGACGCGGCGTTCGCCGAGACGGTGCGCCGCAGCGGCGCGTCCGTCGGCGCCCTCTACCTGCTCTCCCCGGACGAGCGGGTGCTCCGCCTCGACGTGCTGAGCGGGGCGTCCGCCGCGCTGGCGGCGCCCTGGGCGCGGGTGCCGATGGGCGCCCCGGCGCCGGTGGCCGACGCCGTCCGCGAGGAGCGCACCGTCTGGGTCGGCAGCCAGGAGGACATGGCCCGCGTCTATCCGCGGACCGCGGCGGCGCTGCCGTATCCGCTGGCGCTGGTCGCGGCGCCCGTCACGGGGGTGCGGCGCTGGGGGGTGCTGCTGCTGATGTGGCCCGCGACGCGACCGGCCCGGATGAGCGCGCGGGAGCGCGGCGGCATCGAGGCGGGCTGCCGGCGGCTGGCCCGGCTGATCGAGGAGGGCGGCGGGCTGCGCGGGCGCTGCGCCCGCGACCGGCCGCCGCGGGCGCTGCCGCCGGAGGCCACGGACGGGGCGACCGGCCCGGTGGCGGCCGCGGCGGACTTCGCGGAGCGGCTGCCGGGCGGCAGTTGCGCGCTGGACCTGGAGGGCCGGTTCACCTACGTCAGCTCCGGCGCGTGCGCGCTGCTGGGGCGCGGCGCCGGTCAGCTGCTGGGCACCCTGCCGTGGCAGTCGCTGCCCTGGCTCGACGACCCCTCGGTGGAGGACCACTACCGGGCGGCGGTGATCAGCCGGGCGGCGGCCTCGTTCACGGCGCGCCGCCCGCCCGACCGCTGGCTGGACTTCGACCTGTACCCGGACGCCAGCGGCATCAGCGTCCGCGTCACGCCGAGCGGGACCCGGCCGCCCTTCGCCGTCACCACGCGGGCCCCGGCGGGCGGCGCCTACGGTCCCGCGCGGGCCGGACGGCTCTACCAGCTCACCCATCTCGCCGCCGCGCTCGGCGAGGTGGTGGGCGTGCGGGACGTGATCGACCTGGTCGCGGACCAGATCATGCCCGCCTTCGGGGCCGACGGGCTCGTGCTGTCCGCCGTGGAGGCGGGGCGGCTGCGGATCACCGGGTCGCGCGGCTACCCGCGCGAGACCGTCGACCGGCTCGACGGGCTGCCGGTGGACACCCGGCTGACCCCGGCGGGCCGCACGCTGGAGAGCGGCACCCCGTCGTTCTTCGCGAGCCCGGACGAGATGCGGGAGCTGTACCCGAAGGCCGCGCCCATCAGCGGAAAGCAGGCCTGGGCCTTCCTGCCGCTGACGGTCTCCGGCCGCAAGGTGGGCGTCTGCGTCCTGTCCTACGACCGCCCGCACGAGTTCTCCGCCGAGGACCGCGCCGTCCTCACCTCGCTCGCCGGGCTCGTCGCGCAGGCCCTGGACCGCGCCCGCCTCTACGACATGAAGCACGACCTCGCGCACGGCCTCCAGCAGGCGCTGATGCCGCGCACCCTGCCGGACGTGGCCGGGCTGCGGGTGGCGTCCCGCTACCTCCCGGCGAACCGGGGCATGGACATCGGCGGGGACTTCTACGACGTGATCCGGCTCGGCGACGGGACGGCGGCGGCCGTCATCGGCGACGTCCAGGGCCACAACGTGGCCGCCGCCGCGCTGATGGGCCAGGTCCGTACGGGCGTCCACGCGCACGCCAAGCTCGGCACCCCGCCGGACCGGGTCCTGTCCGGCACCAACCGGCTCCTCACCGACCTCGAACCGGACCTGTTCACGAGTTGCCTGTACGCCCACCTCGACTTCGACCGGATGCGGGTGTCGCTGGCCAGCGCGGGCCATCCGCCGCCCCTGCTGCGGCTGCCCGGCCGCCCGACCGCCCCGCTCGACGTGCAACCGGGCCCGCTGCTGGGCATCGACCCGGACGCCGAGTTCCCGGTGACGGAGATCCCGCTGTCGCCGGGAATGACCCTCGCGTTCTACACGGACGGGCTGGTGGAGGCTCCGGGGACCGACATCGACGAGGCGATCGGGCGGCTCGCCGCCGATCTCGGCCCCGGCGACGGCCGGGACCCGGACGCGCTCATCGACATCCTGCTGGCGGCGTCGGGGCGGGGCGGGCAGCGCACCGACGACGTGGCGATCCTCCTGCTGCACCGCCCGCCGGAGTGACCGGGGCGCGGCGCCCGTGCCGGGCGGGACGGGGAGGCGTTCAGAACAGCGGTTCCTGTCCGGGGGCGGCGGGGCCGCGCCGTCGCCGGGGCGGGGCGGGCGGGCGTGCGGCGGGCGGGGGTGCCGTGTCGCCGAACAGGGCGGCCGTGCCGCACGCGTCGGGCTCGGCCGGTACGGGCGCGGGCCCGGTGCGCACGTCGAGGCGCAGCGGCTCGTCCCGGTCGAAGTCCCCCGGAGTCATCGCCGTCCACGCCCTGCCCGGCTGCTCGCTCACCCGCCGCTCCCCTCACCGGCCCCGGCGGCCGGTACGTCACCCGTACACATCTACCGCCCCGACGGGGCGGGTAGTCGTCCGGGGGCCCTTTCCGGATCTTCGTACGCCTGTCCCGCGCGGGTGGTCAGTGGACGACGTCGCCCAGGGCGGGCACCACCCGGGTGAGCCGCAGGACGCCCCAGAGCAGGACCAGCACCCCGGCCGCCTCGGGGACCAGCCACCAGCCGGTGCGGATGTGCTCGTCGAAGAGGGTGACGCCGATGAGGAGGCTCACGGTGGCGTCACCGACGGTGAGGGCGGGCTGGGAGGCGACCAGCGGGCCCGCCTGGAGGGCGTTCTCCAGCAGCAGGAGGGCGCAGACACCGGTCACGGCGAAGCCGTACGTCTGCCAGGTGGTGAGGAAGGCGGGCAGGCCGTCGTCGGCGAGGCGGCCGGTGGCGGACTTCATGAGGGCGGCGGTGAGGGCGTTGCCGACGGCGGCGGCGGCGCCGAGCGCGGCGGCCCGGAAGAGCGGGGATCGGCCGGGGCGGGCCAGGAGGACGGCCGCCGCCATGGTCCCCAGGCACAGCAGGAGCACGGGGGTCCAGCGGGTCATGGGGGCCTGCTGGTGGACGCCGGAGGGCGCGGTGGCGAGGAGGACCAGCGCCAGTCCGGCGAGGATCGCGCCGACCGCCCACCAGGCCTGCGCGGAGAGCGGCCGGTGCATCAGGGGCACGGCGATGAGCAGCGCGAACGGCAGTTCCAGGATGAACAGGGGCTGGACCAGGGCGAGCGGCCCGTTGATCAGGGCGAGGGCCTGGAAGACGGCGGCGCCCACCACTCCGGCGATGCCGATCGTCCAGGCGGGCCGTCGCACGAGGGCGCGCAGCAGGCCGAGGCCGCCGCCGTGCGGGACGGTGGAGGCGGCCTTGCGCTGGAAGGCCGTGCCCACGGCGTTGCTGGCGGCGCCGAGGACGGCGAAGAGGACGGCGAGCACGGTCATCCCCTCACCTTGCCGTGGCCGGGCGCCGCGCGCGGCCGGGGGACCGCCGGGCGGGACGGCCGGGGGTCCGTCCGGCGGCCACGGTCGGCGGTCCGGGCGGCGGAGGCGGATATTGAGAGGGAGGGCGTTGCGGCGCGGGGCGTCGCGAGGTCCTGCGGAGTCGGCCGGTCCCCCGGGATCGGCGGGGTGCCGCGGAGGCGACGTCTAGGGAGCGGGAGAGCCGGTGCGTACGTCGAGTGAGCTGGGCGAGGCGTCCGCGGCGGGGGCGGAGGAGCGCGGGGCGCCGCCGCTGAGCTGGGCGGTCCTGCTGTTCTGGCTGGTCCTGTTCACGCTGGTGCTGGCGGGGATCGGGCTCTACCTGGGCCGCGAGACCCGCCTCGCGCCGTTCCTGGTGGTGCTGCCCGCGCTGGTCGCGGGGCGCGGGAGCGTGCGGCAGACGGCGGTGGCCTCCGTCTGGGTGACGGTCACGATCGTCGGGGCGCTGTTCGACGCGGCGGAGGACACCGTCGCGGCGGGCGTGGCGACCGTCGTGTTCGCGGTCGTCATCAACGGGCTGAGCGTGGTGCGGGCGGCCCAGCGGGTGCGCAGCGAGAGCGAGATCGCCCGCCTGAGGTCGGCGGCGGCGGCCCTTCAGCGGCAGTTGCTGCGGCCGTTCCCGCTGATGACGGACGAGCTGATCGTGCACGGCCTCTACCAGCCGGTGGAGGAGGACAGCCGGGTCGGGGGCGATGTGTACGAGGTGGTGGAGTCGCCGTACGGCAGCCGGGTCTTCATCGCCGACGTGCAGGGCAAGGGGCTGCCCGCGATCAGTGCGGCGTTCGCGGTGCTGAGCGCGTTCCGGGAGGCGGCGGTGGCGGAGCCGACGCTGACGGCGGTGGTGGACGCGCTGGAGGAGGCGGTGCTGCGGCACAACTCCTTCGCCGCGCAGGCCGGGGAGAGCGAGCGGTTCGTGACGGCGCTGGTGCTGGGCGTCGGCGCCGAGGAGGAGGTCCAGGCGATCAACTGCGGTCATGTCGCGCCGCTGATCCTGCACGGCGACAAGGCCGCCCCGGTGCCGCTGGGCGAGCCGTACGTGCCGCTCGGCCTGGACGGGCTCTCCCCCGGCCCGCGCACCGTCGAGTGGTTCGCCTTCCCGCAGGGCAGCACCCTGCTGCTGTGCACCGACGGCGTCACCGAGGCCCGCGATCCCTCCGGCGCGTTCTACCCGCTGGCCGAGCGCACCGCGTCCTGGGCCGACGTCCGCGCGGCGGACATGCCGACGGCTCTCTACCGCGACCTGCGCCGGTACACGGCCGGGTCACCGGGCGACGACACGGCCCTGATGGTGCTCCGGCGACGGCCCGTCCCGGAACCGGGCGGGGGTACGGGGGCGGTGGGGGCGGGCTGAGGCGCGGCGCGCCTGCGGGCGGCGCCTTGGGGGACGGCGCATCTGGGGTGGGCGGCGGCGTGGGCGGCGCCAGCGCGCGGTGGCCGGTGGACCAGGGCGCGGAAGCCCGGCGCGAACCGCTCGACCTGCTGCTCCGGCCGCTCGGCCGTCAGCTCCCGTTCCTTCGGGTCCCCGGCACCGGTGAGGCCGTCCTCCCCCGAGGGAGCACCGTCGTGTCGCCGCCCGTGGGTTCCGTGATCTCCGTCGGGTCCAGGGCCTCCGTGGCGCCCGTGGCCGCGGTGGCGTAGGCCGGGGTGGGCGCGGTCGTCGCCCGCGCCTCGTACGACGACGGGTCGCCGAAGGCGTCGGCGGCGGTCGCGGCGGCGTCCTCCAGGGTCTCGGCCGCCCGCCGCAGCAGGGAGCGCGCCGGGCGGCGGCGGCCCCGGTACCCGGCGACGCCGCCCGCGGCGGCGAGCAAGAGCAGGACCGCCGCCCAGGCGGGGCGGTGCTGCGCGGCGGCGAGCGCGGTCCGCAGGGTCACCATCGTGAGCGCGAGCAGCAGGGCGAGCAGGAGGAAGAAGAAGGCCGTCGTCCGCAGATCGAAGCGGCGACGGCGTGAGCGTCCCGCGGGGCGTACGAGGCGTGCGGGGCGCGGGGTGTACAGGGAGCGCGGCGGGCGGGCGGGCACGGTCACGGCGGCGGTTCCTCCCAAGTGGGCCTGAACGAAGATCAGTTGGGCGTGTGCCCCGGGAGGGACGGTTCATCCGGGCGGGAGGGCCCATGCGCCGACGGGACCGGGCCCGGCGGGGGCGGGCGCTCGCGCGCGACGGGCCTGGCCTCGTGGGAGGCCGGTCGCCCGTCGCGCCCGGAGCGTCAGATCCGGCCGCCGGTGAGGCGGGTGATCGGTCCGAGGGAGCGGCGGCCGGAACGCCGCCCGACCGCGTAGGAGGCGGCGGTGAGGGCGGTGACGCCCACGCCGACCCCGGCGGCGACCAGCTTGCGTGCGGCGACGGCGGTCCAGGCGGTCCGGGCGGAGGCCGCGACCCGGCCGCTCGTGGCGACGACCGCGCGGCGGCCCGCCTCGACGCGCCGGGCCGCGCCGTGCGCCGCCGCGGACGTGGCGTCCGCGGAGCGCTCGACGCCCGCCTTCGCCGCCGAGGCGGCCTCGTCGACCTTGCCCGCCGCGGTCCTGACGGCCCGTGAGGCGGGCGCGGTCGCTCGGTCGGTGGTGTGCCGGGCGCGGACGGCGTCCGCCTCGGCCTGGAGGTCCTTGTCCGTGCCGGTGGTGAACCCGGCGTTCGATTCAGTCATGGGCTGCGCGTTGCCGGTGACCCCGGCCGCAAACACGTCCGGCCGTACGGGCGGAGCGCGGTGTTCCGCCCGGCGCGGGGCGGCGGGACGGCCGTCGGGGGCGTTCGGGCAGCTCAACGCGCGGGTAGGGTCACCGGCATGCGCCTCGCCCTCTTCGATCTGGACGGCACGCTCGTCGACCGGGCGTCCGGTCTCGCCGACGCGGTGGCCGCGCTGTGCCACGACCACGGGTACGGCCCGGAGATCGAACAGTGGCTGCTGCGGGAGCTGGCCGACCGGGCCGACCGGGCCGACTTCGTGCGGCTGCGGGCGGCGTTCGGGCTCGGGGAGTCGGCGGAGCACCTGTGGCGGGTCTACGTCGACCGGATGGCCGCCGCCGTGACCTGCCGTCCGGCGGTGCTGAGCAGTCTCGGACGGCTGCGGGAGTGCGGATGGAGCGTCGGCGTCGCCACGAACGGCGCCTCCGACATCCAGCGCGCCAAGGTGCGGGCCACGGGGCTGGCCGACCTGGTCGACGGGATCGCCGCCTCGGGCGACATCGACGTCCGCAAGCCCGACCCCCGGCTGTTCGAGCTGGCGGCGGCGCGCTGCGGCACCCAGCTCAGCGGCGGGGACTGGATGACCGGCGACAACCCGGAGACCGACATCCAGGGCGGTCACCGGGCGGGGCTGCGGACGATCTGGGTGGAGGGCCGCGCCTGGCCGGAGGGGCTGACGGTCCCCCACCACTCCGTCACGGACGTCTCCCTGGCCGTCGACTACCTGCTGGCGCACTCGTCGGTGTAGCCCGCCCGCGCCTCTCCTCGCGCGGTTCCGGTCCGGACCGACGAGCCGTCTGGACTGGACCTTCGGGCTGGTCGGAGCGGGTTTCCGGGTCTCGCCGAACGGCTTGGTGCGGACTGTCGGCGGGCGCCGCCGCAGTGTTCCACTCGATGGCGCCCGCCGGTCACACGGACGCCCCCTCCGCGTTCGCCGCGGGCACCAAGATCACCGTGCTTTGTCATGCCCGCAACCGAAGGAAGCCGACGTGGCCCGTACCCTCCCGAGAGCGCTCGCCGTGTCCGCGCTCACGGCGTCGCTCGCCCTGACCGCCGCGCTGCCCGCCACCGCCCAGGACTCCGGCGCCCTCCCGGCCGTCCACCCCCGCGTCGAGACGGCCCCGCTGTACGACGACGAGGCGGGCGGCAACGCCGACGCCGACGACCCGGCGATCTGGCGCAACGCCGCCGACCCGGACGCCAGTCTCGTGATCGCCACCGCCAAGGAGGGCGGCCTGCGGGTCTACGACCTCGCCGCCCGGCTGGTGCAGTCGGTCGCGGCACCCGCAGGGCCGGGCGCCGGCGACGCCCCGGGCCGGTTCAACAACGTCGACCTGGTGCACGGGCTGAAGCTGTCCACCGGGCGGGCCGATCTCGCGGTCACGACCGACCGGGGCAACGACCGGCTGCGCTTCTACCGCGTCGACCCGCGCTCCCCCGGCCGTCCGCTCAGGGACGTCACCGACCCGCGCGTCGCCCCGGTGTTCTCCGCCGACCAGGCCGAGATCAACGAGCAGCGCACCGCGTACGGCCTCGCCACCTGGACCGACCGGCGCAGCGGACGGTCGTACGCGCTGGTCAGTCGGCGGGAGCGGACCGCGGTCGCGCTGCTGGAGCTGACGCCGACGGCCCGCGGCACGGTCGGCTACCGCACGGTCCGCACCCTGACGCTGCCGTCGTCCTTCCGCCTGCCCAACGGCTCGTCGTGGACGCCGTGCAACGAGCCGGGTGAACTCCCGCAGGTCGAGGGCATGGTGGTGGACCCGGCGACCGGCACGCTGTACGCCGGTCAGGAGGACGTCGGCATCTGGCGCGTCCCGGCGACACTGAAGGGGACGCCCCGGCTGGTGGACAAGGTGCGCGAGTACGGCGTGCCCGGCACCTACGACGAGCCGAGCGACGAGTGCGTGGCCGGGGCCGATCCGGGCTACGGCGGGACCCGGCTGACCGCCGACGTCGAGGGCCTGACCCTGGTGACCCGTGAGCGTGGCGCGGGCTATCTGCTCGCTTCCAGCCAGGGCGACGACACGTTCGCCGCCTACGACCGCGCGCCGGGCCGCGGCAACCGGTACGAGGGCGGTTTCCGGGTCGCGGCGACCGCGAAGGGCCCGGACGGCTCGGAGGAGTGCGACGGCGCGGCGGCCCTGAACGCCCCGCTGGGGCGCCGGTACCCGCACGGTCTGCTCGTCGTCCAGGACGGTCACGACGACACCGGCCGGACGGACGGCCGCACCGCGACGAACTTCAAGTTCGTCGACCTCGGCAAGGTCCTCGAGACGCTGGACCGCTGACACCGCGCGGCCCGTCAGGTCCCTCCGCCGGGACGTGACGGGCCGCGTCGTTCACTCCGTGCGCAGGTCCTCGATGAGGCGGGCCGCGGACACCTCGGGGTCGTCCTTGTGCTCCGTCCAGCGGGCGAACGTCCCGGCCGCCGCGTCGGCGAAGTCGGTGGGCAGGCCCGCCAGTTGCCAGGTGCGGGCGATCTCCCGCATCTCCCCCTCCCAGCGCCACGCCTTCGCCCCGGCCGAGGTGAGCCGGGCGGGCGAGCCGAAGGGGGTCTCCGGCATGGTGTGCGCCGTGAGGGCGAGGAGGTCGTCGAGGACGCCGTGGCCGGCGGCGAGGGCGCAGGCCTGGGCGGCGAGGGCGTGCGAGATCTTGTTGTAGGCGGCGTAGGCGAGTTTGAGGGCCGAGGCCCGCCCCACCGGGCCGTCGAGGGCGACGGTCTCCAGCACGGTGCCCGCGAACAGGGCGCTGACCCGGCCGACGGCGGACGCGTCGCCGGAGAGGTACAGGCGGGTCGTACCGGCCGTACGGGGCGGGGGTCCGGTGATGCCGCCGTCGACCACCGTGGCGCCGCCGGGCGCGAGGACCTCGGCGATCTCCGCCGTGCGCTGCGGGCTGATGGCGTTGGCGTCGACGTAGAGTCCGCCGAATCCGGCCGCGGCCACCTCCTCGGCGACGTCCAGGGCGGCGGCGGGCGGGCACACGCTCACCAACGTCCCGCACCCGTCGGCCAGTTCACGCAGGTCGGCCGCCGGGAGCAGGCCGATCGCCTCGGCGCGGCGCCGGGTGGCCGCCGACCGGCCCGCGGGCAGCCACCGTACGGTCGTGCCCGCCGCGACGGCCTGCGCGGCGACGGCCGCGCCCATCGCGCCGGGGTGCAGCATCCCCATGATCCCCGTGTCTCGCTCAACCATGCGGCGACCTTAGCCCGTCGGCCCGCGCATCCGTCCGGGTCCGGCCGCGCTCACAGGGCGCCGGGTGGCCCGCTGCCGCCCTTGAGGCGTTCCAGGTCGGAGGGGCGGACCTGGATCACGAGGAGGGCGATGAGCGCGGCGAGGAGGGCGAAGACGGCCGCCATCACGAAGGCCGCGGAGACACCCGACGTGAGGACCTCGTCGCCCCAGGGCGGCGGGAGTTGGCCGGTCTTCTGGAAGGCGAGGCGTTCGGCCGGGGTCGCCTGGGAGAGGAAGGCGGGCACCTGGGTGTCGGCCTCGTTGTTGCTGGCGGTGCCGAACATGGTGACCAGGATGGACAGTCCGAGGGAACCGCCCACCTGCTGCATGGCGTTGAGGAGTCCGGAGGCCGCGCCGGTCTCGTCGGGGGTGACGTTGGACAGGGCCATCAGCGTCAGCGACACGAACTCCATGCCCATGCCGAGGCTGAACACCAGCATCGGGCCGAGGACGCTGCCCGCGTAGGTGGAGTGCACGTCGGTGAGGGTGAGCCAGCCCAGCCCGGCCGCGGCGAGCACCGCGCCCGTCACCATGAACGGTTTGGGGCCGTAGACCGGCAGGAAACGGGAGGTGAGGCCCGCGCCGACGGCGATGACCGCGCTCACCGGGAGGAAGGCGACGCCCGCCATGAGGGGGCTGAAGTCGAGGACGTCCTGCACGAACAGGGTCAGGAAGAAGAACATGCCGAAGATCGCGGCCGACAGGCAGAGCATGATGCCGTAGGTGCCCGCGCGGTTGCGGTCGGCGAACATGTGCAGCGGGGTGATCGGCTGCCGGGAGCGCCGCTCCACCAGCACGAACAGGACGAGCAGCAGGACGGCGCCGACGAACGACAGCAGGGTCAGCGTGTCCCGCCAGCCCTCCTGCGCGGCCCGGATGAAGCCGTACACCAGCAGCACCATGCCGACGGTGGAGGTGGCGGCGCCCGCGAGGTCGAAGTGTCCGGGGCGGCGCTCCGACTCCCTGATCCAGCGGGGCGCGGCGACCGCGATGAGCAGGCCGATGGGCACGTTGACGAAGAACACCCAGCGCCAGTCGAGCCATTCGACGAGGACGCCCCCGGCAAGCAGACCGATGGCGCCGCCGCCCGCCGAGACGGCCGCGAACACCCCGAACGCCCGGTTGCGTTCGGGTCCTTCGCGGAAGGTGGTGCTGATCAGGGCGAGGGCGGTCGGGGAGGCGATGGCGCCGCCGACGCCCTGGACGGCGCGGGCGGCGAGGAGTTGGGCCGAGTCCTGGGCGAGGCCGCCGAGCAGGGAGGCCAGTACGAACAGCAGCACGCCGAAGACGAACACCCGCCGTCGGCCGAGGATGTCGCCGAACCGGCCGCCGAGCAGCAGCAGTCCGCCGAAGGTGAGCGTGTAGGCGTTGACGACCCACGACAGGCTGGTGGTGGAGAAGTCGAGCGAGCGCTGGATGTCGGGGAGCGCGATGTTCACGATGGTGATGTCGAGGACCACCATCAACTGGCACGACGCGATGACCAGCAGGGCGATCGCCTTGCTCCGTCCGCCGGTCGGCGACGCGGAGGTCTCGGTCGCGGAGGCCTGCTGCGGGAGGCCGCTCATGACCGGTGTCCCGCCCGGCGGCGGACCGTCGGGGAGTCGGGGGCGGGGGCAGGCACCGCCGTGTGCACCCTGGAGTTCACCCGATCGACGGTACGCCGCAGTCCGGGGGGTCACCACTCGGCCCGGAGCGGGGGGCGGTGCGGTGCGGAGGCCGTGCCAGGACTTCCCCGCGGTCCTGGCACGGCACCCCGCGCTCCTCCGGCGCGGGTGGCGCGCCGTGGATCAACAGGATGCGTCGGAGGAGCGCGGGGTGTCGTTGGCGGGGCGTCCCGGACCGGTTGGCGTCGTGTCTCCCCCGGCGGACGCGCGCGAGGTGCCGGAGCCACCGTGAGAACCGTCGGTGTCCGCGCCCGTCCCCTCGTGGGTCCGGTTGCGCAGTTCGCCGGGCGGGACGCCGTAGGCGGTACGGAACGCGCGGCTGAACTCGGCGGCGCGCGGGAAGCCCCAGCGCGCGGCGACGACGTGCACGGGCGTGGCGCGCTGGGCCGGGTCGAGGAGGTCGCGGCGGGCGTGGGCGAGCCGCTGGTCGCGGATGTAGGAGGCCACGGTCAGTCCCTCCGCCTGGAAGAGGCGGTACAGGTGGCTGCGGGAGATGTGGTGCGCCTCGGCGACCGCGGCGGGCGTCAGGTCGGGGTCGCCGAGGCGGCGGCGGACGAACGCCTGGGCGCGCAGGGTGAGCGTGCGGCCGCGGGTCTCGGGCGGCAGCGCGGACTCCGCGTCGAGGGCGTGCGCGAAGACGGCGGCGACCAGGTCGGCGGCGACGGTGGCCAGGCGCGGCCCGTCGGCGGGCCGGTAGGCGGAGGTGTCGGCGGCTATCTGGTGCAGGAACTGTGCCAGCAGCGCTCCGGTGCCGCGCCGGGCGGTGATGCGGCGGCCCATCACCTGGTCGGCGCGGTCGCCGGGCAGCGGTACCTGGGCGCGGGGGATCTCCAGGCCGACCATGCTGACCGGGTCGGGGCCGGTGGAGATGTCGTAGGCGCGGGAGGAGCTGTTGGTGTGGAACTCGTTGACGCGGTAGACCGCCTGCCGCCGTCCCCAGCGGGCCACGCCCTCTCCGCGCAGCAGCAGGGAGAGGTGGTAGCTCTCGGGGTCGGAGCGGCGGACGAGTTTCGCGGTCCGGTGGAAGGTGAGCTGGTCGAAGGTGGCGGGCCAGACGGTCACGTCGCCGAGGGCGATGACCCGCTGGTAGCCGTGGTAGTCGGCCGTGTGCGCGCTGTCGAGGCGCATCGGCGCGTGGGTGTGTCCCATGCGCTCGACCCACGCCTCGAACCGGTCGGGGGCCGGGAGGTCCAGGGTCCGGAAGACGGACTCGTGCAGCACCGGGGCAGTCAATCACGGGCGGCGGCGCCGCTCGCGGCCGCCTCGGCCCGAGCCCGCGGCGCCCCCTTCCGGGCGGGCGTTCTACGCTGGACGGCGTGATCGAGGTGGAGGTCGTGCAGCTGCTCGTGTCCCCGGTCCACCGGCTGGCGGGCCGCCCCTCCGCGGGGCTCCCGGACGGGCCGGTCGACGACCTGGTGGACGCGGTGCGCTTGCGCCGGGGCCTCGGCATCGTGGGTGACCGCTACTTCGGCCGGCCCGCGCACCGGGACGCGTCGGTGACGCTGATGTCCGAGGAGAACCTGCCCCGCGAGATCGCACCGGACGCCGATCTGCGGCACACCCGCCGCAACGTCCTGCTGCGGGGCGTCGACATCGACGCGTACGTCGGGTCGACGGTCGTCCTCGACACCGGGCAGGGGCCGGTGGTCCTCGCGGTGAACCGTCCGGCGCGGCCGTGCGCCTGGATGGACGTCACCGTCGGACCGGGCGCCCGGCGCGCGCTGCGGGACCGGGGCGGGGTGCGGTGCACGCCGCTCTCCGACGGGGTGCTCACCCTGGGCCCGGCGACGTTCGGGACGGTCGACGCGGACGCGGCGGCCGTCCGGCCCTGAGCCGCGACCGGCCCGCCCCCGGCACTCCTGTTCGCGCCCCCGGGCCTCCTGGGCTCCAGCCGCCCTCCTACATGTCGTCGAACAGGCCGAGGCGGGCGACGATGCGCTTGCCCAGCGGCTCCGGGACGACGTCGAAGCCGTCGGCGACGGCCATCACGATCTCCAGCCCGTGCTGGCCCACCCGGGTCGGGTCCGCGCCGCGGGGTGCGGGCGGGGCGGGTTCGCTGTCCCAGACGGTGATCTCGACGGCGTCGCCGACGAGACGCAGGTGCAGCAGGACGGGCCCCGGCGCGTGCCGCAGCGCGTTGGTGACGAGTTCGCTCACCACGAGCCGGGACAGGTCCACGGTCCGGGCCGAGACCGGCACCCCGTGCTCCCGCCGCACGCGGGTGAGGAAGTCCCCGGTGAGGTGCCGGGCCCCGGCGATGCTGCCGTCCGCGCCGTCGAGGGCCAGCGCCGTCTCGACCCGGACCGTGTCGGGTCCGTGGGAGCCCTCGTCGAGCGGGACAGGTTCCATGCGGACCGCCTTCATAACCCCGTTCATGGCGGCGCGCCTACCCCGTATCCCCTCCCGTACGCCACGGGCGCCCCTCGGGAGCGGGGCGCCCGTGGGCGCGGCGCGGGCGGGCGGCCGTCGGCGCGGCCCGCGGCCGGGTCAGCCGATGTGGAAGCGGTCCCCGTAGACCGCCCAGTCCAGGGGCGGCTGGAGGTCGAGGTTGCCGTTGCGCAGGAAGACGCGCTGGGCGGTGTCGACGCGGCTGGTGTCGCTGTGGGCCTCCTCCTGCTTCATCGCCCACACCCGCGCGTCGAGGAAGGCGTTGAGGTACGTCGTCTCGTTGCCGCCCTGGGCGGGGGTCTTCGCGCGGGCGAGGGCGCGTCGGCGGATGCTGCCGAAGCTGGTGGGGTCGCTGCCGCCGCCGTGCATGACGATCGCGTCGTAGTAGGCGAACTGGCCGAGGACGCGCAGCCCGTCGGACTTGGCCTGGCTGACCGCCGGGTTGAAGTAGACGCGGTCGCGTTCGTCGTTCTGCGCCTGCTGGAAGACGGTGTCCTGGGCGGCGCGCCGCCAGTCGGCGGGGTAGTTCGGGTCGAGTCCGGCGTGCGAGTCGGTGCCGTCGACGGCGCGCAGGGCGGGGAGGTACTTGGCGAGGACGTTGCCCGGCTTGCGGGCGGCGTACAGCTCGACGAGGTCGAGCATGTCGCCGGTGCCGGAGCAGAAGCCGATGATGCCGGCCGTGTAGCCGCGCCCGTCGCCGATGTCCTCGATGTACTTGTACTGGGCCTTCCAGTCGAGCGAGGAGTTCTCCGCGCTCGACACCAGCTTCATGGCGATCTCCTTCTTCGCCGGGTCGTCGAGCCCGACGGCCGCCCGCGGTGCGGCGGACGCGCCGGGCGAGGTGAGGAGGGGCGTGGCGGTGAGCGCGGCGAACAGGGCGAGGACCGTGCGGCGGGAGGCGGCGGGGGTGTGCGTGCCGCGGGGAAGGTGCACCACAGTGACTCCAGTCGGGGAGTGGGGGGTTGGAGGGGGTGGTTCCGCACTGCAACTGTCAGAGGAACGGGTCGGAACTAACTGACAGGAAGGTTTCCTATCAAGCGAGAGGGCGACTGGTAACCCTCACGCGCAAAGGTTCGTACGATCGAACAAAGAGGCGGGGCCGGTGGCGGGCGCGGGACACTCAGGGGGCGCCGGGCGTGTCCCCGCGCCAGTCGAAGCGGAGGGCGTCGGCGGCGCGGCGCGCGTACAGGGCCCGGCCGCCCGCTCCGTACCGGCCTATCTCGGTGGTCAGGGCGACCTCGCGCGGGTCGTCGGCGCCGAGGTCGGTGACGTCCAGCAGGAGTCCGTCGAGCGGGCCGCCGACCAGTTGGGCGTACGCGCGGTCGGGGCGGGGTCCGGCGTCCTCGTGGTCCGCGCCGTAGACCCGCCCTCGCATGAAGTCAGCCTCGTCCATGACCAGCAGCTTCGCACCCCCCACTGACAACGGCCCCCGGACCGGGGGCGTCCAGGGCCGCGCTTCGGCCAAGGGCGTGGCCGGAAAGCGCCGTTCGCGGGGATGTCGTCGTGGTGCGGGTAGGGATGGGCCGCTCGCACGGGCGGTGGGCGGAGTAGGGGGACCGGCTCTGGTGACACGCGGGGGACGGCGGAGGCCGGCGGACGAGTACGCCGCGTCCCCCGGACCCGCCGCGTCGCGTGGGGCTCCTGGGCCGGGCGGGTCCCGTGGGCCGGCGCGGGCCCGCCGTCGGCGCGCCGCCCGCGCGGTACGCGCCGCGGGCCGGGGCGGTCCCGGACTGCGGGAGGCGCTGCCCGGCCTCGCCGCGGTGACCGTGCTCGTGTGCGGGACGACGGCCGGGCTGGCGGTGGCGGGCCGCGCGCTGGGTCTGTGGGCGCCCGCGCTGGGCGTGGCGGTCCTGGGCGCGACGGCCGTCGTGGTCCGCCGCCGTCGTCGGCGCCCGGCACGCCACCGGCGCGGGCACTACTCCCCCGCGGAGCTGGCAGAGCTGGATCTGCCGGGGCTGGTGGAGGCGGTGGCCCGGATGCTGCGCCGGGACGGCTGGCGCGTCCTGCCGCCCGCCGCGCACGACCCGCCGCACATCGTGGCCCGGGACCGGCGGGGACGGCTCCTGGACGTGGCGTTCCGCCCGGTGGCCGAGCCGCTCCCCGACGAGGACGACGCCTGCGCCTGCCGTGCCCGCTGGCGCCCAGCCCCGCACGTCCGGCTCGTCGTGCACCGGGGCGCGTTCACCGCCCGCGACCACGCCTGGGCCACCCGCCGCCCGACCACCCACCTCGTGGACGGCCCCCGGCTACAGGCCTGGGCGACGGGCACCGCACTGACCGACCTCGTCCCGCTGGACGGCCCGCCGGGAACGCCGCCGGGCAGCGGCGCGTAAGGCGGGCCGCCACCCCCGCCCGACGCGCCCCCGTGCCTCACTTCCCGAACAGGCGCCGGACGCCCCCGCTGCCGTTCCTTCTCCGTCCCCGGAACAGGTGCGGGTCGAACAGCTGCGCCGCCAGGCCCGCGAGAACGAGACCGGTGGCGAGGAGGAGCCCGTGAGGGAGGAAGACGCCGGTGACGAGGGCGGCGGTGGCGACGGCGAGCCAGCACCAGCCGCGCAGGCGGCGGTACTCGCGGGGAGCGGTCGGGCGGCCCTTCTCCAGGGCGCGGGCGAAGCGGGGGTCGTCGTGGTGGAGGGCGGCGGCCAGGTCGCTCAGGCGTTCGTCGTCGGGCGGGGACATGGTTGCTCCTCCTCGGTGGCGTCGAGCGGAGGGGGCGGGGCGGGCCGGGCGCGCAGCAGCGGGCGCAGGAGTTGGGGGACGCGTCCGGCGGCGACCGGGCCGAGGACGGCCAGGACGAGGACGTAGCCCGCGATGAACGGGGCGAGGCGGTCGTCGAGTCCGGCACCGGCCGCCATCGCGGCGAGGATCAGCGCGAACTCGCCGCGCGCGAGCAGGGTGGTGGCGATGTTTGCCGCGGGTTCGGGGCCGTAGCCGTGGAGGCGGGCGGCGATGAGGCCGGCGGCGGCGTTCATGGCGACGGTGAGGAGGACGGCGAGGAGGACGGGGACGAGGACCGCGGCGAAGTCGCCGGGGTCGATGGCGAGGCCGAAGGCGAAGAAGAAGATGGCGGCGAAGGCGTCCCGCAGGGGGTGGACCAGGCGCCGGATGCGGGGGCCGGAGGGGGTGCCCGCGAAGATGAGGCCGACCATGAAGGCGCCGATGGCGTCGGCGACGCCCAGGACCTCGGAGACCCCGGCGACCAGGACCGCCGCCCCGAGGAAGCTGATGACGAGGAGTTCGTCGTCGCGGACGTGGATGAGGCGGCCGACCAGCCGGGTGCCGTAGCGGGCGGCGGCGGCGAGCGCGAGGAGGAAGCCGAAGGCCTTGCCGACCTCCAGCAGGACCTCGGTGACGCCGTGGGCGCCGCCGATGACGGGCTGGAGGGCGGCCAGGTAGAGGGCGAGGAAGATGTCCTCGACGACGATGACGCCCAGGATCAGCCGGGTCTCGGGGCGGCCGAGACGCCCGAGGTCGATGAGGATCTTGGTGACGATGGCGGAGGAGGAGATGCCGAGGACCCCGGCGAGGACCAGGGCCTCGCGCGCGCCCCAGCCGAGCGCGAACCCGAAGCCGAGACCGGCGCCCACGTTGAGCACGAGGTAGCTGCCGCCCGCCAGCGCGAGGCGGCGTCCGCCGTTCTTGAGGTCGTCGAGGTGGAACTCCAGGCCCAGGTAGAACAGCAGCAGGACGAGGCCGAGCGCGGAGAGCATCTCGAAGTCGTGGGCGTCCTCGACGAGGACGAGGCCCGGGGTGTGCGGGCCGAGCAGGATGCCCGCGAGGATGAACAGGGGGATGGTCGGCAGGCCGATGCGGTTGCCCAGGCGGGCGAGGAAGGCCGCGGCCAGGAAGGCGCCGCCGAGAGCGAGCAGGGTGTCAGCGTGTCCCATGCGTCACCTCCCTTCCGCGGAAGGGGAGTCGGGGGCTGGCGGGTCGTGCCGAACGGGAGTGGATGGGTGGTCCTCCTGGGATGCGTGACCGTCAGGAACCGTGGGGCGTACGGCGGGCCCGGCGCCCCCGGGTCCTGTCCACCGTCACACGCGTCCCGTGGGCGGCGCCATCGGGTCCGACACCCATTTCCGCAGGCCGCGCGACCCGCGTACGGGCCCAGGACGCACCGCGCCCCCGGTCCTGGCGGGACCGGGGGCGCGGCGGGGTGACGGTGTCAGGCGGGGCGGTGAGGGGCTGTCAGGGGGTCAGCTGCCAGCGCTGGATGTAGCCGACGTCGATCGCCGCGGTGTCGCGCACCCGCAGCTTCCAGGTGCCGTCGACCGGCTGGGCGGAGGCGTCGACGACGAAGGTCTGGTCGACGTTGTCGGCGGAGCCGCCGCTGCGGTTGAGCAGCGAGTACACGGTGCCGTTCGGGCCGACGAGGTCGACGGTCAGGTCACCGCGGTAGGTGTGCACGATGTTGACGTACACCTCGGTGGTGGCGGAGGCGTTGCCGCCGCGGCCCTCGATGGTGACGGGCGACTCGACCGCGGCGCCGTTGTCGGGGATGTCGACGCGGGTGGTGGAGCCGTAGACGTAGGCCACGCGCCAGTCGAAGTCGGCGGTGACGGAGGCGCCGGTGCCGTCGGTGACGGTGACCGTGACCGGGCTGGTGCCGGTGGTGGTCGGGACGCCGGTGATCAGGCCGGAGTCGCTGATGGAGAGGCCGTCGGGCAGGCCGGTCGCCGCGTAGGTGAGGGCCGAGCCGGTGTTGGTGGTGTAGGCGTCCACCTGGAGGAAGACGGCCTGGCCGACGCCGCTGGTCTGGTCGGCGATCGGGGCGACGTTGACGCCGAGCGCGATGCGGTTGCCGACGTTGATGCCGGCCCAGGCGTCGGCGACGGCGAGGTAGGTCGGGCTGTAGGCGCCGAAGAGGTCACCGGCCGCCTGAAGGGTGGCGGTGCGCGCGCCGGCGTAGTTGGTGGAGGAGGTCATGTACGTGCTCAGCGCGCGGTACCAGATCTTCGCGGCGTTCTCGATGCCGATGCCGGTGACGGCCTGGTTGTCGAAGGTCGGGCTGTCGTAGGTGACGCCGTTGACCGTCTTGGTGCCGCTGCCCTCGGAGAGCAGGTAGAAGAAGTGGTTCGCGGGGCCCGAGGAGTAGTGGACGTCGATGCCGCCGAGGCTCGGGTCCCAGTAGTCGCGCGAACGGCCGTCCTTGGACGGCTTGTCCATGTAGCGCAGCGGGGTGCCGTTGCCGTTGATGTCGATCTTCTCGCCGACCAGGTAGTCGCCGACGTCGGCGGTGAGCCCGGAGCTGAACTCGACGGCGGCGGCGAAGATGTCGGAGGTGGCCTCGTTGAGGCCGCCCGACTCGCCGGAGTAGGTCAGGTTGGCGGTGGCGCTGGTGACGCCGTGCGTCATCTCGTGGGCGGCCACGTCGAGCGCGGTCAGCGGCTTGGTGTTGCCGGAGCCGTCGCCGTACGTCATGCAGAAGCAGCTGTCCTGCCAGAACGCGTTGACGTAGTTGTTGCCGTAGTGGGCGCGGCTGTAGGCGGCGACACCGTCGTTGCGGATGCCGTTGCGGCCGTGGACGTACTTGTAGTAGTCCCAGGTCGCGGCGGCGCCGAAGGCCACGTCGACACCGGCGGTCTGCCGGTTGCCGGGCGTGCCGTCGCCCCACACGTCGTCGGCGTCGGTGAAGAGGGTGCCGGTGCCGGAGGTGCCCTGGTTCAGGTCGTACGTCTTCTGGTCCGCGCGGTCGGGGTCGGAGAGCTGGTACGACCCGCCGGTCTGCGTCGAGCCCACGTCCACCGTGCCGCTGTACTGGCCGGTGCCGGTGCCGGTGTGGACGTGCTCGGCGGTGCTGATCCGCTTGCCGGTGGCGGCGTCGGTGACGACGTGGAGTTCGCTGGGCGTGCCGTCCTCCTGGACGCCCTTCACGACGGTCTCCCAGGCGAGCGCGGGCCTGCCCTCACCGGCCCAGACGACCAGCTTCGGCGCGCCGTCGGCCTTGGCGCCGGAGACGTCGGCGCCGCGCGCGGCGGAGAGCGCCTTGCCGGAGGCCTGTGCGGCGGCGAGCTTCGGCGTCAGGGTCGGCACCGTGAGCTTCGCGTCGCTGGCGCGGGACACGGTGGTGCGGCCGTCGCGGGCGTGGACGACGAGGTCGCCGCCGAGGACCGGGAGACCGGCGTAGGTGCGCTCGTAGCGGGTGTGCCGGGTGCCGTCGGCGTCCTCGGTCACGCTCTTCGCGACGAGCTTCTCCTTGGCGCCCAGGGCGAGTTGACGCGCCGTCGTGTCGGCCGCGGCCTGCGCGCCGCGGACCAGGGCGGCCTGCCGGGCGGGCGACAGCTCGACGGGCGCGGCACCGGCCCGGGGGACGGCCTTGATCAGCGCCGGGCCGGGGTCGGCGGGGGCCGCGCCGGCGGGGGTGGCGGGGGCGCCGAAGGCCAGCAGGGTGCCCGCGGTGGCGAAGGCCAGCAGTGCGGCGCGTCTGCGCCTGGGGGCGGAACGGAGTCGCCGAGACAACGTTTTCTCCTTTGGGGAGGCGGGCCCGTCGTGCGGGCCGAGGTGGGGGGCTGTGGACCGGCGGGGTGAGCCGGTCCGGGACGCGCGCACGGCGGAGGTGCGGTCCGCGGGCGTCCGAGGAGGCGCGCGGCGCGAAGGGGTCCGGGGCCGGGGAAAGGGGTAGGGGTGGGGGGTGTGAGAGGTGGGGGGTGTGAGAGGTGGGGGCGGGCCCCGTTCCGGTCGGGTGAAGGAACGGTGAACGTTCGGCAGCAGCGTGCCACCGGCACCTCTCATTTGTCATGTAAATGCCAAGACAACGGCTGGAAATGACCATGCCGCTCTGGGAGTTCGGGCCCTGCGGTACCCCTTTTCGGCCGAGACGCGACGCCGTCGGCGGAACCTTCCGCTCCGGCAGGTGGCGCGGCCGTCTCCGCCACGCCGGACGCCCGCTCCCGATCTCCCCCGGCCCGCGGGGAAGCCACCCCCCTGTGACGCGCCCGAAAGGATGAATGCGCTCGTCCGGCGGCGTGTCGCGGGCCCGGCGCACCGCACCCTGCGAGTCGACGGCGTGGCGGATCGCCTGCGGGCGGGGCACAAGGGGGCGCGAGTGGACGGGCTGCGGCGACGGGGGCCGGTGTCGTTACGGGACCGGCTGCGCTACCGGTTCGACAGCACACTGGCCCGCAGCACCGGGCGGATGCTCGGCTGGCTCGCGCTGAGCTGTGTCGGGCTGGTCGTCCCGGTGAGCGCCGTCCTGGTCTGGACGGACCCCGGCTCCCCCGCCTCGCTCTCGGACCGGCTGATCGCGGTCGGCCGGGTCAGCGCCGAGACCCTGCGCCTGGGCGCGGTGACCGGGGCGCCGCTGCGGATGCTGCTCTCCGTCCTGCTGGGCCTGGTCGCGCTGCTGTACGTGTCGACCCTGATCGGCCTGATCACCACCGGGCTGGGCGACCGCCTGGTGGAGCTGCGCCGGGGCCGGTCGACCGTCGTGGAGTCGGGCCACCAGGTGGTGCTGGGCTGGTCGGAGCAGGTGTTCACGGTGGTCGGTGAACTCGTCGCCGCGCGGGCCCATCACCGCGGGGGCGCCGTGGTCGTGCTCGCCGACCGGGACAAGGCGGAGATGGAGGAGGCGCTCGCCGCCGCGCTGGGGCCGACCGGGCCGATCCGCCTGATCTGCCGCAGCGGACCCACGACCGACCCCGCCACCCTGCGGATGGTCAGCCCGGCCACCGCCGTGGCGGTGCTGGTCCTGCCCGACGGCGACGAGGGCGTACGTCCTGGACTCCGTTCCGGGGTAGGGGAGTTCGGCGTCGTACGGGCGGGCTCCGAGCCCGGGGACACGGGAGGCCCGCGGGAGGCGCGGGCGTCGGAGGACGTGCGTGACACAGAGACCGTACGCACACTGCTGGCGCTGCGCGCGGTGCTCGGGGAGGGGGCGGAAGTGGGTGCGGCGGGCGTGGCGGAGTCGGTGGTCGTGGCGGGGACGGCAGGGACAGCAGGGGCGGCGGGGACGGCTGAGGCATCGGGGCACGGTGGCCCGTGGCCGGAACACGCCGTCGGACGGGGCTCGACGGAGGGTCGGGTTCCGGGGGCCCGGCGGGAGACGGGGACGGAAGCGGAACCGGAGAGCGAGGCGGTCGAGGGGGCGGGCAGGGGGCCGGGAGGGGAGCCGGGCGCGGGGCCGGGAGGGGAGCCGGAGGCGGCGGGGAGGGCGGAACAGCCGCCGGGGGAAGCGGAACCGGCGTCGGACGCGCCGTCCGGGCCCGGGTCCGGGCCGGACGGTGGGGCGGTGCGGCGGCCGGGTCCGGCCGTGGTCGCCTCGGTGTGCGGGGAGCGGTACCGGGAGGCGGCCCGGCTGGCGGCGGGGCCGCGCGGGGTGGTCCTGGAGGCCGACCGGACGACGGCGGGGCTCGTCGCCCGCTCCGCGCTGCACCCCGGCCTCTTCCCCGTCCTGCGGGAACTCCTCGACTACGCGGGCGACGAGTTCTACGTCGTCCCGGTGCCGCCCGAGGCGGCCGGACGGCCCTTCGGCGACCTCCTCCTCGACTGCGCGACGGCTGCCGTGGCCGGGCTGCTCCGGCCGGACGGCACCCCCCTGCTCAACCCGCCCCCGGACACCGTGCCCGGCCCCGGCGACCGGCTCGTGGTGGTGGCCCGGGACGACGGTCCGGTGGGGTGGGCGGACGGCCCGTACCCGGTCGACCCGGCGGCCCCGGAGCTGCCGGACACGGCGGACGGGGAGCCCGCGCGGCTGCTGGTCCTGGGCTGGAACCGGCGGGCGCCGCTCGTCGTGGACCAGTTGCGTCCCACCGGTCCCGGCGCCCGGATCGTCGACGTCGTGTGCGATCCGGCGGAGCCCCCGCCGATGCCGGAACCGCGCCGGGAGGCGGTCGCCGACGGGCTGACGGTCACGTTCCGGACCGCCGACCTGACCCGCCCCGCCTCCCTGCGGGGCCTCGACCCACTGTCGTACGACCGGATCGTGGTGCTCGGCCCGGACGCACGGGACGGGGCCGGGCGCCCCGACGACCGGACGCTGGTCACGCTGCTCGTGCTGCGGGCGCTGGCGGCGGAGGCGGGACGCGAGGTGCCGGTGGTCGCGGAACTCACCGACCACCGCAGCCGGGCGCTGGCCCCGCTGGGCCCCCGCTCCGAGGTCGTCGTGGGCGGGGAGCTGGGCGGGCTGCTGATGGCGCAGGTCTCCCAGGACGGGCGGCTGGCCCCGGTGTTCGACGAGCTGTTCGGCGTCGGGGGCGGCACGCTCCGGCTGCGGCCCTGCGGCCACTACGTCCGGCCGGGCCGGGCGGTCTCCTTCGCGGCGGTCGTCGCGGCGGCCCGCGCCCGCGGCGAGTGCGCGATCGGCTACCGGCGGCCCGACCTCCCCGGAGAACCCGCGGGCGGCGGGGTACGGCTCAATCCTCCCAAGGACGAGCTGCGGCTCTGGAACCCGCACGACGCGGTGGTCGTGGTGACGACGGAACACCGGGACAACACCCCGGCCGCCGGGCCGGCCGGGCCCGCCGGACGCGAGCGGACCAGGCCGTGAGCGGCTCCCCCGCCGAGGGCTCCCTCGGGCGGCCGTCCCGGCTCTGCGGGGGCGCTGGGCCGTTCGAGTGGTCGGGTCGCGTCGGGCGTCGTAGCGTCGTGGTGGAACTTCCACGGGACCCGCGAGACGGGCGGGTCCCGGTGCTGCGGGCGGGAGCGGGCATGCGCGGACTCAGGACGACCACCAGGACCGCCGCGATCCTGTGCGCGGCGCTCGGACTCACCGCGGCGGTCGGCACGGCCTCCGCCGCGCCCGCCGCCTCCCCGCGCGCCGAGGCCCCGGCGACGCCCGCGGCGGCCGCCCCCCGGGCCAAGACACCGGTGCTGGTGGACTGCCTCTGGCACCCGAAGGTGCGCCCGCACGACTACGTGCTGGCCTGCGGCGACGGCAACAGCCGCCTGACGAAGCTCACCTGGGACCGCTGGAACGCGCGCTCCGCGAAGGCTCGGGGCGTCAACGTCGTCAACGACTGCAAGCCGTACTGCGCGGCGGGCCGGTTCCACGCGTACCCGGTCGTCGTCCGCCTGGACAAGACCGAGACGTGGAAGAAGCACCCGCGGCAGCAGCGCTACGGCCGGATCACCCTGGAGTACCCGGCCGACCGTCCGGCCCACTTCCCGCGCGTGGTGAGCTACCCGCTCTGGGACTGACCGCGCCCCCTCCGCCTGCGCCGTCCGGCCCCGGGTCAGTCCATGAGCGCCGCGGCGGCCGTCGCCCCCAGCTCCCAGCAGGCCTCCAGGTCGGCCCGGCCCGGCGCCCCGGTGACGGTGACGTGGTCCGCGACCCGGCGCCAGCCGAGCCCGCCGGTGATCGCGTCCAGGGCGCGCACCGCCCCGGTGACGTCGTCGCCGCCGTGCACCCACGCGCCGAACGGGCGGCCCCGCGTGCTGTCCAGGCAGGGGTAGTAGACCTGGTCGAAGAAGTGCTTGAGGGCTCCGGAGAGGTAGCCGAGGTTGGCGGGGGTGCCCAGCAGCAGGCCGTCGGCGTCGAGGACGTCCGAGGCCGTCGCGGCGAGCGCCGCCCGGCGGACCACGCGGACCCCCTCCACGCCGGGCGCGCCCGTGCCCCGGACGACCTCCTCGAAGAGCGCCTGGCAGTTCGGGGAGGGCGTGTGATGGACGATCAGCAGGGTGGCCACGGCACCGAACCCTGCCGGAGGCCGCCGACCCACGCAACCGGCCACCGCAACCGACCACCGCGACCTACCACCACGACCGACCACCGCCCGACGGTCGCCGCCGTTCCCAGGTCCCTTGGCCGCTCCCGCACCGCCCGCTACATCCAGCCCATACGGTCAGCCTCCGCACCCGAAGCGATCAGAATGCGGCATCCCTCGCCTCTCATGGATCACCTTCCGCCAGTCCCGGAACCTCGCCGTAGTGGAAGGGTCACGCTCCGTACGGTCGTGGCATCAACGGACCGGAGGAGCCCGGACCCGTGCAAGCGACAGGAGGACCGCCATGGCGAACGTCGAGATCTCGCTGAAGGAGACGATGACCACGATCGAGGGGGCGCTGGGCGTGGCCGTCGTCGACTACACCAGCGGGATGGCGCTCGGGACGCTCGGCGGGGGCAAGGACCTCGACCTCTCCATCGCCGCCGCGGGCAACACCGACGTGATCCGCGCCAAGGTCCGCACCATGGAGCACCTGGGCCTCAAGAGCGACATCGAGGACATCGTGATCACCCTCGGCAGCCAGTACCACCTGATCCGGCTGCTCAAGGGCCGTCAGGGCAGCGGGCTGTTCATCTACCTCGTCCTGGATCGCGGCCGGTCCAACCTGGCGATGGCCCGCCACCAGCTCAAGCGCATCGAGACCGACCTGGAGGTGTAGACCCGCGCGGCCGACGGCTTCGTACGCCCACGAGTTGAAGATTTCTTCAACTCGACACATCCACAACCGTGCATCACAAGGGCGTGCGGAGCCGGCACTGGCCAGGATCGTCACGAACGGCAGGACCCGACAGCGGCAGGGAGCGAGCGAACGACCATGCAGGTCCCCCTCTACCAGGCCAAGGCCGAGTTCTTCCGCATGCTGGGTCACCCCGTGCGCATCCGGGTCCTGGAGCTGTTGCAGGCCGGACCCGTGCCCGTGCGGGACCTGCTGAACGAGATCGAGATCGAACCCTCCAGCCTGTCGCAGCAGTTGGCGGTGTTGCGCCGGTCCGGGATCGTGGTCTCGATCCGGGAGGGCTCGACCGTGAGCTACGCCCTCGCCGGGGGCGACGTCGCGGAGCTGCTGCGCGCGGCCCGCCGCATCCTCACCGAACTCCTCGCCGGGCAGAACGAGTTGCTGGCCGAGCTGCGCCAGACCGAGGCCCCGCTGCCGACGCCGCGCGGCAGGACGGGCGTCTGACCGCCCCGCGGGACCCCGCGGAACGCACCGCTTCACCCGGCCCCCAGCCCCACCACAGGCCTGCCCCCGCCTTCACCCTCTCCCCCGCGCCCCTCCCCCTTCACCCAACTCCTTTGCCCGCAAGGCCGAACATCTCTACGAAACCCGAATCCACCAGCCAAAACGCCACGGTCCGCCACCCCTTCCGCCACCTAGAAATATCTACCAGCATGAATATGCCGGGTCGGTTTGCACACGAGGGCCCGGTCCGGCACGGTCGCGCCCCCGCGTACGCGCCGGGTGGCGCTACCCGAAAGCCGGACATGATCGATGCGATGTGGGCGCGCGGCGTGGAATGGCTCGCCGCCGCCGCGAGCGACCCGCGCGACTGCAAGCGGGCCTGGGACCGGGGCACGGGGGTGACGCTCCTGGAGGCGGGCCGCTACTGGGACGTGGTCAGCGTGCCCGACCGGCTGGGCCTGCTCGCCCTGGACCTGCTGTGGCAGCCGACCCTGCCGGTCCCGGGGCCGACCCTGGTGGACACCGCGGCCCACCGGGTCGGCTTCTTCCTGCCGCCCGACCCGCGCAGCCGGTGGATCGGCGCCGGACTGCGCCGGGCGAGCCGGGGCTCCTGGGTCGCGGTGCCGCCGCCGTACCGGCCGGCCCGGTTCCTGGAATGGCTGGTCCCGCCGGACGGGACCGGTGCCCTGCACCCGCCGGTCACCCTGGAACTGGCGCTGCGCCAGGCCAACGGAACGCTCGCCGTCCTCACCCCGCCGCGCGGCGCGTGAACCCCTCGGCGCCCACCGCACTCACTGCCCCCGTCGCCCGCGGGGCGTCGGCCGGGGCGGGCACCGTACGGCCGCGGGCGCGCCACTCCGCGACGAGCGCGGCGTAGATCGGCGTACGGCACGCGGGGTCCGCGACGGGCTCCCCGGCCGGGGCGGGCACCACGTGGAGGAGGCCGGACGCGCAGGTCCCCGCGGGCGGAAGCTGGTGCCGGGCGGGCCTCAGGCGGCGGGTGGGTCGGTCCATGCCGGGGGCAACGCGGCACCCCCGCCGACGGCACGCGCACGCCCCCGCGCTCACCTCGGCGGGTGAGCACGGCCCCCGTTCGGAGGGCCCGCCCCGGCCCCGCGCTGCGTCCCGCGTCCGACGACCGGACGGGCGTTCCCCGTACCCGTCCCCGTACGCGTACCCATCCCCGTCCCCGCCGGCAGCGGCGGCAGCGGCGGCAGCGGCAGCCCCTCGCCTGTTGATCCCTTGACATTCGGCGGCATGCGGAATGCAATATATTGCATGCCAGTACCGCAGAGCCGGGGGCTCGTCCCCAGGTCGCTCCTCCGGGAGAACGCCTACCGCGCCATCCGGGACGCCATCGTCGACGGCACCCTCGCGCCGGGGGAACGCCTCAACGACGGTGACCTCGCGCAGTGGCTCGGCGTCAGCCGCACCCCCGTCCGCGAGGCGCTGACGCGGCTGGAGCAGGCCGGGCTGGTCCAGACGAAACCGGGGCGCTACACCATGGTCAGCCCGCTGGACGTCCGTGCCGTGCGCGGCGCCCAGTCCGTGACGGCCGCGATGCACGAACTGGCCGTCCGCGAGGCGCTCCCCCACCTGACCGCCGCCGATCTCGACGCCATGCGCGCCGCCAACGCGCGTTTCGCCGACGCCCTGCGCCGCAACGACGTCGACGCGGCGATCGCCGCCGACGACGCCTTCCACGGCGTCCCGGTCACCGTCTGCGCCAACGACGCCGTCCGCGGGGTGCTGGAGCAGTACACGCCGGTGCTGCGGCGCCTGGAGCGCAGGCGTTTCGGCTCGCTCGGCGGACGGGGCTCGGTCGCGCAGCACGACCGGATCGTCGCGTTGTGCGAGGCCGGGGACGTGGAGGGGGCGGTGGCCGCCACCCGCGCCAACTGGCAGACGCTGGTGCCCCTCCTCGACCTCCCGTTCCCCGAGGACGAACCGCACGACGAGCCGGGCGCGGAGCCAGACAACGGGCCGGGCGCGGAGCCGGGCGACGAGCCGGCAAGCGAGCCCGTCGACGGGCCGGGCGCCCGACCCGCCTGACCCGGTCCGTCCGACTCGTCGGACCCACCGCGCATCACCTCCCCCGAAGGAGCACCGATGTCCCTCGACGACTTCGCGCGTTACCCGCTGCTGTTCGGGCCCAGCCCCGTGCACCCCCTGGACCGGCTCAGCGACCATCTCGGCGGGGCCCGGATCTGGGCGAAGCGCGAGGACTGCAACAGCGGGCTGGCGTACGGCGGCAACAAGACCCGCAAGCTCCAGTACCTGCTGCCCGACGCCCTGGCGCGGGGCGCGGACACCCTCGTCAGCATCGGCGGCGTGCAGTCGAACCACACCCGGCAGGTGGCCGCGGTCGCGGCGAAGGCCGGTCTGAAGGCCGTGCTCGTCCAGGAGAGCTGGGTGGACTGGCCGGACCCGGTCAACGACAAGGTCGGCAACATCCTGCTGTCCCGCGTCATGGGCGCCGACGTCCGGCTGGTCCGGGCCGGGTTCGGGATCGGCGTGAAGGACAGCTGGCAGCAGGCCCTGGAGGACGTCCGGGCCGCCGGTGGCACCCCGTACGCCATCCCGGCCGGGGCCTCGGACCATCCGCTGGGCGGTCTCGGCTTCGCCGACTGGGCGGAGGAGGTGCGGCGGCAGGAACAGGAACTGGGGATCTTCTTCGACACGATCGTGGTGTGCAGCGTCACCGGCTCCACCCAGGCGGGCATGATCGCGGGCTTCGCCGGTCAGGACCGGCCCCGCCGCGTCCTCGGCATCGACGCCTCGGCCCAACTCGCCGCCACCCGAGCCCAGGTGGAGAAGATCGCCCGGAGCACCGCCGAGACCATCGGGCTCGGACGCGACCTGCGCGACGACGAGATCACCGTCCTGGAGGGCTGGGCCGGGGACCTCTACGGCATCCCGGTGCAGTCCACGCTGGACGCCATCCGGCTGACCGCGAGCCTCGAAGGCATGATCATCGACCCCGTCTACGAGGGGAAGTCGATGGCGGGCCTCATCGACCTCGTCCGCGGCGGGGACATCCCGAAGGACTCGCACGTCCTGTACGCCCACCTCGGCGGCCAGCCCGCCCTCAACGCCTACAGCGGCGTCTTCCACTGACGCCGGACTCCCGCGGCGGTGGGCCGCGCGGGGACGCGACCGGTCCCCCGTTCCGGTCGTGCCCCCGCGGTCCGTCGAACTTACGTGCAGGCCGCCGCGGCTGTGAACCGTGGCGGTGCCCGTTCACGGCGCCGGGGGGCTCACCTGTGCACAGGTGCGTCCGGATGGCCCGATTCCGTCCCGCCCGCGACGGGTCCGTCGAGGTCGCCGGTGGCGAGATGGGCGAGGACGACCTCGTACAGGTCGCTGCCGGTGGCGAGGAGCTGCCGTTCGAGGACCGGCTCGGCGCCGCGGATGTGGTCGCGGACGGTCTGCGGGTGGACGCCGAGGAGCTGGGCGGCCCGTTCGGCGTTGCCGCCCGCCGTGAGCCAGGCGCGCAGGGTGCGGCGCAGATCGCGGCCGTCGGTGTCGAGGCGGGCCAGCAGGTCGTGCGCCCAGGCGCGCAGCGCGGTACCGGCGAGCAGGCCGCCGAGTACAGCCGGTGCGGGGCCGGGTTGCCGTGCCGCCCCGGCCGCCTGGCTGTGCAGGGCGAGGTGGACGGTGGCCCGCACGGTCAGATCGGAGAAGTCGGCGCCGATGAGGTGTTCGACGCGTTCCATGCGGGCGCGGACGGTGTTGCGGCTGACGCCGAGGATCTTGGCCGCGCTGACGGCGGTGAACTCCAGGCCGAGCCGGGTGGTGGCGAGCAGTTCGCCGCGGGTGTGGTGCGGGAGCGTGTCGAGGGGGCGCAGCAGGGCGCCCGCCCAGGACGCCAGGGCGGCCGGGTCCATGAGGCGTTCGGGATGGGTGCGTTCGGCGTGGACGGCGGCCCGGTCCGGGCGGAAGCGGGCGACGGCGAGGGCGCTGACGGCCTGGCCGTAGGCGGCGGCGGTGTGGGCGAGGCTCTGCCGGGTGCTGCCGCCGAGGTAGGTGCCGGGATCGCGGTCGCACAGGCGGCGCAGGGCCGCGCCCTCGGCCTCACCGGGGGTGACGACGATGACGTGGGCGTCCACGGCCGGGCAGCGGACGACCAGCGCCCGGTCACGGGTGGCCGCGAGACATGCCTCGGCGAGGCGGTCGCGGTCGGCGGGGGTGCTCTCGACGACGTAGACGCAGGTGGTGTCGGTGTCGAGGAGGCCGGGCCAGAGACCGGCGGCGACCCGGCGGGCGGAGATGGTGTCCTCGACCATCAGGAGCTGGAGGATCGCCAGGCGCAGGTCGGAGGTGGCGCGGGCCAGGCGGAGCCCGGTCGCGGTGGTGTGCTCGGCGCGCAGCAGGAGTTCCAGGGCGGCGGCGGTGCGGGTGACGATCCCGGCGGCCCGCCGGTCGAAGGGGGTGGTCCGGGCGACGGCCAGGACACCGCCCCCGGCCGGGGGCGGCAGGTCGACGTGGATCAGCCGCAGGTGACGGCCGTCGCCCTCCCAGGCGGCCGAGGCGAGGCGTCCGCTGACGACATCGGCGAGAATGCTCTCCTCGGCCGGGCAGCCCGTGCCCGCCAGCACCCGGCCGGTGTCGTCGCGGAGCGAGACGGACGCGTCCACGGCCGTACCGAGCCAGTCCACGACCCGGCCCGCGTCGTACGCTCCCGGCCGCAGCAGGTCGAGCAGCTCCCGCGCCCAGACCGCGTCGTCCCCGGACACGTCGGCCCGCGCCGCCGCCCCGGTGTCCGCGTCGCGCCCGTCGGTCCCGCCACCCCGGCCGCCCATGCCGCCGCACCCCCTGGCCCCGCTCACGGCCCGCATCGGACCGAACCCGTCATATCGGTCAGGGACGTTACCCCACACCGGGACGGAGGGAACGGGTCCGACGGAGGATCGCCCGACGCACCCCCAGCCCCCCCCCTCGCCACCCCAGCCCCCTCGCCCCCGCGCCGCCCGGCCCCACCGCCCGGCTCGCGCCGCCCCAGTCCCCGCCGCCTCGCCCCCCACCCCCGCCGTCGCGGCACTCCCCCCGCCCCCGGCATAAGCTCGGCAGATGGCCAAGTACTACGACGTGCACCCCGACAACCCGCAGCCGCGCACCATTTCCCAGGTCGCCGCCGCCATCCGCGCGGACGCGCTGATCGCGTACCCGACGGACTCCTGCTACGCGCTCGGCTGCCGGCTGGGCAGCAGAGACGGCATCGACCGCATCCGGTCGATCCGGGAGCTGGACGACAAGCACCACTTCACGCTGGTCTGCCAGGACTTCGCGCAGCTCGGACAGTTCGTACGGATCGACAACGACGTCTTCCGCGCCGTCAAGGCGTCGACACCCGGCAGCTACACCTTCATCCTCCCGGCGACGAAGGAGGTGCCGCGCATGCTCCAGCACCCGAAGAAGAAGACCGTGGGCGTGCGCATCCCGGACCACATCGTCACGCAGGCGCTCCTCGCGGAGCTGGGCGAACCCCTGCTGTCCAGCACGCTGTTGCTGCCCGGCGAGGACGAACCCCTCACCCAGGGCTGGGAGATCAAGGACCGGCTGGACCATGTGGTGGACGGGGTGCTCGACTCCGGGGACTGCGGCACCGAGCCGACCACGGTGATCGACTTCTCCGGCGGCGAGGCGGAGATCGTGCGGTACGGGGCGGGCGACGCCACGCGCTTCGAGTAGCCCCCGCCCCCCGTCGCCCCCGATCCGCCGCCCCGACCCGAACCGCGCAGAGAGGCACCCCCTTCATGACCTCCGCACACGGACGCACCGTGGACGTACCCACCGAGGACGGCGTCGCGGACGCCTATCTCACCCACCCCGGCGACGGGGCGCCCCATCCGGGAGTGCTGCTCTACCAGGACGCGTTCGGTGTCCGCCCGCACCTCAAGGCCATGGCCGACCGGCTGGCCGAATCCGGCTATTGCGTCTTGGTGCCGAACGTGTTCTACCGGCACGGCCCGGCCCCGGTCGTCGAGCTGCCCGACTTCATCGACACCACCGCACGGCCCGACATCCTGGAACGCCTCGGCCCGATCATGCGGTCCCTCACCCCCGACCTCGCGGTCCGGGACGCGGGCGCCTATCTGCGCGCCCTGGCGGAGAACCCGCTGGTGGCGGACGGTCCGGTGGCGGTGACCGGGTACTGCATGGGCGCGCGGCTCGCCCTGCTGACCGCGGGCAGCCACCCGGAGCGGGTCGCCGCCGCGGCCGGCTTCCACGGCGGGCGGCTCGCGACCGAGACACCGGAGAGCCCGCACCTGGTGGCCGACCGGATCAGGGCGGAGCTGTATTTCGGCCACGCCGACGAGGACCCGTCGCTGCCGCCGGAGCAGATGCGACGCCTGGAGAAAGCACTCACCGCGGCGGGCGTGCGCCACCGCTGCGAGGTCTATCCGGGAGCCCGGCACGGCTTCACCCAGGCCGACACGAGCGCGTACGACGAGGCCGCGACCGAGCGGCACTGGGCGGCCCTGCTCGATCTCCTGAAGCGCACCTTCTGACCTGGTTCACGAGGCGCCCCCGGTGAGTTCACCGGGGGCGCCTCCGCATGTTACTTCTGCGTAAATCGTTGACATGACCACTACCTGATGTCAGGTTGAGAGCGCTCTCAAGAACTTCTCGCACTGGCTGCGAGCAGAACGTGAGAGCGCTCTCACCGAGAGCAGCCAACCCCACACCCCCCGAAGTACTCCCCGCACGGAGGTGCAGATTGCTGCGCACCCTCAAGTCCCGCCTCGCGGCGACGACCGTCGTCGCCGCCGTGGCCGGAACCCTCCTCACCGTCGGCCCCTCGGCCGAGGCCGCGGTGCCGGACACCATCCCCTTCAAGATCACCAACAACTCGGCCCGCGGCGAGACGCTGTACATCTACAACCTCGGCACCCAGCTGTCCTCGGGCCGCCAGGGCTGGGGCGACGCCAACGGCACGTTCCACGCGTGGCCCGGCGGCGCCGAGCCGCCGGTTCCCGCTCCGGACGCGGCGATCGTCGGACCGGCGCCGGGCCAGTCGGCCACGATCCGGCTGCCCAAGTTCTCCGGACGCGTCTACTTCTCGTACGGCAAGAAGATCAACTTCAGGCTGGCGACCGGCGGACTCGTGCAGCCCGCGATGCAGAACCCGACCGACCCGAACATCAACACCCTGTTCAACTGGTCGGAGTACACGCTCAACAACGACGGGCTGTGGATCAACAGCACGCAGGTCGACATGTTCTCCGCGCCCTACACGGTCGGGGTGAAGCGCGCCAACGGCACCACGCTCACCGCCGGGGCGCTGAAGCCGGGCGGCTACCAGAACTTCTTCAACTCGCTTCAGGCGCAGGGCGGCGGCTGGGAGAAGCTGATCCAGCGGGCGCCGAACGGCACGATCCTGCGCGCCATCGCGCCGCTGTACGGCGTGGAGACCGGCAAGCTCTCCCCGTCGCTGCTGGACGACTACATCAACCGCGTCTGGCAGAAGTACCGCACGACGACGCTCACGGTGACCCCGTTCGCGGACAACCCGTCGGTCAAGTACTACGGCCGGGTCTCCGGTGACGTCATGAACTTCACCAACAGCTCCGGCGCGGTCGTGACGTCCTTCGTCAAGCCGGACTCCGCCAGTGTCTTCGGCTGCTTCAACAAGCTGGACGCCCCGAACGACCTGGTGCGCGGGCCGATCTCCCGCACCCTGTGCTCGGGCTTCAACCGGACCAACCTGCTGACCAACACCAACCAGCCGGACGTGTCCGCGGCCAGCTTCTACAAGGAGCCGGTCACCAACATCTACTCCAAGAAGGTGCACGAGCAGATGGTGGACGGGAAGGCGTACGGCTTCGCCTTCGACGACGTCGGCCACCACGAGTCGCTGGTCCACGACGGTTCGCCGATCGAGGCCTCCATGACGGTCCAGCCGCTCAACTGACCCGCCGCGCACGGCCGGAGACGCACGGTCGGCACCGGCACGGTCAGGACGACGCCCCGCACGCGGTTCCTCGCGTGCGGGGCGTTGCCGTCGGTGGCGATGCCGCGCGGCCGGTCGGGTCAGGCGTGCGTGGACCGGTGGGTGAGGGGTGCGCGCAGGCCGAGGTGCTCGCGGAGGGTCGTGCCCGTGTACTCGGTCGGGTAGACACCGCGTTCCTGGAGGGCGGGGACGAGCAGGTCGACGATGTCGTCGAGGCCGTCGGGGATGAGGTACGGCGTGATGTTGAAGCCGTCGACGGCGCCGTGCCGGACCCAGTGGGCGAACCGGTCGGCGAGCGAGTCCGGGGTGCCGACGTGGCCGCGCTGGGGGCCGAGGGCGATGACCGTCTCGCGCAGCGACCAGCGGTTGGCCTCGGCCCGCGCCCGCCAGGTGGCGACGACCGCGCGGGGGTCGGCGACGCGCCGGGCGCCGAAGGAACCGTCGTTCTCGGCGACGACCGGGTCCTCGGCGGGGAGCGGGGCGTCGGCGTCCCGGTCGGAGAGGTCGATGCCCCAGAGCAGGCCCGCCACGCCCAACGCGGTGGCGGGGGTGACCTGTTGGAGCCTGATGGCCTGCTTCTTCTCCAGGGCCTCCTCCTCGGTGGCGCCGATGATGATCTCGGTGCCGGGCAGGATGCGCAGGTCGTCCTCGGGGCGGCCGGCGGCCGTCAGCCGGCGGCGGAGGTCCTCGGCGAAGGCGAGCGCGTCGTCGAAGTCGGAGCCGTGCGCGGAGAAGACGACGTCCGCGTTGCGGGCGGCGAAGTCGCGGCCCTCCGCGGAGTCCCCGGCCTGGAAGATCACCGGATGCCCCTGGGCGCTGCGCGGCAGCGTCGGCGCGAGGTCGACGTCGAACTGGTCGCCCCGGTGCGTGACGCGGCGCACGGCGTCGGGGGCGGACCAGGTCTGGGCGCCGGGCGAGCCGAAGACGGCGCCGTCCTTCCAGCTGTCCCACAGGGCGCGGGCCACGGTGAGGAACTCCTCGGCGCGGCGGTAGCGGTCGGCGTGGTCGAGGTAGCCGCCGCGACGGAAGTTGGCGCCGGTCCAGGCGTTGTCGGTGGTGACGACGTTCCATCCGGCGCGGCCGCCGGAGAGCAGGTCGAGGCCGGAGAGGCGGCGGGCGAGGTCGGTGGGTTCGTTGAAGGTGGTGTTGGAGGTGCTGACCAGGCCGATCCGGTCGGTGACGGCGGCGAGCGCGGCGAGCTGGGTCACGGCGTCGGGGCGTCCGGCGATGTCGAGTTCGTGGATGCGGCCGTCGACCTCGCGCAGCCGCAGTCCCTCACCGAGGAAGAACGCGTCGAACAGGCCGCGTTCGGCGGTCTGCGCGACGCGGCGGAAGCTCGCGGGGTCGGTCTGGGAGCCGCTGGCCGGGTCGGACCAGACGGTCCAGTGGTTGACGCCCTGGAAGAAGACGCCGAAGTGGAGGCGCGCGTCGGGCCGGGGCACGTCGAGGGGGTCGGTGCGGGTCATCGGGTCTCCTGCCCGGCGGTGGGGACCGCGGCGGCGTAGCGGTTGGCGGGGCGGTCGAGGCCCAGGTGGGTGCGGAGCGTCGCGGCGGGCAACGGGCGTACGGCGAGGCGCCGTTCGACCAGGTCCGGGATGACCAGGCGGGAGAGGACGGGAAGTTCCTCGTCGAGGACCAGCGGGTGCAGGCGGACACCGTCGACGACGCCCGCCAACTCGGCCAGCAGTGCGACGAGTCCGGCGGCCGGGCCGATGTGCCGCAGACGGCCGGTGGGGGTCCAGGGCGCGTGCCGTTCGAGGTCGGCGACGCGTTCGGCGGCGGTGGCGGCAGGCGTGTCGAGGGCGACCTCGACCTCGGCGAAGGTGCGGGGCGTGCCGGTGCGGGCGGCGGCCGCGGCGACGGCGGCCGGGTCGGTGCCGTCGACGAGGGCGACGTCGAGGAGGGCGGCGGGCACGGCCGCGGCCCGGCCGAACACGACGACCTGGCCCTGGGGCGGGCGGGGCACGATGGCGGGCCCCTTCACCGTGTAGGTGCCGCCGGTGAAGTCGACGTAGTGCAGCCGGTCGCGGTCCAGGTAGCGGCTGGTGGCGACGGAGCGGATGACGGCGTCGTCCTCCCAGGAGTCCCAGAGCGCGCGCGAGACGTCGACGCCGTCGGCGGCCTCGCGGGCGCGGGCGGCGTCGCCGTCCACGAGCGGGCGGCCCCAGGCGCGGGCGGCGCCGGGGGCGGGTTCGTCGCCGACCACCCATCCGGCGCGGCCGAGGGAGATGTGGTCGAGGGACGCCAACTGGCTGGAGACGTGGAAGGGTTCGGCGTAGGTGACGGGGACGACGGGGGCGATGCCGAGGACGCTGGTGCGGGCGGCGAGGTAGGCGGCCCGCTCGACCGCGCCGATCCGGCCGACGACGTCGGGCGATCCGGCGGGCGGCAGGGCGCCGTCCTCCAGGGTGACGAGGGTGAACCCGGCGTTCTCCGCCGCGGCGGCGACGTCCGCGACCCGGCGCGGGGTGAGCAGGTGGTCGGGGGAGTGCGCGGCGCGGCGCCAGGCCGCGGGGTGGGCGCCGTCGCCGTCGATCTCGACGGCGAGCCGCAGGGCGGGGCCGGACATGGGTGTTCCTTCCGAGGGCACGGTGGGACGGCCGGCCCGGAAGGGGCCGGCGGGGTCAGGGGCGCGCGGAAGGACAGACGGCGGAGGCGGTGCGGCAGTAGTCGACGTGCCGCCGGGTGATCAGGCGCGTGCCCGTGCCGGCACCGGCGGGTGCCGCGCCAGGTACGTGCATCGGGGCCTCCACCCGTCCGGATCGGAACGTGGCTCAACCTACGTCGACCGGGGCGGAAGATGTCAAGGGCATCAGATGCACGCGCATGGGCCGGGGCGGGGGCGGCGGCGGGGGCACAGGGTGGGCCGCGCGGAGTCGGGGCAGGGATCGCCTGGCCGGGGCGCGTGGCGGCGGGGCGAGGCCGCGTCCCGTACGCGGCGGCCGGGGCGGTGGCGTTCCGCGGTGGCCCGTGGCGGCCCTCGGCAGGGCGGCGTCCGGCGGCGGCCCGGCCGTGCCGCCGCCGTCCCGGTCCGGATTCCCGTGCCGGACGGCCCGCACATTGCAGGCTCGTGAAATCGGCCCCGAACCGCCCCGGACGGGGATGGCGGCGGGGTCCGGCGCGGTTGTGGACGGCGTCCGCCCGATCCGCCCGACCCGTCAGAGGGAGCGCCCATGACCGTCCAGGACATCGACCGCACCGGTTTCACCGAGGCCTGGGAGGAGTGGCACCGGCAGAAGGAGGGGGTGCTGGCCGGGCCGCACGGCTTCCTCGCCATCACCAGTCTGCGCTGGCTGGGGCCGGAGCCGGAGCGCTTCGAGGACGCGCCGGGCGCCTGGTCCACCACGGAGGAGGGCGTCGTCGTCGACCTCGCGGAGGGCGAGGAGCTGACCGTGGACGGCACGGTGGTGCGCGGGCGGCACGTCTTCGGGGTGATCGCGGAACGCGACAGCCTGTACCCGGTGGCCGGTGACGCGGTGATCGAGGTCGCCAAGCGCGGCGGCCACGACATCCTCCGCCCCCGCCACCCCGACAGCGCGCTGCGCACCGCGTTCACCCGCACCCCCGCCTACGCGCCCGACCCGCGCTGGGTGCGCGAAGGCCGTTTCGTGGCGTACGACGTGCCGCGCGCGGTGACGGTGGGCGCCGCGGTGGAGGGCCTGGAGCACGTCTACGACTCCCCCGGCGAGGTCGAGTTCGAGCTGGCCGGGGAGACGTACCGGCTGACGGCGTTCAACGGGCACGCGCCGGGCACGCTGACCGTGCTGTTCACCGACGCGACCTCGGGTGTGACGACGTACGCGGCGAACCGGGCGCTGTCGCTGGCGGCGCCGGACGCCGAGGGACGGGTGATCGTGGACTTCAACCGGGCGGGCAACCTGCCCTGCGCCTACACGGATCTGGCGACCTGCCCGCTGCCGCCCGCCGAGAACCGGCTGCCGGTGGCGGTCGAGGCGGGCGAGCGCATCCCCCTGGAGCGGGGCGGGGCGGCCTGACCGTGACGGGACGGGCGGGGGCGGCGCGGGTGGCGGTGCCGCCCTCCCCTGCCCAACCGCCCTTCACCGACCGGCGCCCCTCTGCCGACGGGCGACCCTCCCGTGCCCGGCCGTCCTCCGCCGACCGGCCGTACTCCGCTGCCCGACCGGCTGCCGCCGCCCAACTGCCGTCCCCTGGGCGGGCGTCCGCCCAGGTCGGTTGCTACGGTGCGCCGGTGTCTGACTCCTCACGTGATACCGCCCGAGGCGCCGGTTGGGGCGCCACCGACCGCGGCTCCTACAGCCGGTTGATGCCCGACGGCATGAAGAAGGTGTCCTGGCTGGACCCGAGGACGCTGTGGGCCGCGCGCAACGGTGTGCTGGCGTCCTGGTTCGGCGACCCCACCGGCCGGACCAGGTCCCGGTGGGTGGCGCAGCGCGCGGCGGCCGGGGCCCCGGCCGACCGGGTGATCCGGCGCACGGACCCGGACCGCTTCTCGTTCCTCGTCATCGGGGACACGGGCGAGGGCGACGACCCCCAGTACGCCGTCGTGCCCGGCCTGCTGACGGTCGGTCAGGACACGCGGTTCGCGGTCCTGGCGAGCGACGTCGTCTACCCGGTGGGCGCCGCCGACGACTACGACGCCAAGTTCTTCCGCCCGTACCGCGACTACCGGGCGCCGATCTACGCGATACCGGGCAACCACGACTGGTACGAGGATCTCGGCGCGTTCATGCGGGTGTTCTGCGACGACGCGCCGCCGCTGCCCGCGGCGCCCGCGCCCCGGCCGCCGAGCCGGGCCTGGCTGCGCGGGCTGCTCTGGCACCGGCCGCGCCGCCTCGACGGGCAACGCCTGGACGAGGCACGGCGGTTGCGGGGCGAGCCGTCCCAGCAGGCCGTGCAGCCGGGCCCGTACTGGGCGATCGACGCGGGCCCGATCCGTGTCATCGGCATCGACACGGGCCTGCTCGGCACCCTGGACGCCGAACAGGGCGCCTGGCTGCGGGAGGTGGCCCGCGGGCCCCGCCCGAAGATCCTCGTCACCGGGTCGCCGCTGTACGTGGACGGCGCGCACCATCCGTGTGCCATCGAGGGCGGCGGCACGGTGGACGAGATCGTGCGCGACCCGGAGCACCGGTTCGTCGCGGCGATCGGCGGCGACATCCACAACTACCAGCGCTATCCGGTGCGGTTGGCGGACGGCCGGACGCTCCAGTACGTGGTGTCGGGCGGCGGCGGCGCCTTCACGCACGCCACGCACACCATTCCGCGGGTCGCCGTCGGCGGGGTCACCGAGGCCGGCTTCCGCTGCTATCCGCTGCGCGGCGACTCCCTCGCCTTCTACAGCCGCCTGTACGGCCGCCGCCTGCGGCTGCGCCGCTTCTTCACGCTCTCCGAGGCCGAGGCGACGGCGGTGATCGCGGAGCGGCTGGGCATCCCGCCGACCCGGGGTCCGGGCGCGGAGGTCCGGATCACCCGGCGGGTCCGGCTGGTCGCGACCCTGCTGGGGACGGCCCGCAGGCCGGACCGGGGGGCGCGGCTGCGGCTGCCGGTGCGGAAGATCTACACCTCGGTGTTCTCCCCCGGCTCGGCGACCTACAGCCCGCCGTTCTTCAAGAGCTTCCTGCGGCTGGACGTGAGCCCGGAGAGCATCCGGCTGCGCTGCCACGCCGCGACCGGGAACCTGGCGCAGGAGCTGGACCCCCCGGTGGAGGACGAGGTCGTCATCCCGCTGGGGCCACCGCCCCACTGACCTCACATTTCCCCGCATACTGCGACAATCAGAAAAGCACCGGTTGTGCGGCGGTGGCCGCCGCCCACGTTGGAGGAACCCATGCCGACCACCCCCCGCCCGCTGCGCAAGCTGGGCTTCCTCACCATCGGCCTGTTCGACGGCGCCGACCCGGGTCCGGGGCACGAGACCACCCTGGAGATCATCGAGCTGGGCGAGCGGCTCGGCTTCGACAGCGCGTGGGTGCGCCACCGCCATCTCCAGTACGGCATCTCCTCGCCGGTCGCGGTGCTCGCCGCCGCGTCGCAGCGCACCCGGCGCATCGAGCTGGGCACCGCGGTGATCCCGCTGGGCTGGGAGAACCCGCTGCGGCTGGCGGAGGACCTGGCGACCGTGGACGTCCTGTCCGGCGGGCGGCTCAACCCGGGGGTGAGCGTGGGCCCGCCCGCCCACTACGAGCAGATCCGGGAGGCCCTGTACCCGGACAGCGGCGACACCGAGGACTTCGGGTACGGCCGGGTGCGGCGGCTGCTGGACCTGGTGCGCGGCGAGAGCGCCTCGGACTTCAGCGGTGTCGAGGGCTTCGAGGTGTTCTCCGACCGGGTGCAGCCGCACTCCCCCGGCCTGGGCGGCCGGTTGTGGTACGGCGGCGGCAGCCTCAACTCGGCCCGCTGGGCCGGGGAGCACGGCATGAACCTCCTCACCAGCAGTGTGGTGAAGCCCGAAGGCCCGGACGACACGCGGGACTTCGCGGAGATCCAGCTGTCCCACATCCGCGCCTTCCGGGCCGCGCACCCGGCGGGCGACACGGCCCGGGTGTCCCAGGGCCTGGTGGTGATCCCCACCGACACCGCGACCCCCGAACAGCGGGTGCGCTACGAGGAGTTCGCCGCCCAGCGGCTCCCGCGCACCAGGTCCCCGCAGGGTCCGGCGCGCCTGCTGTTCGCGCCGGACATCGTCGGCACGTCCGCCGAGATCGCCGAACGCCTGCACGCGCACGCCGCGTTCCGGGAGGTCGATGAGGTGGCCTTCGCCCTGCCGTTCACCTTCACGCACGACGACTACGTGCAGATCCTCACCGACATGGCGACCGGACTGGGCCCCGCGCTGGGCTGGAAGCCCACCACCTGAGCCCACCGCCTGAGCCCACCACCTGAGCCCGCCGCCTGAGCCCGAGGCCCGAGCCCGGCAGCGGGCCGCACCCGCGCCCGCCTGCCCGCGTCGTTCACCAGCGGCCGGGCGCGGTCCCCACCAGCGGCTCCGAGGCCCGGCCGTCGACCCCGACGGGCACGTCCCCGGCGAGCATCACCCGGTGCATGGTGCGGGGGAAGCCGAGGTGGGCGTTGTCGCTCGGGGCGAGGTGGATGGTGGCCCGGTTGTCCCAGAAGGCGACGCTGCCCGGCTCCCAGCGGAAGCGGACCGTGTACTCGGGCCGGGTGGCCTCGGCGAGCAGCATGTCCAGGATCGCGGCGCTCTCCGCGCGGGAGAGGCCGCGGATCTGCTCGACGTAGTAGCCGTTGACGTGGAGAATCCGCTCGCCGGTCTCGGGGTGGACGCGCACCAGCGGATGGACGGTGGCGACCTGGTGGTCGAGAAGGTGGCGGACGTACGCGTCGTCGCCGGGGCGGGGCTGGTAGCCGACCCCGAGCCGGTGCTCGGCCCGCAGCCCGTCCACGAACTGCCGTACGGGCGCGGAGAGTCCCGCGTAGGCGGCGGCGAGGTTGGACCAGGTGGTGTCGCCGCCGTAGGGCGGCACGGTCTCAGCGCGCAGGATCGTCGCGGCGGGCGGGTCGACACGGGCCCCGTGGTCGCAGTGCCAGCCACGCAGCAGGGTGTGGCGGCGGCGCGCGAGCCACTCGTCGTGCTCCATCCCGAACCGGCCTCCGAGTTCGAGGCGGTCGGCGGTGGTCTCGATCTCGGGCACCCCGGCCGGGGAGGCGCCGCCGCGCCGGGGCAGCACGACGGGCTCGCCGAACCGGCGGGCGAAGGCCACGTGCGCGGCGTGGTCGAGGCGCTGCCCCCGGAAGAACACGACCTTCCAGTGCAGGACGGCGGCCCGGATCGCGGCGGTGGCGGCCGTGTCGAGGCCGTCGGCGAGGTCGACGCCGGAGATCTCGGCGCCGATGTGTCCGGCGGCGGGCCTGATCTCCAGCCCGGCGGCCCGCACGGCCCGCTCCACGGCCTCCGCGCCGCTGGTCCGGCCGCCGGTGCCGGTGTCCGGGGTGGGGGTCGTCGTCATGGGTGCTCCGTTCGTCGCCACGTCGGTCGCGTGGTCCGTCGGTGGGTCGGTGCGTCGGTGCGCGGGTCGGTCGGGGCCCGCTCCGTTTGGTCGATCCCGGTGCCGTGCCCGAGGCTGGAGGGACGACCGAGTCGAGGAGAGACCTGATGGTGACCGGCATTCCCACCCACACGCTCGACGACACGACCGCGCTGCCCGCCGTGGGCCTCGGTACCTGGCCGATGGACGACGAGCAGGCCGAGGAGGCGGTGGCGGGCGCGCTCGCGCTGGGCTACCGGCTGGTGGACACGGCGACGAACTACCGCAACGAGACGGGCGTGGGCCGCGGTGTCGCCCGCTCGGGCGTGCCCCGCGAGGAGATCGTGGTGACGACGAAGCTCCCGGGCCGCCACCACGGCTACGAGGAGACCCTCGCGTCGTTCGAGGAGTCGCGGCGCCGCCTCGGCGTGGACCGGGTCGACCTGTACCTGATCCACTGGCCGCTGCCCCGCGTCGACCGCTACGTGGACTCCTGGCGGGCCATGGTGAAGCTCCGCGCGGACGGCCTGGTGCGCTCCGTCGGCGTCTCCAATTTCACGGCCGAGCAGATCGAACGGCTGGAGCGGGAGACGGGGGTGCTGCCGTCGGTGAACCAGATCGAGCTGCATCCGCTGTTCCCGCAGGCGGCGCTGCGCGCGTTCCACGCGGCCAAGGGCATCGTGACGGAGAGCTGGAGCCCGCTGGGCCGGGGCTCGGACGTGCTGTCCGATCCGGCGGTGGTCGCGGCGGCCGAGGCGCACGGGGTGACGCCCGCGCAGGCGGTCCTGCGCTGGCACGTGCAGCTCGGGGCGGTCCCCGTGCCGAAGTCCGCCGACCCCGCCCGGCAGCGCGCCAACCTGGAGGTGTTCGGGTTCGAGCTGGACGCGAAGGAGATGGCCGCCATCGGCGAGGCCCCGCACCGCCGGCTCGGCGGGGACCCGGACACGCACGAGGAGTTCTGAGCGGAGCGGAGTGCGGGCCCGTGCGCCGACGCACCGGCGTACGGGCCCGCCGCGTCGGGGCGTGCCGCGTCCGGGCCCGCCACGTCCGGGCACGCCGCGTTCAGGCCCGCCGCTGCCGTGCACCCCGCTCCGCGGCCCCCCGCCCTCACGCACGCTGCGCGCGCAGCGCCTCCAGGGCACGGTCGGCGTGGGTGTTCATGCGCAGCTCGCTGCGGACCACCTCCAGGACCCGGCGGTCCTGCCCGATGACGTAGGTGACGCGCTTGGTCGGCGCGAGGGAGAAGCCGCGCTTCACCCCGAACAGCTCCCGCACGGTGCCGTCGGCGTCGGACAGCAGCGGCATGCCGAGGGTGTGCTTGTCGGCGAACTCCTGCTGCCGTTCGACGACATCGCCGCTGACGCCGACGGGGCGCGCGCCGACGGCGGCGAACTCGGCGGCCAGGTCACGGAAGTGGCAGGCCTCGGCGGTGCAGCCCGCGGTGAGGGCGGCCGGGTAGAAGAAGAGGACGACCGGTCCCTCGGCGAGCAGTCCGCTGAGGCTGCGCGGCGTCCCGGTCTCGTCCGGGAGCGTGAAGTCGTCGACCAGGTCGCCGGTTTCGAGTGCCTTGCTCATGCGTGTTCCTTCGCTTTCCGTGCGACGTCGCGGGCCCACAGCACGAGGGGCACCTGGACGGGCAGCCGGCCGAGGGCCGCCGCCTTGTGGGGGGTGGGGCGGTGACGGGAGTCGACCGCCATCTTGACGTTGCCGGGGAGGACGCCGACGAAGTACGCGGCCGTCGCCAGGGCGGCCGTGCGGCGGGTGCGGGGCAGCGCGACCCCGGCGGCCAGCGCCAGCTCGACGACGCCGCTGGCGTACGTCCAGGCGCGCGGGGTGCCGGGCAGGGAGCGCGGAACCATGGCGTCGAAGGGGCGGGGCACGGCGAAGTGGGCGGCGCCCGCACCGGCCAGCAGGCCCGCGAGCAGCAGGGACGAGCGTGCGGACCGGTTCACGGTTCCTCCTCGGAAGTCCTGGCGCGCGATATTACGCCAGAGTAGGAACGCGGTTCCCGGCGGGGCGGCCGGCCCGGTCCGTTCAGGGGAATCCGGCGGGCGGCGGGCGTGCGCCGGGGCGGGGACGGCGACACCTCCCCCGTGACGCTCCCGTTCATCGCCCCCATGCTGGCCACCGCGGGCACCCTGCCGCCCGTCGCGCAGGACGCCCGCTGGGCCTACGAGACCAAGCAGGACGGGCAGCGGGTCATGGTCTACCTGCCCGGAGACGGGACCCTGTCGCTGCGCGCCCGCTCGGGCGAGGACATCACGGCCGCCTACCCCGAACTGGCCGCGCTGGGGGCCGTCCAACGTGGCACGCCCGCCGTGCTGGACGGGGAGATCCTGGTCCTCGACGCGAGCGGCCGGGCCGACTTCCAGGCGCTCCAGTCCCGGATGGGGCTCGTCGGGGCGCCGGAGCGGGCGGCCCGCCTCGCGGCCACCGCGCCGGTCCATCTGGTGCTGTTCGACGTCCCGTACCTGGCCGGCCGCTCCCTCGTCCGGCTGCCGTGGGTACGGCGCCGGGCCGGGCTGGAGGAGCTGGAGCTGCGGGGACCGTTCTGGTCGACGCCGGGCGCGCTCGTCGGGCACGGCCGTGAGGCGCTGGCGGCGACGCGGGAGCACGGGCTGGAGGGCCTGGTCTGCAAGCGGCTGGACTCGGTGTACGAGCCGGGGGTGCGGTCCCGGTCCTGGATCAAGATCCGCAACATGCGGACGGCGGACGTCCTGGTCGGCGGCTGGCTCCCCGGCAAGGGGCGGCTCGGCGGGCGGCCCGGCGCGGTGCTGGTGGGCCAGCGGTCGGCGACGGGACTGCGGTACGTGGGGCGGGTGGGCACGGGCTGGAGCGAGGCCGAACGCACCCGGCTGGCGGGGCTGTTGGCGGAGGCGGCGACCGGTGTCTGCCCCTTCGAGCCGGTGCCCGCGGTGCCGGACGCGCGCTGGGTCGTGCCCCGGCTGGTCGGCGAGGTCCGCTTCAGCACCCGGACCCGGGCGGGGCTGCTGCGCCAGCCGTCCTGGCTGCGCCTGCGCACCGACCTCACCGCCCGGGAGTCGGCGGCGGACCTCCCGGAGGGCGACGGGCAGGCCCCACCCGGCGCCTGACCGCACCGGACGCCGTCCGACCGGCGCCGCACGGCAGGTGACGGAGTCTCAAAACAGCCGCATTGTGCGGCACTTCACTCGGGAGACGCCCGTCACCTCTTGGCGCGGGAGGGGCGATCGGGCACACTGCGACCGTTTCGGAACCCGTCGTCCCCCAGCCGTTCGTTCGGCTGCGCGCGGTCCCCGAGGAGGACTCAGTGCCGTCACCGACGTTCAGGGCGCAGCGCACCAGATGGCTCACCGGCCTGGCCGGAGCCGCCGCGCTCGTCATCGCCTTCCCCGCCGTGGCGTTCGCCGCCCCGCCCGGCGCGCTGCCCGCGAACGCCGAGGCCGCCGAGTTCGCCTACCAACCGGCCTTCGACTACGACAAGGACGGCTGCTACGCGACGCCCGCCATCGGCGCCGACGGCGGCGTCAACGGCGGCCTCAACCCGACGGGCGCGCTCAACGGCAGTTGCCGTGACGCCTCGGACCTCGCCAACACCAACAGCTACTCCCGCTACAAGTGCGACAGCGGCTGGTGCGCCTACCTGTACGGCCTGTACTTCGAGAAGGACCAGGCGCTTCCCGGCAGCGGCCTGGGCGGGCACCGGCACGACTGGGAGCACGTCGTGGTGTGGGTGCAGGGCGGCCAGGTGAAGTACGTCTCGACGTCCGCGCACGGCAACTTCAAAACGACCGCCGCCTCCGGGGTCCGCTTCGAGGGCACCCACGCCAAGGTCGTCTACCACAAGGACGGCATCAGCACCCACTGCTTCCGGCTCGCGACCTCGGGCGACGAACCGCCGGAGAACCACCGCGGCACCTGGCAGTACCCGGCGCTGGTCGGCTGGAACGGCTATCCGGCGGGCCTGCGCGAGAAGTTGAGCACGCACGACTTCGGCAAGGCCAACTTCGGCCTGAAGGACCCCAACTTCGGCAACCACCTCACCAAGGCGAAGCCGTCCGGGATCACCTTCGACGCCTACGCCTGACCTGGAACGCGCGCCGCCGGGGCGGAGCACGGACAAGGAGACGGGAGGGAAGGCGGGGCACCGGAGGAATCCGGGGGCAGGTCGAGGGAGACGCCCGGAGAACGGCCCCGGCGGGGGTCCGCCGGGGCGGAACGGCGCACCGCACCCCTCCCGTGGGTCTAGGGTGTCCCGCATGTCCGTTCCGGAACTCATCCGTATCGTCTCCCGCGACTCGCCCATGGCCCTGGCCCAGGTGGAGCGCGTCCGCGCGGAGCTGGCCGCCCTCCACCCCGGTGTGCGCACCGAGGTCGTGCCGGTGAAGACCACCGGCGACACCTGGATGGGCGATCTGTCCCACGTGGAGGGGAAGGGCGCGTTCACCAAGGAGGTCGACGCGGCGCTGCTCGCCGGGCAGGCGGACCTGGCGGTGCACTGCGTCAAGGACGTCCCCGCCGACCGGCCGCTGCCCGCGGGCACGGTGTTCGCCGCCTTCCTGAAGCGGGACGACATCCGTGACGCCCTGGTCCACCTCGGCGGTCTCACCCTCGACGAGCTGCCGCCGGGCACCCGGATCGGTACGTCCTCGGTGCGCCGGGTCGCCCAACTGGCCGCCACCCACCCGCATCTGGAGTGCGTGCCGTTCCGCGGCAACGCCAACCGGCGGCTGGCGAAGCTCGCGGCGGGCGAGGTGGACGCGCTGCTGCTGGCGGTGTCGGGGCTGGAGCGGATCGGTCGGCAGGACGTGATCAGCGAGGTCCTGTCGCCGGAGACGATGATGCCGCCGATCGGCGCGGGCATCCTCGCCCTCCAGTGCCGTGAGGGCGACAGCGCGGTGATCGACGCCGTCAGCGGGCTCGGCGATCCGGCGACCCATCGGGAGGCCACAGCCGAGCGGATGTTCCTGCACGTCCTCCAGGGGCACTGCAACAGCCCGATCGCGGGCTACGCGCGCGTCGACCGCAGCGGCGAACTCTCCCTGCGGGCCTGCGTGTTCACCCCGGACGGCAAGACGCGGCTGAACGCCCACGAGTGGGCGGGTCCGCTCGACCCGGCGACGCTCGGCACCTCGGTGGCCGTGGCGCTGCTGCGGCAGGGCGCCCGCGAGATCATCGACGGCATCGCCCACTGAGCACACAAGTCACCCCGACCCGGCGCCGACCAGGTCAGGCCGTGCCCTCTTCAGCCTGGTCCCGCAGGAAGTTGCTGACCTGCCGGGCCAGGCTGTCGCGGTGGGGCCCGGCGGCGGTCTCGGCGGGCCCCTCGTGCAGGCCGACGCCGCCCACCCACATCCGGCGGCCCGCCCACTCCTCGTCGGCCCGCAGCTGCACCTGGACGTCGACGACGTCGAGCGCGTTCTCGGGTCCGGCGGCGTAGAGCACGGCGGTGACCCGGCGCAGCGGGTAGACGTCGAAGCCCTCCACGAACTGGGAGTTGCGCCAGTCGACGAAGGCGCTCTCCCCGTCGGCGCCGAGCCGGACGTCGATCTGCCCGTCCTCCAGGTGGACGCAGCAACTGCGTTCGCCCCGGTTCTCGACGGTCACCCGCAGACAGAAGTACGTCAGCCCCTCGGCCGCCTCGTCCCGTCCCCGCGGCGGCTCGGCCCGCTCCAGTCGGTGGACGCGGACGCGCAGACCGGCATGCTCGTCGTACTCGTGCCAGTCCCCGACCACGTTCGGCTCGTACACAGTCCACCTCTCGACTTCTACCGGCTGCTTCCTATCCGTGGGCTCAGCGCACTGTCAAATGAGCGGATTGGGCCGTGGCCAGGCCCTTCATCCCTTTTGATCGTTGATCAAGCCGTGCGCAGCGGGAATCCCGGATCGGGTGGCGCGGCCGGCCGCGCGGGCGTGCCGTACATCACGTCGGCGGCAAGATCAGCGGGCGAGCCGGCCGAGCAGCGCGGAGGCGGCGGCGACACCGAGGGCGGCGGCGAGCAGGAGCACGCCGAAGTCGAGGGCGAGGTGGGCGGGCGTACCGAGGAGGAGTCCGCGCAGGGCGTCGACCTCGTAGCTGAGCGGGTTGGCCTTGCTGACCGCCTGGAGCCAGCCGGGCATGACGTCCACGGGGTAGAGGGCGTTGGAGCCGAAGAACAGCGGCATGGTGATCGCCTGCCCGATGCCCATGAGGCGGTCGCGGCTGAGGACGATGCCCGCGATGGTCATCGACAGGCAGGCGAAGAAGGCCGATCCGAGGACGACGACCGCGGCGACGGCGAGGAGGCGCAGCGGGTTCCAGGTGAGGGCGACGCCGAGCAGGGCCGCGATGACGACGACCACGAGGGCCTGGATCACCGACTTCACGCCGGCCGCGAACGCCTTGCCGGTGACGAGCGCGGCGCGTGGAGTCGGCGTCACCAGCAGCTTGTTGAGGACGCCCGCGTCCCGCTCCCAGATGATCTGGATGCCGTAGAAGATGGCGATGAACATGGCGGACTGGGCGATGATGCCGGGGGCGAGGTAGTCGAGGTAGGGGACGCCGCCGGTGGGGATCGCCTTGAGGCGGGTGAAGGTCTGACCGAAGATCAGCAGCCAGAGCGCGGGCTGGACGGCGCGGGTGTACAGCTCGGTGCGGTCGTGGCGCAGCTTCTGGAGTTCGACCGCGCACATCGCGCCGACGCGGGCGGGCAGCACCCGCCATCCGGCGCGCGGGACGGGCGGCCGCAGCAGCAGGCCGATGCCCTGGAGGCGGTCGGGGTCAGCCGACGCGGTGCGCGGTGCGGCGGGTGCTTCGGACATCGCGGAAGTCTCCTGACTGGTCGTCGAGTCCGCTGCCGGCGACGTCGCGGAAGACGTCCTCCAGGGTGGGCGGCGGGTCGGTGTCCGGGGTGCCGCGCCGGGCGCCGAGTCCCCGGCGCAGTTCCTCGGGCGTGCCGAGGGCGCGGACGCGGCCGTGGTGCATGAGGCCGACCCGGTCGCAGTACTGGTCGGCCTCGTCCATGTAATGGGTGGTGACCAGGACGGTCATGCCGGTGGCCGCGCGGACGGCGGTGATGTGCTCCCAGACGCTGGTGCGGGCGATCGGGTCGAGGCCGATGGTCGGCTCGTCGAGGATGAGCAGCCGGGGCGCGCTGACGAGGGCCTGGGCGAGTTCGAGTCGGCGGACCATGCCGCCGGAGTAGGTCTTGGCGAGCCGGTCGGCGGCGTCCGTGAGGTCGACGGCGGTGAGGGCCTGGGCGACCCGTTCGGCGCGTTCGCGGCGGGGGACGTCGAAGACGCGGGCGAAGAGGGAGACGTTCTCCCGGCCGGTGAGGCCCGCGTCTGCGGAGAGCTGCTGCGGGACGTAGCCGAGGAGGCGGCGGACGGCCATGCGGTCGGTGGCGGCGTCGTGGCCGAAGACCTCGATCCTGCCCGGCGGGACCGGGAGGAGGGTGGTGACGCAGCGCAGGGCGGTGGTCTTGCCCGCGCCGTTGGGGCCGAGCAGCCCGAAGACCTCGCCCTCGTCCACGGTCAGGTCCAGCCCGTCGACGGCGCGGGTCTCGCCGAAGGCGTGCGTGAGCCCGGTGCAGGCGACGGCGTACGCGGGGGGCGTGGCGGTGCTCATACGTCCTCGGCCTTCTGTCCGGCCCCGGCGGGCCGGGCGGGTGGTGCGGGCTCGGCGGCCCCGGCGTCGTCCTCGCGCAGGCGTACGGAGAGGGCGCGCAGGGCGGGCAGCGCGGCGCGCAGGGCCGCCCGGTCGGCGGGGCCGAGTCCGGCGAGGTGGCGTCCGACGAGTGCGGCGCGCCGTTCCTCCCAGTCGCGCAGCCGGTCGCGGGCGGCCGGGGTGAGGCGCAGGCGGGCGGCGCGCCGGTCGGCGGGGTCGGCTTCCCGGACCAGGCGGCCGTCCTTGACCAGTTGGTTGACCAGGGTGGACACCGAGTTCCCGGCGAGGTGCAGCTCCTTGGCGGCCTCGGAGACGCCGATGCCGGGGTGGTCGTCGACGAGGCGGAGCAGTTCCACCTCGGCGCCCCGCAGCCGGGGTGCGGTGAGTCCGGCGCGCAGCCGCCGCCTGAGCAGCCGCTGGACGCCGACGAGCGTGTCGGCCAGCTCGGCCGGAAAACCGGCCGGGAGGGGGCCGTCGGCGGTCTCGCCGTTCGCGCGGGTGTCCATACGGTCGACGTTACCTCTGTGTCAGAGCTAATGGATTCAAGGGCCGGTCAAGCCCGTCCCTCCAGGGTTCGGGAGGCGTGGGCGGCGGGCTGTCGCCAGGTCCCGCGTGAGCAAAACGGACTAAAACCATCAAATCGTTTTAGAAGTCGACACAGCGGGCATCGGGAGGGGAGTGCTCCGGACCGTCCCACCACCGGCACCCGCCCTGAGGGAGGCGCGCTGATGCGTACCACCGTCAGAACGAAGCAGCACCCCCATGACGACGCCCCCGACACCGCCGAGTCCTTCCGCCTGCTCGCCGACCTGCCCGACGGGCCCCGGCGCCAGGCCCTGCGTGACGAACTGGTGCGGCTCTGGCTGCCCATGGCCGAGCGGATCGCCGTCCGCTTCCGCGGCCGGGGCGAGTCCCTGGAGGACCTCTACCAGGTGGCCGCCCTCGGTCTGGTGAAGTCGGTCGACCACTACGACCCGGACCGCGGACGGGCCTTCGAGGCGTACGCGGTGCCCACCATCACCGGCGAGATCAAGCGCCACTTCCGCGACCACATGTGGACCCTGCACGTCCCGCGGCGCGTCCAGGACCTGCGCAACCGCGTACGGCGCTCGGCGAAGGAACTGTCCCAGACGATCCCCGGCCGCGCCCCGACCGTCGCCGAGATCGCCGCCTACGCCCACCTCACCGAGGACGAGGTGCGCACCGGCGCCGAGGCGCTGGAGTGCTTCACCGCGCTGTCGCTGGAGGCCGAACTGCCCGGCACCGACGGCTACGCCCTGGAGGACGCGCTCGGCGACTCCGACCCCGGCTACGCCGTCGTGGAGGACCGGGTGGCCGCGGCGCCCTGTCTGCGGGCGCTGCCGGAACGCGAACGGACCATCCTGTACCTGCGCTTCTTCGCCGGGATGACCCAGAGCGGCATCGCGGAGCGGCTCGGCATCTCCCAGATGCACGTCTCCCGGCTGCTCGCGGGCTGCGTCGCGCGCCTGCGCGCGGAGGTCGCCGCCGAGGCGGGCTGACAGAAGCCGGCCACGCCTGCACCTGCGGGGCGCACGGTGCCGCCGAGGCCTGCCTCGCGCCCGCCGTCGCGGCCCGCGAGGCGTCACTCGTTCGGTGGAACATGATCCGCCGCGCACAGGCCCGGGACCCGTCGGTTTCACCTGTGCGCACGCGCGGTACCCGGACCTCTCCGGCGTCGTACCGGGGGCCGGTCGCCGGGCGCCGCGGGCCGGTCGGGTCCGACACTGGGAACGACCCGCCGACCGGCGACGACCGACGCCGCCCCCTCAGGAACGCGAGTGCCATGAACCCTCAGCCCCCCTCCCCCGCCGCCGCCCGTCGGCCCTCCCCCGGCGCGCCGGAGGCGGTCTCCACGCGGTCCGTGTTCGGCGCGCCCTGCTGGGTGAGCCTGACCAGCCGCGACCTGGAGGCCACCCAGGCGTTCTACGGGGCCGTCCTGGGCTGGCGGTGGCGGCGGGGGTCGCTCGGGGACCAGTTCCGGACCGCGCTGGTCGACGAGGTGCCCGTCGCCGGGGTCGCCGCCGTCGCGTCCATGTGGCAGATGGCGGTGGCCTGGACGCCGTACTTCGCCGTCCCCGACGCCGATGTGGCGGCCTCGCGGACCCGGGAGCGGGGCGGCACCGTCGCCGTCGGCCCGATCTCGCTGCCGCCGGGCCGCGCGGCGCTCCTCGCGGACCGGGACGGCGCGGCCTTCGGCGTCTGGGAGGGCGACCTCATCCACAACTGGGAGGCCTGGCGCCAGACGGCGCCCGCCTTCGTCCGGCTGCACACCCGCGACGCCTTCGACTCCGCCATCTTCTACGGCGAGATCCTGGAGTGGGCGGCGGACCGGCCGGGCGGCTGCCAGGTCCACTACGAGGGCGGCGAGGTCGTGCTGCGCAGCCGGGGCGAGGCCGTCGCGCGGATCTCGTCCGGCGCCCTGGAGGCGGCCCCCGACCCGGCGCTCCGACCGCACTGGCAGGTCAACTTCAAGGTGACGGACGCCGAGGCGTGCGCGCGGGCCGCCGAACTGCACGGGGGCAGCGTGCTCGGCGAGGGCGCCGACGAGGCCGTCCTGCGGGACCCCGACGGCGCCCAGTTCACGGTCACCACCCAGCGCACGCCCTGAAACCTCCGCGGCCCTGGACTCCCCCTGCTTCGATCGAGGGGGAGTTCAGGGCCGCCGGGACCGGCTACTCCGACCGTCTCGGCGGCCGGGTCAGCACCACCAGGCCGCGCGCCTCGACGGTCACCTCGGCGCCCGCCTTGTACTCGGTCTCGTCCGGCCCGCCGTCGGGCTCCACGGTGTCCACGCACACCGTCCAGCGCTCGCCGTACTCGGCGCCGGGCAGCCGGAACACGACCGGCTCCCAGTAGCTGTTGAGCAGCAGCAGGAACGAGTCGTCGACGACGGGCCGCCCGCGCGGGTCGGGTTCGGCGATGGCGTCGCCGTTGAGGAAGACGCCCACGCAGTGCGCGTCGGACCGGTCCCAGTCCGCGTCGGTCATCTCGCGCGCGTCCGGCAGCAGCCACACCAGGTCGGGCAGCGGCTGCCCGGCGTGCGTGACGGTCTCCCCGCGGAAGAACCGCCGTCGGCGCAGCACGGGGTGGGCGGCGCGCAGCGCGATCAGGCGGCGGGTGAAGTCCGTCAGGTCACGGCCGTCGTCCGTGGGCCGCCAGTCCACCCAGGAGACCTCGTTGTCCTGGCAGTAGGCGTTGTTGTTGCCGCCCTGGGTGCGGCCCCGCTCGTCGCCGTGGCAGATCATCGGGATGCCCTGCGACAGCAGCAGCGTGGCCATCAGGTTGCGCTGCTGGCGCGCGCGCAGCTCCAGCACGCCTGCGTCGTCGGTGTCGCCCTCGGCGCCGCAGTTCCAGGACCGGTTGCCGTTGTCGCCGTCCCGGTTGCCCTCGCCGTTGGCCTCGTTGTGCTTGTCGTTGTACGACACGAGGTCGCGCAGCGTGAAACCGTCGTGCGCGGTCACGAAGTTGACGCTGGCGCGCGGGCGGCGCCGGTGGTGGGCGTAGAGGTCGGAGGAGCCGGTCAGCCGGGACGCGAACTCACCGAGCGAGCCCGGTTCGGCCCGCCAGAAGTCCCGTACGGCGTCCCGGTAGCGGCCGTTCCACTCCGACCACAGCGGGGGGAAGTTGCCGACCTGGTAGCCGCCCTCGCCGACGTCCCAGGGCTCCGCGATCAGCTTGACGCGGCTGATCACCGGGTCCTGCTGGATCAGGTCGAAGAACGCCGACAGCCGGGACACCTCGTGGAACTGGCGGGCGAGGGTGGCCGCGAGGTCGAAGCGGAAGCCGTCGACGTGCATCTCGGTCACCCAGTACCGCAGCGAGTCCATGATCAGCTGGAGCACGTAGGGGTGCCGCATCAGCAGGCTGTTCCCGGTGCCGGTGGTGTCGTAGTAGTGCGTGAAGTCCCCGTCCACCAGGCGGTAGTACGAGGCGTTGTCGATGCCCCGGAAGGAGAGGGTGGGGCCCTTCTCGTTGCCCTCCGCGGTGTGGTTGTAGACCACGTCGAGGATCACTTCGAGCCCGGCCGCGTGCAGCGCCCTGACCATCGACTTGAACTCGGTGACCTGCTCGCCCCGACTGCCGTGGGCGGCGTAGGCGTGGTGCGGGGCGAAGAACCCGATGGTGTTGTAGCCCCAGTAGTTGGACAGGCCCCGGTCGGTGAGGGTGCCGTCCTGGACGTACTGGTGGACCGGCATCAGTTCGACCGCCGTGACGCCCAGCGAGACGAGGTGCCCGGTGATCGCGGGGTGCGCGAGACCGGCGTACGTGCCGCGCAGTTCCTCGGGGACGTCGGGGTGGGTGCGGGTCAGGCCGCGCACGTGCGCCTCGTAGATGACCGTGTCGGCGTAGGAGCGCTGCGGCGGGCGGTCGCCCTGCCAGTCGAACGCCGGGTCGGTGACCACGCCGAGCAGGGTGTGCCCGGCGCTGTCCTTCGGATCGGGCCGGTCGCCCGCCCGTTCGAACAGCGAGGCGTGGTTGTCGATCTGGCCGTCCACGGCCCGCGCGTACGGGTCGAGGAGCAGCTTCGCCGGGTTGCAGCGGTGGCCCGAGGCCGGGTCCCAGGGGCCCTCGACGCGGTAGCCGTAGCGCTGCCCCGGACCGACGCCGGGCAGGTAGGCGTGCCAGACGAAGCCGTCGACCTCGGTGACCGGGACGGAGCGGCTGCCGCCGTCCTCGTCGACCAGGACCAGTTCGACCCGGTGCGCGACCTCGCTGAACAGCGCGAAGTTGGTGCCCTTGCCGTCGTAGTCGGCGCCCAACGGATAGGGGCGCCCGCTCCACACGGGCGCCCCTGGGGTCCGGTGCGTCCCTCGGGTCACCGGGCGCCCTCCAGGACGCCGTCGCGCCCGGCGGGCGCCGCGAGGGCGGCCGTCCGGGCCGGGCGCGGCACCAGCAGCACCGCGCGCAGGTCACGGTCGGGCACGGACGGCACCCGCGGGACGCGCTCGGCGGCGCGGACGCGGCGCGAGAACCAGATGACCTTGCTGCCGGTGTCGGTGGCGCAGCAGCCCCAGCCGTCGCTGATCGCGGCGATCCGCTCCAGACAGCCGCGCAGGTCCTGGTCCGGGCGCAGGTCCCGGTCGTCGCCCCCGACGGCCGTGATCAGGTGCTGGCCGTTCCACCACAGCTCGACCGAGATGTGCTTGTCCGTGGCGTGCTCGTCGATGGCCCGCAGCAGCATCTCGGCGCCGCCGCAGACGGGCTCGACCAGCGTCTCCAGGTCCCAGTACCTGAGGTGGGCGGCCAGGATGCGCCTGACCTGCCCGACCCGTTCCGGGCTGACGTCCACGTCGAGGTGGTAGTAGCAGGGGACTGCGGTCTTCATCGTCGTTCGCTCCTCACCGGCGAGGCTCGCGCTCCTCCTCGGCCCGACGGGCCGAGCGCTGGACACGAAGCGTGAGCATCGATCGCTCCTGAGTCACAACCACAGTGGGACGGCTACGCCATTCGTGCAACACGAGCACACCACACACAAGATCCAACAGGACGTTGTGTGGTGGGCCGTGCACCATGAGTGAAGGCCCCGGGAGGTTTGACCAGTGCGCGCCTCCGTCGGCAGGCCGACCCGCTCGACGCGGAGCGACAGACCCCTCGCATCTCCCGGAAGGTGACCAGCGCCATGCTGCTACCAGCGAAGACCGAAGTCGCCAGGCGTCTGCGCAGCTACCGCGCCTGGGAGCGCGCGATGCTCGCGAGTCCCGGGGACGGCACGGTGCGGGCCAGCTTCGAGGACAGCGGATACACGCTGTGCGTGCTGATGGGCAAGCGCTGCGCGCGCGAGGCGGCGGACGCGGCCGAGCAGTACGTCCGAGCGGGCGCCGAGACGCGGTTGCGGCGTGCCGTCGCACGTCACCGGGCGGACGGCGTGGCACGGTTCGCTCCGACACGTCCCGCGCTGCGGCTCGCGGCGGACCGCTAGGTCCGGGGCCGACGCCCGGAGACGGGGCCCGCCGCCGGGACCCGCAGGGGCCCGGCGGCAAACGGCAAACGGCAGGCAAGAGAAACCTTTTTCAGTGCAGTGGTTCGGGTTCAGCGGTTCGAGTTACAGCGGAGGTGCAGCGTGAGGTCCAGCAGAGCGATCGGCCGTATCCCGGTGCGGGACGTCCGTCCGCGCGTGGAGTGCGGCAGGCGGCCGGCGAAGGCGGTGCGCGGCGAGTCGTTCGAGATCACCGCGACGGTCTTCCGGGAGGGCCACGACGCGGTCGGCGCGAACGTGGTCCTCAAGGGTCCGGACGGCCGCCGCGGCGCGTGGACCCCGCTGCGTGAACTCGCGCCCGGCACGGACCGCTGGGGCGCCGAGGTGACCCTCACGGAGACGGGCCGCTGGACGTACACGGTGGAGGCGTGGAGCGACCCGGTGACCACCTGGCGCGCGCACGCGGCGGTGAAGATCCCGGCGGACATCGACACGGGTCTGGTGCTGGAGGAGGGCGGTCTGCTGCTGGAGCGGGCGGCGGCGAAGGTGCCGCGCGGGCCCGGCCGGGTGGCGGTGCGGGAGGCGGCCCGCAGGGTGCTGGACGACACGCTGCCGGTGGCGGAGCGCTACGCCGCGGCGCTGGCGCCGGAGGTCGACGAGGTCCTGGCCCGGCACCCCTTCCGTGAGTTCGTCTCCGCCAGTGCCCCGCTGCCCGTGCAGGTGGAGCGGGAGCGGGCGTTGTTCGGTTCGTGGTACGAGTTCTTCCCCCGCTCGGAGGGCACCCCCGAGCAGCCGCACGGCACGTTCCGCACGGCCGCGCGGCGGTTGCCGGAGATCGCGGCGATGGGGTTCGACGTGGTCTACCTCCCGCCGATCCACCCGATCGGGACGACGTTCCGCAAGGGCCGCAACAACACCCTCACCCCCGGCCCCGACGACGTCGGCGTGCCCTGGGCGATCGGCTCCCCCGAAGGCGGCCACGACGCCGTCCACCCCGGCCTCGGCACCCTCGACGACTTCGCCTGGTTCGTGCGCGAGGCCGCCTCCCACGGCCTGGAGATCGCCCTCGACTTCGCCCTCCAGTGCTCCCCCGACCACCCCTGGGTCCACAAACACCCCGAGTGGTTTAACCACCGGCCCGACGGCACCATCGCCTACGCCGAGAACCCGCCCAAGAAGTACCAGGACATCTACCCCATCGCCTTCGACGCCGACATGAACGGCCTCGTCAAGGAGACCGTGCGGGTCCTGCGGCACTGGATGGGCCACGGCGTGCGGATCTTCCGCGTCGACAACCCCCACACCAAACCCGTCGTGTTCTGGGAACGCGTCATCGCCGACATCAACCGCACCGACCCCGACGTCATCTTCCTCGCCGAGGCCTTCACCCGGCCCGCGATGATGCACACCCTCGCCCAGACCGGCTTCCAGCAGTCCTACACCTACTTCACCTGGCGCACCACCAAACAGGAACTCACCGACTACCTCACCGAACTCACCGGGGAGGCGGCCGCCTACATGCGGCCCAACTTCTTCCCCAACACCCCCGACATCCTCCACGCCTACCTCCAGCACGGCGGGCGCCCCGCCTTCGAGGTCCGCGCCGTCCTCGCCGCGACCCTCTCCCCCTCCTGGGGCCTCTACAGCGGCTACGAACTCTGCGAGAACACCCCCGCCAAGCCGGGCAGCGAGGAATACCTCGACTCCGAGAAATACCAGCTCCGCCCCCGCGACTGGGACACCGCCGCCCGCGAAGGCACCACCCTCGCCCCCCTCATCACCCGCCTCAACCACATCCGGCGGGCGCATCCGGCGTTGCAGCGGCTGCGCAACCTCCGTTTCCACGGGACGGACAACGACGCGGTGATCGCGTTCAGCAAGCGGACGGGCGAGGACACGGTGCTGGTGGTCGCGAATCTCGACCCGCATCACACGCAGGAGACCACGGTCTCGCTGGACCTGGGCGCGCTCGGCCTGGACGAGGGCGCGTCCCTGTCCGTGTGCGACGAGCTGACCGACGAGACCTACGCCTGGAGCAGGACCAACTACGTACGCCTGGAGCCCGGCCGGGCGCCCGCCCACGTGTTCCACGTCCGGTGACCCGCAGCACCGATCGGAGACCCCACCCCGCCATGACCGTCAACTCCCCTGTCCCGGACACCTTCGAGGACACCCCGGCCAAGGACCGCGACCCCGAGTGGTTCAAACGAGCCGTCTTCTACGAGGTCCTCGTCCGGACGTTCCAGGACAGCAACGGCGACGGGGTCGGCGACCTCAAGGGCCTCACCGCGAAACTCGACTACCTCCAGTGGCTCGGCATCGACTGCCTCTGGCTCCCCCCCTTCTTCCAGTCGCCTCTGAAGGACGGGGGCTACGACGTCTCCGACTACACGGCCGTCCTCCCGGAGTTCGGGGACCTGGCCGACTTCGTGGAGTTCGTCGACGCGGCGCATCAGCGGGGCATGCGGGTCATCATCGACTTCGTCATGAACCACACGAGTGACCAGCACCCGTGGTTCCAGGAGTCCCGCGCGAACCCCGACGGGCCGTACGGCGACTACTACATGTGGGCCGACGACGACAAGAAGTACCCCGACGCCCGCATCATCTTCGTCGACACCGAGGTCTCCAACTGGACGTACGACCCGGTGCGGGGGCAGTACTTCTTCCACCGGTTCTTCTCCCACCAGCCCGACCTCAACTACGAGAACCCGGCCGTCCAGGAGGAGATCCTGGCCGCGCTGCGGTTCTGGCTCGACCTCGGGATCGACGGGTTCCGGCTGGACGCGGTGCCGTACCTGTACGCGCAGGAGGGGACCAACTGCGAGAACCTCCCGGCGACGCACACCTTCCTCAAGCGGGTCCGCAGAGAGGTCGACACCCACTACCCGGACACGGTCATCCTCGCCGAGGCGAACCAGTGGCCGGAGGACGTCGTCGACTACTTCGGCGACTACGCCTCGGGCGGCGACGAGTGCCACATGGCGTTCCACTTCCCCGTCATGCCGCGCATCTTCATGGCCGTGCGCCGCGAGTCGCGCTACCCGGTCTCCGAGATCCTCGCCAAGACCCCCGCCATCCCGTCCAGTTGCCAGTGGGGGATCTTCCTGCGCAACCACGACGAGCTGACCCTCGAAATGGTCACCGACGAAGAGCGCGACTACATGTACGCGGAGTACGCCAAGGACCCGCGGATGCGCGCCAACATCGGCATCCGGCGCCGCCTCGCCCCCCTCCTCGACAACGACCGCAACCAGATCGAACTCTTCACCGCCCTCCTGCTCTCCCTCCCCGGCTCACCGATCCTCTACTACGGCGACGAGATCGGCATGGGCGACAACATCTGGCTCGGCGACCGCGACGGCGTCCGCACCCCGATGCAGTGGACCCCCGACCGCAACGCCGGTTTCTCGTCGTGCGATCCGGGTCGGCTCTACCTGCCCGCCATCATGGACCCGGTCCACGGCTACCAGGTGGTCAACGTGGAGGCGTCGATGGCGTCGCCCTCCTCGCTGCTGCACTGGACCCGCCGCATGATCGAGATCCGCAAGCAGAACCCCGCCTTCGGCCTCGGCACCTACACCGAGCTGCCGTCGTCCAACCCGGCCGTCCTCGCGTTCCTGCGCGAGTACGAGGACGACCTCGTCCTGTGCGTGCACAACTTCTCGCGCTTCTCCCAGCCCACCGAGCTGGACCTGCGCCGCTTCGACGGCCGTCACCCGGTCGAACTGTTCGGCGGGGTCCGCTTCCCCGCGATCGGTGAACTGCCTTACCTGCTCACCCTCGCAGGGCACGGTTTCTACTGGTTCCGGCTCACCCGAGCCGCATCCCGCGTCGGACGGCGCCTGTGAGCGTGCGCCGAGGGAAGGACGCGTCACCATGCAGAAGACCGCACCTCTGAGTCCGGCCAGTGACGTCGGCGTCCGCACCACGGGGACGCTCGGCGCGCTGCTGCGCGAATGGCTGCCCCGGCAGCGCTGGTTCGCGGGCAAGGACCGGCCCCTCAACGACCTGCGTCTGCTGTCGATGACCGAGCTGTACCCGGGCTGTCTGCATCTCTTGGTGCAGACCGGCCAGTCCGGCGTGCCGTCGCCCGGCAACACCCCGCCGCCCGGCGACTGCTACCAGTTGCTGCTGGGCATCCAGAAGCATCTGTCGCCCCGGCTGGGCCGGGCGCTGATCGGCAAGGTGGAGGAGGGCGCGCTCGCGGGACTGACCGTGCACGACGCGCTCCAGGACCCCCGGTCGGCGCACCTGCTGCTGGAACGCCTGCGGCATCCGGGGACGCTCGGGCCGCTGTGCTTCGAGTCGGACCCGTCGGTCCCGGTCCCGTCCGGGCTCGCGCCCCGGCTGCTGGAGGCCGAGCAGTCCAACACCTCGCTCGTGTACGGCGACTCCTTCATCCTGAAGGTGTTCCGGCGCATCCAGCCCGGCGTCAACCCGGACCTGGAGGTGCCGGTCGCGCTGGCCGGGCAGGGCTGCGGCCGGGTGCCCGCCCCGGTCGCCTGGTTCCGGACGAACCATCCCCAGGAGGCGACGCTGGGCGTGCTCCAGCCGTTCCTGCCGGACGCCTCCGACGGGTGGACCCTCGCGCTCGACGCGCTGGCCCGCGGGGACGACTTCACCCCGCAGGCGTACGCGCTGGGCGGGGCCACCGCGGAGGTGCACCTCGCGCTCGCCGCCGCGTTCCCGTCGGCGCCGCGCGGCGACAACGCGCGGACGGCGGCGGCGATGACCGAACGGCTGGAGGCGGCGGCCCACCACGTGCCGACGCTGCGGCCGTTCGTGCCCGGCCTCACCACCGCCTTCGGGGCGCTCGCGGGCAGCGAACCGGGCCCGGCGGCCCAGCGCATCCACGGCGACCTGCACCTCGGGCAGGTGCTGCGGGCCGGACGGGAATGGTTCGTCATCGACTTCGAGGGCGAGCCGTCCCGGCCGCTGGCCGAACGGCGCAGCCCGCACTCCCCGGTCCGCGACATCGCCGGGATGCTGCGCTCCTTCGACTACGCGGCCCGCCAGCGCCGGCCCTGGCGGCCGGAGTGGGCCCGCCGCTGCCGGGACGCGTTCTGCGCCGGGTACGCGGTCCGGGCCGGCTGGGACCCCCGCGAGAAACACGCGCTGCTGCGCGCCTACGAAACCGACCGGGCCGTCTACGAGGTGCTGTACGAGGCCCGGCACCGCCCCGACTGGCTACCCGTACCGATGGCGGCGATCGAGCGCCTCGCCGTCCGAGGAGACTGACCCATGGCACTGCGTGACACCTCCCCGCCCGAGTCGGCCGGGCCCCGCCCCACGGCGGCCCCCGCGCTCGACCCCGCCGACCGGGGGCGGCTGCTGGCCGGTGAGCACCACGACCCGCACGGGCTGCTGGGCGCGCACCCGGTCCCGGGTGGCGTCCTGTTCCGGGCGCTGCGGCCGTTCGCGCGGTCCGTGGCGGTCGTCGTGGACGGCGCGCGGACCCCGCTGGTGTCGGAGGGCGACGGCCTGTTCGCGGCGGTCCTGCCGATGACCTCGGTGCCCGACTACACCCTGTCGGTGGCGTACGAGGGCGCGGCGACGGAGACGCACGACCCGTACCGCTTCCTTCCGGCGCTGGGCGAACTCGATCTGCATCTCGTCCGGGAGGGGCGGCACGAGGAGCTGTGGAAGGCGCTCGGCGCGGAGCCGATGACCCACCAGGGCGTGACCGGCACCCGGTTCACGGTGTGGGCGCCCAACGCGCGGGGTGTGCGGGTGGCCGCCGACTTCACGCACTGGGACGGGACGGCGTTCCCGATGCGGTCGCTGGGCGCGTCCGGGGTGTGGGAGCTGTTCCTGCCGGGCGTCGGTGAGGGCACCCGGTACAAGTTCGAGATCACCTCCCGGCACGGGCAGCGCTTCCTCAAGGCCGACCCGATGGCGCGGCGCGCTGAGGTCCCGCCGGACACCGCGTCGATCGTGCACGCCTCGCACTACGAGTGGGGCGACGCGGAATGGCTCGCGCACCGGGGCGACCTGCCGGTGCACGAGGCCCCGCTGTCGGTGTACGAGATCCATCTCGCCTCCTGGCGACCTGGGTTGACGTACCGTCAGCTGGCGGAGGAACTTCCGGCGTACGTCAAGGAGATGGGCTTCACGCACGTGGAGTTCATGCCGGTGGCGGAGCATCCCTTCGGCGGGTCCTGGGGCTACCAGATCACCGGGTTCTACGCGCCGACCTCCCGCCTGGGCACGCCCGACGACTTCAAGTTCCTGGTCGACGCGCTGCACCGGGCCGGGATCGGCGTGATCGTCGACTGGGTGCCCGCGCACTTCCCGAAGGACGACTGGGCGCTGGCCCGGTTCGACGGGGAGCCGCTCTACGAGCCCGGGGACGCCCGCCGGGCCGAGCACCCGGACTGGGGCACCTACGAGTTCGACTTCGGGCGGACCGAGGTGCGCAACTTCCTCGTCGCCAACGCCACCTACTGGTGCGAGGAGTTCCACGTCGACGGGCTGCGGGTCGACGCCGTCGCCTCGATGCTCTACCTCGACTACTCGCGGGACTCCGGGCAGTGGACGCCCAACGTGCACGGCGGCCGGGAGGACCTGGACGCGATGGCGTTCCTCCAGGAGATGAACGCCACCGTCTACCGGCGCAACCCCGGCGTCGTGACGATCGCCGAGGAGTCCACCGCGTGGGGCGGGGTGACCCGGCCGACCGAACACGGCGGCCTCGGGTTCGGGCTGAAGTGGAACATGGGCTGGATGCACGACTCCCTGGAGTACATCGCGAAGGAGCCGGTGCACCGCAAGTACCACCACCACGAGATGACGTTCTCGATGATCTACGCCTACAGCGAGAACTACGTCCTGCCGATCTCCCACGACGAGGTCGTGCACGGCAAGCAGGCGCTGGTGTCGAAGATGCCCGGCGACTGGTGGCAGCAACGCGCGAACCACCGCGCCTACCTCGGCTTCATGTGGGCCCACCCCGGCAAGCAACTCCTCTTCATGGGACAGGAGTTCGCCCAGGGCGCCGAATGGTCCGAGGCGCACGGCCCCGACTGGTGGCTCCTCGACCCCGCCTACGGCGCCGAGGCCGACCACCGCGGCGTACGGGACCTCGTGCGGGACCTCAACGCCGTGTACCGGGCGACCCCGGCGCTGTGGCAGCGGGACACCGACCCGGCCGGGTTCCGGTGGGTGCTGTGCGACGCGGCCGACGACAACGTCTTCGCGTTCCTGCGGTACGACGCGGACGGGGCGCCGCTGCTCGCGGTCAGCAACTTCTCCCCCGTCGTCCGGCACGGCTACCGGCTCGGCGTCCCCGGCGACGTACCCGTCTGGCACGAGGCGCTCAACACCGACGACGCCCGCTACGGCGGCGGTGACGTGCGCCTGACGGAGCCGGTGAAGGCGGTGGACGGGCACATCGCGCTCACGCTGCCGCCGCTGGCGACGGTGTGGCTGACGCCGTAGCCGTGTGAAGGAGGCACCGCGGGGCAGTCGGGTGCGTACCACCTGCCAGAAGGGCTGCATGACGTGCGCACAGTCGGAGTGGAGGAGGAACTCCTCCTCGTAGATCCCGAGACCGGCGAACCGCGGGCCCTCTCGGCCGCCGTCCTCGCCCGCGCCACCCGCGAGCGGGACGGGCGCGGCGAGGACGACGGCGGCCCGGACGTCTTCGAGGGCGAACTCCACGCCCAGATGCTGGAGTTCGCCACCCACCCGCAGTCCGGCATGGACGAGCTGGCGGCCGAGATCGTCCGGATACGGGCCGAGGCCGCCGGACACGCCAAGGAGACCGGCTGCGCGGTGGCGGCGCTCGCCACCTCGCCGCTGCCGGTACAGCCCTCGGTCGGCATGGGCCGCCGCTACCGGTGGATGGAGGAGCAGTTCGGCATCGCCACCCGCGAACAGATGGTGTGCGGCTGCCATGTGCACGTCTCCGTCGAATCCGACGAGGAGGGCGTCGCCGTCCTCGACCGGATACGGCCCTGGCTGCCCGTGCTCACCGCGCTCAGCGCCAACTCCCCCTTCTGGCAGGGCAGGGAGACCAGCTACAGCAGCTACCGCAGCCGGGTCTGGCAGCGCTGGCCCTCCGCCGGGCCCACCGAGCTGTTCGGCTCGGCCGAGGGCTACCGGCGGCGGGTCGCCGACATGGTGGAGACCGGCACCCTCCTCGACGAGGGGATGATCTACTTCGACGCCCGCGTGTCCGCCCGCTACCCGACGGTCGAGGTGCGGGTCGCGGACGTGTGCCTGCGCGCCGACACCGCCGTCCTCGTCGCCGCCCTGGTGCGCGGCCTCGTCGAGACGGCGGCCCGGGAGTGGCGGGCCGGGACCGGTCCCGTGGACCACAGTGTGAGCCTGCTGCGGCTGGCGGGCTGGCGTGCCGCCCGCTCCGGGCTCACCGGGGACCTGCTGCACCCCGCGACGATGCGGCGCGCGCCCGCCGCGGAGGTCGTCGAGGCACTCCTCGACCACGTGGGCGCCGCACTGTCCGACAGCGGCGACGGGCAGCGCGTGCGGGCCTCGTGCGCCGACCTGCTCCGGGACGGCAACGGCGCACGCGTCCAGCACGAGGTGTGGCGACGCACGGGCAGCCTGCGCGACGTCGTCGGTACGTGCGTACGGCTGACCCAGGAGGGATGACGCCCCGCCCGGCCCCGGCCCCACCGCCCGGCCGTCGTCGGGCGCGGGCGGACGCGGTCGGCGGCCTGCCGCAGATACGGGCGGAATAGTTATCCGATCCTGGCCACTTGTGCTCCCGCCTGGGCTACATTCGACCACCGTCGATGACCGTACCCGTCGGCGGAGTCACAGCCCGTACGCGGGCTGCGGCACGATCCGCACTTGTCAGGAGCAGCGCATGCGCGACGTCGCCCTCGCTCCCCCGGCCGCCGCGAACCTCACCGGAGGTCTCGCCGACAGCGTCTTCGAGACCGCCGCCCGGACGCCGCGCCATCCGGTCCTCGCCCGGCGCGCCGCCCCCGCCGGGGCATGGCGGGAGGTGACGGCCGAGGAGCTGCGCGACGAGGTGGTGGATCTGGCCAAGGGCCTGATCGCCTGCGGGACTTCCCCCGGGCACCGCGTCGCGATCATGGCCCGCACCCGGTACGAGTGGACGGTGATGAGCTACGCCCTGTGGGCGGTCGGCGCCGAGGTCGTGCCCATCCATCCGACGTCCTCGCGGGAGCAGGTCGAGTGGATTCTGCGTGACGCCCGCTGCGTGGGGGTCCTGGTCGAGGACGAGCAGAGCGTGATGACGGTCGGCTCGGTGTGCGCGGCGCTGCCCGCGCTGCGCCATGTCTGGCAGCTCGACGCGGGCGCGTTCGAGGAACTCACCCGGCGCGGCGAGTCGATCCCGATGACCACCGTGGACTCGCTGCGCCGGATCGTGCTGCCCGACTCCACCGCCGTGATCGCGTACACCTCGGGCACCTCGGGGCGGCCGCTCGGCTGCGCGCTCAGCCACCGCAGCCTCGCCTGGCCCTGCGACACCCTGCTGGCGGGCTGGGGGCACACCGCGGCACCGGCCGGGGAACGCCCGGCGGTCCTCGCCTTCCTGCCGTTCTCCCATGTGTACGGGCTGATGATCCAGGGACTGTGCCTGCGCGGCGGCATCCTCATGGGCCACGAGCCCGACCTCGGCGGGGAGGCCCTGGCGGAGGCCCTGCTGACCTTCCGGCCGACGTACCTCTACGGCGTCCCGTCGATCTTCGAGAAGATCTACACGAACTTCCTGCGGACGTCGCAGCAGGCGGGGCGGGGCGCGCTGTTCGAGCGGGCGGCGGACACGGCGCGGGACTTCGCGCGGGCCGTGGAGCGGCAGCGGCTGGGCCGCGGCTCGGGTCCGGGCCTCGATCTGCGGCTCCAGCACGCGGTGTTCGAGCGGACGGTCTACCGGCGGCTGCGCGCCTCCCTCGGCGGGCGGGTCCACCGCGCGACCTCGGGCGGCTCGCCCCTGCACCGCGACCTGTCGCTGTTCTTCGAGGGCATCGGCATCCACGTCCACGACGGCTACGGCCTGACCGAGACCAGCGGCGGGGTCACCATGCAGCCGCTCGGCCGGGAGAAGAGCGGCACCGTCGGCCAGGCCCTGCCCGGCACCGAGATCCGGGTCGCCGACGACGGGGAGATCCTGGTGCGCGGCCCGTCCGTGTTCCAGGGCTACGTCAGCGACGACGCCGCCACCCGGGCGGCGCTGTGGGGCGGCTGGCTGGCCACCGGCGACCTGGGACGGCTGGACTCCGAGGGGTACCTCACGATCACCGGCCGCAAGAAGGACGTCATCATCACCAACGGCGGCAAGAGCGTCGCCCCGGCCGCGCTGGAGCAGCGGCTGCGGGTGCATCCCCTGGTCCACCAGGCGATCGTCGTCGGCGACGACCGGCCGTGCGTGGGCGCGCTGATCACGCTCGACCCGGAGTTCCTGGCGCACTGGCGGAGCGGGCTGACCCTCCAGGGCGACTCGGCGAACCGGGAGGCCCGCGAGGAGAACGCGCTGCGCGAGGAGGTCGCGCGGGCGGTCGCCGCCGCGAACAGCACGGTGTCCCGCTCGGAGTCGATCCGGGTCTTCCGCATCCTGCCGGAGCCCTTCGGACCGTCCAACGGGCTGCTGACGCCGTCGATGAAGCTGCGCAGGGACGCGATCGCCCGGCACTACGCGGCCGAGATCGAGGCGATGTACCAGGCCCGCGCGCGGGCGCCCCGCGAGCCGGGACCGGCGGAGGTGCTGGGCTGGGACGACACCGACGACGTGTTCCGCTGAGCCGGGCGGCGGCCGGACGCGTAGGCCGCGCCGCCTCGGGAACCCTGACAGTGGCGAACGAGATGCCGTACGAGAAAGGACGACGGTCCGGCGGCAGCGGACCGCACCGACGACATGGCGACCGAGCCCCGAGACAACGACGCACTGTCCTCCTGGGCGATCCCGGGCCGCACCGCACGCTTCGAGGGCGTGCCGCACGACGTGACGGGCGCGCGCCTGGAGACCGAGGAGTTCCTGCGCGCCCTGGCACTGGCCGTGCCGCCCGCGGCACCCGAGTGCTGGCACGACATCGTGCTGATCGTGACCGAACTGGCCTCGAACGCGGTCCAGTACGCGCCCGGCCCGTTCACGCTGGAACTGCGCTCCACCTTCGACGGCGTGCACGTCACCGTGGCCGACACCAGCCCGGTCGCGCCGACGCCCCGGCCGTTCCACCCGGACAGCGGGGGCGGCGGCATCGGCTGGCACCTGATCCACACGCTGTGCAGCCAGGTGAGCGTGGTGCCCCGGGACGGTGGCGCGGGCGACGGGTCGGACGAGGGCGGCAAGGACATCCACGTCTTCCTGCCCTGGTGAGGGCCGGGTGAGAGCCCGGCACACCACGAGTGAGGCCCCGCCCCGGTGAGACGGGTCGCGGGGCCTTCGTGCGGTACGGCGTCCCCGCGCACCCCCCGCCCGCTCGGGCCGCCGCTACCGCCCGGCCGCTCCGGCGTGCACGGTGCACTCCGCGTGGCCCTCGGCGCACCGCGTGGGTCCGGTGCGACCGGCCTCCGCGGTCCCCGCGGCGTCGGCGGTGGCCGCGGTGCGCGTGGTCTCCACGGTCCGCGGGGTCGTCACGGTGTCCCCGTTCTCGGCGTTCTCGGCGTTCTCGGCGGTCTCCTCCGGTCCGACCGGGACGAAGACCGTGATGGTCTTGCCGCCCGCGCGCCGGGGGTGGACGGTGATGTCGCGGGCCAGCCGGGCGATCAGCGGCCAGCCGTAGCCGCTGCCGAGGTGGCCGACGGGGAAGGCGGCGGTGCCGGACGCACCGGCCGGGACCGTGTCGCTGTGGTCGTGCACGGCGAGCAGGACACCGTCCGCCGTCGCGGACGCCTCGAAGCCCGCGAGGCCGCCGCCGTGCCGGATGGCGTTGGTCACCAGCTCCGACACGACGAGCAGCAGGTCGATCAGGTCGCGTTCGCCGGGCGGCCGGGCCGGATCGGTCCACGCGGCGTCCACGACGGCGCGGGCCCGGTCCCGGGCCGCGGCGGCGGTCGTCACCGCGGGCACCGGGGTGAACCCGGGGTCGACGGGAGCGAGTTCGTCACCCCTCATGGCCGGGCTCCCCCTCTGTCCCTGCCGCGCCGCGCGGTCTCTGTCCGTGCCGCACCGCGCGGCGCGGTCCTCACGGCTCGGTCATGTCGGTGGCCCCTCCCCACGTCAGGCGGTCGCGGTACCGCGAGGGGCGAGTCGCTGATAGTACTCGGCGACGGACGTCAGATACGCGGGGTCCATGGTCTCGCTGTCGGTGTGGAACCGCGGGGCCTCCTTGACCTCGTCGCCGGTGCAGGCCAGCGTGATCTTGCGGTTCTCGTCGTCCACCGCCTCCACCACGCCCACCGGCACGACGGCGCTGCGGCCGAACAGCCACACGCCCGTGTCGACGACCAGGTGCCACATGCCGTGGTGGCCGTCCTCGCGCTCGACGTGCCCGACCGTGCCGTCGGACGCCACCACCCCGTACCCCGTGAGGTCCTGTCCCGCCGTGTGGCCGCTCTCCGGCGCGTAGAACCAGATGTTGTCGATGGTCACGCTTCTCCCTTCTCACGTTCCACAGCTCCCTTACCCGGCCCTCGCACCCGCATTCGGGCCGGACGGGACCCGCCCCGCCGGGTTCCCGACGAGCGGCGGGACGGCGGGGCGGGCCGGGGGTGGACAGGAGGCGGAGGGGGCGGCCGGAGGGCGGGCGAAAGGCACCCGAAAGGGAAGATCGGCGGCCGCATCCGGTACGGCATGCGGCGCGGAAGCACGGGCACACGCTTGGCGTCATCGACCGGCCCGGCGGTCCGCGGTGATGCGGCGGGGCCACGAACGAACGGAGAGAGCGGCATGGATGCCGTGACGGTGAGGGCACGGACGGCCGGTGGACGGCCGACGGCCGGGGAGGGTCCGGGGAGCGGGGCCCCGGGGGACGGCACGGCCGGGGACGGGGTCCCGGTCGTCGACGTGCCGAGCCAGGTCGCGCCGAGGGACGCGCGGGAGCTGTCGCGCCGGTTCTTCGACCGGCTGGCGGTCCTGGAGGAGGGCACGCGCGAGCACCAGTACGTGCGCAACACGCTCATCGAGATGAACCTGTCCCTCGTGCGGTACGCGGCCTCGCGGTTCCGCGGGCGGGGCGACTCGATGGAGGACATCGTCCAGGTCGGCACGATCGGCCTGATCAAGGCGATCGACCGCTTCGACCTGAGCCGCGAGGTCGAGTTCACCTCGTTCGCGGTGCCGTACATCGTCGGCGAGATCAAGCGGTTCTTCCGGGACACCGGCTGGGCGGTGCACGTCCCCCGGCGGTTGCAGGAGGCGCGCGTCGAACTCGCCCGCGCGACCGAGGAGTTGCGGACCAGGCTGGGGCGGACGCCCACCACGCGCGAGCTGTCCGCGCTGATGTCGCTGCCCGAGGAGGAGGTGATCGAGGCCCGCAAGGCGTCGAACTGCTACACGTCCGCGTCGCTCGACGCGGCGCTCAGCACGGACGGCGGGGTGGACGGCGAGTCGGTGCTGGCCGACTTCCTCGGTGTAGAGGAACCGGCCCTCGCGCTCGTCGAGGACTTCCACTCGCTGGCGCCGCTGATCGCGCGGCTCGACCCGCGGGAGCGGCTGATTCTGCACCTGCGGTTCGTGGAGGAGCGCACCCAGGCCGAGATCGGGCAGGAGCTGGGCATCTCGCAGATGCACGTCTCCCGGCTGATCAGCCGCATGATGGGCCGGCTGCGCACCGGGCTGCTCGGCTCCGAGGCGGCCTGACGCCCCGGCTGCGCCGCCCGACCGCCGCACCCGGGCCGTGGCCCCCGACCGCATTTCCCCGCACGCACACGTTCCGTGCACGTGCGGTGAGTGACGGGTGACGGAGAGACTTTGTTCCGCCGCAGGCCGGTGGGTTAGCCTGCGGCGGATCTCTCTCATCGCGCGCTTCCGTGAACTGCGGGGATGGACGCACGACATGCGGTGCCGCCCCAGCGGGGCGGCCAGGTTCCGAGCTCCCGCCGGGGGCTCCTGGGGAGCGGAACGAGGGTGCGCATGACCAGCAACGCCACCGAGGTCGACACGGTCCCGGGCGACCAGGAGCTGAGACAGCTCCTGGCCGGTCTGACCGCCGTGCGCGACGGCGACTTCGGCACCCGGCTGCCCGCCGACGGCGAAGGCCTGATGGGCGACATCGCCACCGTCTTCAACGGGATGGTGGACCAGCTGTCGGTGTTCACCTCCGAGGTCACCCGGGTGGCCCGCGAGGTCGGCACCGAGGGCACCCTCGGCGGGCAGGCGGAGGTGCCGGGCGTCTCCGGCACCTGGGCCGATCTCACCGACTCCGTCAACGCGATGGCGGGCAACCTCACCACGCAGGTGCGCGACATCGCGCAGGTGGCGACGGCGGTGGCCAAGGGCGACCTGTCGCAGAAGATCGACGTGCCCGCGCGCGGGGAGATCCTCCAGCTCAAGGAGACCGTCAACACGATGGTCGACCAGCTGTCGGCCTTCGCGGACGAGGTCACCCGCGTCGCCCGCGAGGTCGGCACCGAGGGCCGCCTCGGCGGCCAGGCGCAGGTGCCCGGGGTGGCGGGCGTCTGGCGGGACCTCACGGATTCGGTCAACTTCATGGCCGGAAACCTCACCGCCCAGGTCCGCAACGTCGCCCAGGTGACGACGGCCGTGGCCAAGGGCGACCTGTCGCAGAAGATCACCGTGGACGCGCGCGGCGAGATCCTGGAACTCAAGAACACCATCAACACGATGGTCGACCAGCTCTCCGCCTTCGCGGACGAGGTCACCCGCGTCGCCCGCGAGGTCGGCACCGAGGGCCGCCTCGGCGGCCAGGCGGACGTGAAGGGCGTCAAGGGCACCTGGCGGGACCTCACCGACTCGGTGAACTTCATGGCCGGAAACCTGACGGCCCAGGTCCGCAACGTCGCCCAGGTCGCCACCGCGGTCGCCGAGGGCGACCTGTCGCAGAAGATCACCGTCGACGCGCGCGGCGAGATCCTGGAACTCAAGAACACCATCAACACGATGGTCGACCAGCTCTCCGCCTTCGCCGACGAGGTCACCCGGGTCGCCCGCGAGGTCGGCACGGCCGGCAACCTCGGGGGGCAGGCCACGGTCCGCGGGGTCTCGGGCACCTGGAAGGACCTCACGGACAACGTCAACGTGATGGCGTCCAACCTGACCGGCCAGGTCCGCTCGATCGCCCAGGTCGCGACCGCCGTGGCGCGCGGCGACCTGTCGCAGAAGATCACCGTCGAGGCCAAGGGCGAGGTCGCCGCGCTCGCCGACGTCATCAACACGATGGTGGACACCCTGTCCGCGTTCGCGGACGAGGTCACCCGTGTCGCCCGCGAGGTCGGCACCGAGGGCCGCCTCGGCGGGCAGGCGCACGTGCCGAACGTGGCCGGGACCTGGAAGGACCTCACCGACAACGTCAACTCGATGGCGAACAACCTGACCGGCCAGGTGCGCAACATCGCCCTGGTGACGACGGCGGTGGCCCGGGGCGACCTGTCGAAGAAGATCGACGTCGACGCGCGCGGCGAGATCCTGGAGCTGAAGACGACCATCAACACGATGGTCGACCAGCTCTCCGCGTTCGCCGACGAGGTCACCCGCGTCGCCCGCGAGGTCGGCACCGAGGGCCGCCTCGGCGGGCAGGCCGAGGTGGAGGGCGTCTCCGGCACCTGGAAGCGGCTCACCGAGAACGTCAACGAGCTGGCCGGGAACCTCACCCGGCAGGTGCGGGCGATCGCCGAGGTGACCAGCGCGGTCGCCGAGGGCGACCTGACCCGGTCGATCACCGTGGAGGCGTCCGGCGAGGTCGCCGAGCTCAAGGACAACATCAACTCGATGGTGGGGTCGCTGCGCGAGACGACCCTCGCCAACCAGGAGCAGGACTGGCTCAAGACCAACCTGGCGCGGATCTCCGGGCTCATGCAGGGCCACCGGGATCTGCCCGTGGTGGCCGAGCTGATCATGGACGAGCTGGTGCCGCTGGTGGCCGCGCAGTACGGCGCGTTCTACCTCGCCGACGACGGTGCCCGCGGCCCCGAGCTGCGGCTGGTGGGCGGCTACGGCTACCCGGACGACGACGACCGCCCCACCCGGTTCCCGTTCGGGCGTTCCCTGGTCGGCCAGGCTGCCCGCAGCCGCCGGACGATCGCGGTCGACGAGCTGCCCGCCGGGTACGTGACGATCTCCTCCGGGCTGGGCCGGGTCGAGCCGACCGCGCTGCTCCTGCTGCCGATCCTGTCCGAGGGGCAGGTGCTCGGGGTGATCGAGCTGGCGTCGGTGAGCGCCTTCACCGAGATCCACCGGGACTTCCTGGAGCAGTTGCGGGAGACCATCGGCGTCAACGTCAACACCATCGTGGCGAACGCCCGTACCGACGAACTGCTCGACGAGTCGCAGCGGCTGACGGCCGAACTCCAGGCCAGATCGGCGGAGTTGCAGGCGCAGCAGGAGGAGTTGCAGCGCTCCAACGCCGAGCTGGAGGAGAAGGCGTCGCTGCTGGTGGCGCAGAACCGGGACATCGAGGCGAAGAACCTCCAGATCGAGCAGGCGCGGCAGGAACTGGAGGCGCGGGCGCAGCAGTTGTCGCTGGCGTCGAAGTACAAGTCGGAGTTCCTGGCCAACATGAGCCACGAGCTGCGCACCCCGCTCAACAGCCTGCTGATCCTGGCCCAGTTGCTCGCGCAGAACCCGTCGCGCAATCTCACGCCGAAGCAGGTGGAGTACGCGGGGATCATCCACTCGGCGGGCTCGGACCTGCTCCAGCTGATCAACGACATCCTGGACCTGTCGAAGGTCGAGGCGGGCAAGATGGACGTCTCCCCGGAACGGGTGCCGCTGCGGCAGCTCATCGAGTACGTCGAGGCGACGTTCCGGCCGATGACGACGCAGAAGAGCCTGGAGTTCGCGGTGAGCACCGCCACCGGGGCCCCGGCCGACCTGCTCACCGACGACTCGCGGCTGCGGCAGGTGCTGCGCAACCTGCTCTCCAACGCGGTGAAGTTCACCGAGCAGGGCGGGGTGGAGCTGCGGATCGAGCCGGTGTCCGCCGAGGAGGTGCCCGCGGGGGTGGCAGGTGGCGGCACGGTGGTCGCGTTCCGGGTGCGGGACACCGGGATCGGCATCCCGGAGCAGCAGTTGGAGACCATCTTCGGCGCCTTCCAGCAGGCGGACGGCACGACCAGCCGCAAGTACGGCGGGACGGGGCTCGGGCTGTCGATCACGCGGGAGATCGCCCATCTGCTGGGCGGGGCGGTCACGGTGGACAGCACGCCCGGCAAGGGCAGCACGTTCACGCTCTATCTGCCGGTCGCGCGCGGCGAGTTCGAGGAGCTGCTCGGCAGCGGCCGGGCGGTGGAGCGGGCGTACGAGCCGCAGGCGGTGGAGAGCGCCGACCGGCCGCTGGGCATCCCCCTCGCGGCGCCCGCGGCCGGGCGGCGCCCGCGCCGGCTGCTGGTGGTGGAGGAGCGGCCGCGCGGGCTGCTGACGCTGGTCGCGGAGAGCGTGGTCGCCGACATGGCGCGCAGCCGGGACGACGGGGCGCCGCAGCCGCCGGTCGACATCGTCACCGCGGTCGGCGCGCAGGAGGCGGCCGGGGCGCTCGCGGCGGAGCCCTGCCACTGCGTGGTGCTGGAGCTGGGCATGCCCGACGCGGAGGCGTCGCGGTTCCTGGCGGCGCTCCAGGGCGACTCGGCGCTCGCGGGCGTACCGGTGCTGGTGCACAGCGGGCACCGGGCGGACCTGGCGCAGGAGCGGACGCTCCAGTCGGGTGCGGCGGGCCGTCCGCTGGAATTCCTGTCCAGCCTGGACGAGCTGCGGGAGCGGATCACACTGCACCTGTCCGCCGAGGAGCCGGGCGACGTGCTGGCGCTGGTGCGGCCGGACGAGCCCCAGCCGGTGGCGCACCGGCCGGTCGACGACGCGGTGGTGGGCCGTACCGTGCTGGTCGTGGACGACGACGCGCGCAACCTGTTCGCGCTGAGCGGCATTCTGGAGCTGCACGGGCTGCGGGTGCTGCACGCGGAGAACGGGCGGGAGGGCATCGACACGCTGCGGGCCAACCCGGACGTGGCGCTGGTGCTGATGGACGTGATGATGCCGGAGATGGACGGGTACACGGCCACGGCCGAGATCCGCACCATGCCCCGGTACGCCGATCTGCCGATCGTGGCGGTGACCGCGAAGGCGATGCCGGGCGACCGGGAGAAGAGCCTCGCGTCGGGGGCCAGCGACTACGTCACCAAGCCGGTGGACACCCACGACCTGATGTCCTGCGTCCGCCGCTGGCTGACCGCCTGAGCGCGCCGCCCGTCCCCCGCCCCAGGCGCCCCGGCCGAGGAGTCACCGCACGATGAGCATTCCCGAGCAGCCCCACGAACGGCAGGACGGCGCCGCCCGTCCCGTGCCGCACGGTCCCGAGGGCGCGACGGCCGCCGCGCTGGCGGTGTCCCCGCACCCCGGCGGGGACGACGGCGCGCTCGACCCGGCGGCCTCCGAGGGGGCGGCCGGGGAGCCCACCCCCGTCGGGCGGCTCGCGGCGACCGTGGAGCGGCTGCGGCGGGAGGTGCGGGCGGCGCAGGCCGAGGCCGAGGGGCGGGCCCTGGTCGAGCTGGCCAAGGGCATCCTCGTGGAGCGGCTGGGCTGCGGGCCCGCCGAGGCCGCGCGGCAGCTCACCGAACTCGCCCGGCAGGCCGGGGTGAGCGCCCTGGAGTTCGCGGTGGAGGTCATCAACCAGGCCGCGAGCGACCGGGTGTCGGAGGTGACGGACGCGTTCTTCGCCGTCGTGTCCGGCTCGGGGGTGCCCGCCGACGAGTCGGCCGCGGTGCGGCTGCGAGCGGCGGAGAGCGGGGCGCTGGCGGCGGACGACGCGCAGGCCGTCGCGGACTCCCTGCTCCATCACGCGCTGGGCCCGCTCGGCGCGGTCGCGGTGGCGATCTGGGCGGCGGGCTCCGACGGCTCGCTCACCCTGGCGGGCAGCGCCGGGTTCCCGCCCGGGGAGGCCGACCGCTGGCGGTACGTGCCGCCGGACGTCGCCACGGTGGCCCGCCTCGGGCTGACCGAGCGGTCGGGGCGGTGGATCACCTCCCTCGCCCAGACCGGGCTGCCGACGATCGGCGGGCAGCGCCATCGCGACGGCGGGCGGGTGGCCCTGCCCGCCGGGACCGGGGGGCGCGTCCACGGCGTGCTGGAGATCGCCTGGCCGGGGTTCCTGGAGCCGCAGCCGCCCCAGGTGGTCAAGCAGGTGGAGGCGCTGGCGGAGCTGTGCGCGCACACCCTCCAGACGTACCCGCACGACGGGGCCGCCGGCCGGGGGCCGCGCCCGGTGCCGGACGCGGCGGAACTCATGGACCTCGCGGACGGGCTGCACGACCCGGCGCTGGTGCTCGTGCCGCATCTGGACGGCGCGGGCCGGCTGGTGGACTTCCGCGTCCAGCACGTCAACGACCGCTTCCTCGACCCAGCGGGACGGCCGCGGGCGGTGGTGAACGGCGCGTTGCTGCTGGAGGCGTACCCGCTGGCGGCGGGCGGCAGCGACCTCTTCCAGCGGATCGAGCGGGTGCACGCCACCGGGGAGCCGTTCCGGGCCCGCCGGATGAGCCTGACGGCGCTGGTGGACGAGGTGCCGCTGTCGGCGGTCGCCGATCTCAGCATCAGCCGCCACGGCGGCTGCGTCCTGCTGATCTGGCGCATCGAGGACGAGACGGCCCGGCTGGCGAGCCTGTTGCAGCACGCGCAGCGGCTGGGCCGGATCGGCGGCTTCGAGGAGAACGTCCTCACCGGCGAGACCACCTGGAACGCGCAGATGTTCGCGCTGTACGGGCGGGACCCGGCGAGCGGGCCGGTGCCGCTGGAGGACCTGGGCGCCCACGCGCACGCCGACGACGCGGTGCCCATCGGCCGTTTCCTGCGCACCCTGCTGCACCACCGGCGACCGTCCTCCGCCGCGTTCCGCCTCCAGCGGCCGGACGGCGTGACCCGGCACCTGCGGATCGTGGCGGAGCCGGTGCTGGACACCGACGGCGGGCTGGTCGCGCTGCGCGGCGCCTACCAGGACATCTCCGCGCAGCACTGGACGGAGGTGGCGCTCGCGGCGACCCGGGACCGGCTGGCGCGGACCGAGCAGCACGCGAGCGAGCGGGGACGGCTCGCCCTCCAGCTCCAGCACGCGATCATGCCGCCGACCCGGGCGCCGCTGGAGGTCCCCGGACTCCAGGTCGCGGTGCGCTACCGGCCCGCCGAGGAGGAGCAGCTGGTCGGCGGCGACTGGTACGACGCGGTCGTGCTGCCGAACCGGCTGGTGATGCTGTGCGTCGGCGACGTGGCGGGGCACGGCATCGAGGCGGCGACCAGCATGGTCGTGTTGCGCAACGCGCTGCGCGGCCTCGCTGTGACGGGCGCGGGCCCCGGCCAGCTGCTGTCCTGGCTGAACATCGTGGCGCACCACCTGACGGGCGCCGTCACGGCGACGGCCGTCTGCGGGATGTACGACCCGGTGCGGCGGACCCTGCGGTGGGCGCGGGCCGGACATCTGCCGCCGGTGCTGGTGCGCGGCTCGGGCGCGGCGGCGCTGCCGCTGCTGCGGGGCATGCTGCTGGGCGCCGTGCCGGAGACGGAGTACGAGGAGGCGGAGGTGCAGCTCGCCGCCGAGGACACCCTGCTGATGTACACCGACGGGCTGATCGAGCGGCGGGACCGGTCGGTGGAGGAGTCGCTGACGCAGTTGCTGAGCCACGCCCGCTCGGTGCCGAAGTCCCTGGACCAGCAGTTGGACCGGCTGCTGACGTACAGCCGCTCCGACACGGACGACGACACCTGCATCGTGGGCATCAGGCTGGGCTAGCCCGACGACGGCCGGGCCCGGCCGTACGGGGGGGCTCGGGCCGGGACCGGGGCGCGGCCGGGGTCGGCCGGGGGTCGTGGCACGGGGCAGGAATGGCAGCCGGGATCTCGGGTATCCGCTGTTGCGCGGTGTGAGGCCGAGAACCGCAGGTGGAGGGGGACGGCGCCCGGTACGGGGGTCGTCTGCGTCCGCCTCGGTCCCCGGCCGCGCCCCGCGCAGCCCGCCGGGGCACCGCCCCGGACCGTCAGTCGTCGGAGGTACCCGTGTCCATCGCCCAGAACCCGCTGTCCGTCGAGGTCACCGTGCCCCGTGAGGACGTGGCCCTGGTCACGGTCGCAGGCCATCTGGACCTCGACACCGCGACCGAGTTCCAGGCCCATCTGGCCAACCAGCTCCACCACGGCCGCCGCCACTTCCTGCTGGACCTGTCGGCGGTGCCGTTCATGGACTCCTCCGGGATGAACATCATCCTGCGCGTCTACCAGGAGGCGCGGGACCGGCCCGGCAGCGTGCACGTGATCAACCCGACGCCCGCCGTGCGCCGGGTGCTCGACCTCACCGGCGTGAGCATCACGGTGCCGGTCTCGGAGAAGGTCGACGAGGCCATGGCGCTCATCGACCGGTCCGGCTCCACGACGGAGCATCCGGAGGCCTGACCGGACCGCGTACCGCTCTCCGCCGCAGCTCACCCGCGGGTTCACCGACCGGTGGGAACCCTCACGACACCCCGACAGTTGCCATTTGACAACTGTGCGGGGCGGGCAGGAGGGTGATCGGATCGAACGCGGCGGCCGGACGCGGCGAGGACGCGAACGGCCCGGAGGGGGCAGCAGGGCCGGAAGGGTCGGGGACGACCTGGCGGAACCGAACGGACCCGGTGGGGCCGGGACAGCCGGGCGCAGTCGAGAACGTCGAGAACGTCGAGAACAGGGAGTGGAGCAGGAGTGCCGGAGCACGCAGAGGACGCGGCGCAGGGCGCGCCGACGGACGAGGTCGCGGCCTTCCTGGGCCGCCGCCGGGAGCAGATCGCCCAGCGCTGGGCCGACGAACCGCTGTTCCGGACCGTGTTCACGGTCTCGCGGGACGAGGCGGTGGAGGCGGGCCGCGGCGTCGTGGACGCGCTCGCCCACGTCGCCGCCGACGGACGCGTCGAGGACTCCGACAGCGACGGCTTCGCCGTGGTGCGCGAGCAGCTGTCCCGGATGACGGCCTCCCGCTCCCGGTCGGGCCTGACCACCGGCCAGGTGTCACGCGAGGTGGACGCGCTGCGCGCGCCGGTCGCGGGGCTGCTCCGCGCCGACCTGCCGGACGCCTCCCCGGACCGGCTGCGCGAGGCCGAGACGGTGCTGACGGTGCTGATGGGCACGCTGCGGCTGGTGGTGATGGAGACCGCGCTGACGGACGTGCGCTCGCTCGTCGACCGGCAGCAGCTCCAACTGCTGGAGGTCGCCACGCCGGTGATCCGGCTCTGGGACGGCATCGTCGCCGTGCCGCTCATCGGCACCCTGGACAGCGCGCGCAGCCAGGTGGTGATGGAGACGCTGCTGGAGGCGGTCGTCGACCAGCAGGCCCGGTACGCGATCCTCGACATCACCGGCGTCCCGACGGTGGACTCGCTGGTCGCCCAGCACTTGATGAAGACGGTCGCGGCGGTACGGCTGATGGGCGCCGAGTGCGTCGTCTCCGGCATCCGTCCCGCGATCGCGCAGACCATCGTGCACCTGGGCCTGGACCTGGGCACCGTCGTCACCCGGGCGGGGCTGGCCGACGCGCTGGCGCACGCCCTGCACGGCCTCGGCGCCGACATCGTGCAGGCGGGCCACGGCGGTGCGGGTCCGCGGTGAACCACGACCTCTCCCGCGTCGGCGACACCCCCGTGCCGGTGCTCAGGCTGGGTGACGTCCTGCTCGTCACCCTCCAGGGGGATCTGCACGACGCCACGGCGGAGCGGCTCCAGCAGGACATCACCGAGGCGATCGCCCGCAGCCGGGTCGCCGGGGTGGTCATCGACATCTCCGGGGTGGAGATCGTCGACTCGTTCCTCGGCCGGGTGCTGGCCGAGATCGCGGCCAACGCCCGCCTGCTGGCCGCGCAGACCGTGGTCGCCGGTATGCGTCCCGCGGTGGCGCTCACCCTGGTCGAGCTGGGGCTGACGCTGCCGGGTCTGCGGACGGCGCTGAGCACGCAGGCGGCCCTGGACCTCCTCGGCCGGGCGGGCGCGGCGGCGTCGGACGGGCCGCGCCGGGAGCCGCGGTGAGCGGGACGGCCGCGGGCGTCGACGCCCGCCTGCCGATCCGTTCCGAACGGGACCTGGTGTGGGTACGGCAGCATGTGCGGCAGGCCGCCGCCGCCCTCGGTTTCGGCCTGGTGGAACAGACCAAGCTGGTCACGGCCGCGAGCGAACTGGCCCGCAACACCCTGGTGTACGGCGGGGGCGGCGAGGTCCGCGCCGAGCGGCTGTCCGAGGGCCGCGCCGAGGGGCTGCGGCTGGTGTTCACGGACTCGGGGCCGGGTATCGCCGACGTGGAGCAGGCGCTGCGTGACGGCTTCACCTCCGGCGGCGGACTCGGCATGGGTCTCGGCGGGGCGCGGCGGCTGGTGCACGAGTTCGGCATCGACAGCAGACCGGGCGAGGGCACGACGGTCACCGTCACGTCGTGGGCGGCCCGCCCGCCCCGGCCGCGCGAGGAGGGCTGATGGCCCGGGTCTGGGACGTCCCCGTGCACGACTCGACGCGGGTGCGGGACGCGCGGGTGGCGGCGGAGGAGGCCGCGGCCCTCGTCGGCCTGGACTCCTCCCGTACTGCGGCGGCCGCGCTGGTCGCCACCGAGCTGTCCACCAACCTGCTCAAGCACGGCCGCGGCGGGCAGCTCCGCGTCGACCTGGTGGCCCCGCCCGCCGGGCGGGGCGGGCTCGTCGTCCAGCTCACCGCCGTCGACCACGGCCCCGGCATGGCCGACGTACCGGCGGCGTTCGGCGACGGGTTCTCCACCGCCGGGTCGCTGGGCGCCGGGCTCGGCACCTGCCGCCGGGTCGCCGACGACTTCCACCTGCACAGCGTGCCGGGGCGCGGCACGGTCGCGTTGGCCCGGCTCGGCGCCGCCGCCGCGTCCGACGGCGGCGAACCGGTGCCCGCGCGGGCGGGCGGGGTCAACGTGCCGTTCGCCGGGGCGGAGTGCTCGGGCGACGCCTGGACGTGGATCAGGGCGGGCGACCGGCTGACGCTGATGCTGGCCGACGGCCTGGGCCACGGCCCGGAGGCGGCGCGGGCGTCCACGGCGGCCGTGGACGAGGTGCACCGGGCGGCCGAGCTGCCGCCCGGCGAGATCCTGCGGCGGCTGGACGGCGTCCTGCGCGGCACGCGGGGCGCGGCCGTCGCGGTGGCCCAGGTGGACCTGCGCGCGGAGCGGCTGCGCTTCGCCGGGATCGGCAACGTCGCGGGCCGGCTGCGCGAGGGCGACTCCTGGCGGCATCTGCTGTCCCGGCCCGGGATAGTGGGCGTGCACCGCCCCGCGCACCTCCCCGAGACCGTGGTGCCGTGGGCCGCCGACCGGCTGCTCGTGCTGCACAGCGACGGGCTGCCCAGCCGCTGGGTGCCGCCCGTCCACCCGCTGCTCACCGCGGCCGACCCGGCGGTGACCGCCGCCGTCATCGTGCGCGACGCCAGCAGCTCGGCCCGCCCGGTGCGGGACGACACCGCCGTCGCCGTCCTGTCCCCGACCCCGCCGGACCGCCCATGACACGCCCTGCCGGACCGCCCCCGGCCAGTCCTTCCGTCACCCGCGTCTGGCCGGTCGGCACCGTCACCGACGCGGCCGCCGCCCGGATCGCCACCGCCCGGATCGCCGCGGCGTTCGGCGTCGCCCCGCTGGAGCGCACCCGGCTGGCCGCCGCGCTCAGCGGGCGGCTGCGCCAGTGCCTCACCAAGGGCGGCCTCTGGGAGCTGACCCTGACGGCCGGGCACGGACGGCTGCGGCTGGAGATCACACCGTGCCCGGCCGCCGCCGCACCGCCCTGGCAGGTCGAGGCGGCCTGCCCCGGCCCGGTGGACCCGGCCGTCCCCGCGGGCGTGGCGCGGGACGCGGCGGTCCTCGCGGAGGCCCTGCTCGGCGCCGACGAGGACACCACCGCGGTCCTGGACCGGCTCGCCGAGCAGGAGGAACTGGTCGCCTTCCACCGCGAGGAACTGCACCAGACCAACCAGGGCGTCCTCGCGCTGCACGCCGAACTGGACGCGGCCGGGCGGGCGCAGCGGGAGGCGTTCGCGGCGGAGCGGGCGGCCCGGCAGGAGGCGGAGAGCGCCCGGCGGCGGCTGACGTTCCTCGCGGACGCCAGCGCGGCACTGACGGCGTCCCTCAACCACGAGGAGATCGTGCGGCGGCTGCCCGACCTGCTGGTGCCCGAGTACGCCTCCAGCGTCGACGTCTGGCTCTTCGACACCGACGAGGAGCGCCGCCAGTCGCCGCCCAGACCGGCGGCGGCGGTCGTCGCGGCCCGTACGGGGCGCGCCCAGTACGCGGCGGACCGGCCCGGCGGGCTGCCCGGCGTCGACGACCATCCGCCGTCCGCGCTGGACCCCGCCCGCCCGCTGCTGTGCGTGCCGCTGCCCGGCCGCCGGGCGCCGCTGGGCGTGCTGACGCTCACGCCGCCGGGCGAGCGGTGGGACGCGGACGACGCGGTCATGCTGGTCGAGCTGACCCGGCGGGCCAGCACCGCCCTCGACAACGCCCGCCGCTTCGAGCACAACCGGGACATCGCCGAGACCCTCCAGCACGCCCTGCTGACCCAGCTGCCCCACTCCCCCGGCCTCACCCTGGCGGCCCGCTATCTCCCGGCGACGTACGGGCTGAACATCGGCGGCGACTGGTACGACGCGTTCCGGCAGCCCGACGGCAGCCTCATCACGGTCGTCGGCGACGTCACCGGGCACGGACTGCGGGCCGCCGTGATGATGAGCCAACTGCGCACCGCGCTGCGCGCGTACGCGGTCGACGGCGGCAGCCCCGGCGTGCTCCTGACCCGGCTGCACACCTTCCTCCACCACCTCCAGCCCGACCTGTACGCCACCGCCGTGATCGCCCGCTTCCAGCCCGGCCGCCCGGTGCTGACCTGGGCGGCGGCCGGTCATCCGCCGCCGCTGCTGCGCGGCCCGGACGGCGAGGTCCGCCTCCTCGACGCCAAACCGGGCGCCATGCTGGGCATCCCGCTGCGCCAGGAGATCGCCGACCACTCGGTCCCGCTCGCCCCCGGCTCCACCCTCGCCCTCTACACCGACGGCCTCGTCGAGCGGCGCGCGCACGGCATAGACCCCGGCATCGCCCGCCTCGCCGCCGCCCTGGCCGCCCTCCGCGCCGAGGACCTCGCCCACGACCTCGACGGCTCCGCCGAACGCATCCTCGACCCCATGCTCAGCGACTCGGAACGCGACGACGACGTCTGCCTCCTGCTGAGCCATCTGCCCGCGGCGGGCTGAAGGGGGCGCGGCGCCTGCGGGCGCGCGCCGGGACGCCCGGTCCCGCCCCGCCGACCGCGGGCACCTCAGCCCTCCGCCTCGCCCCGCGCCGTGTCCGGGGGCGTGCGGGAGTCGTGGTAGGCGGTCAGGCCCGTTTCCAGGGCGGCGCGTTGGGACGGGCTCATGGCGGCGAAGGCCGTGGCCAGGAGGTGGACGCGGCGATCGGTGACGTCGGCCAGGACGCGGCGGCCGTAGGGGGTGAGGACGAGCTGGACCTCGCGGCGGTTGCGGGGCTGGACCGTGCGTTCCAGGAGGCCCGCCGCCTCCAGGCGGTCGCAGAGGCGGCTCGCGGCCGGGAGGGCGACGCCGATCTGTTCGGCGAGGGCGGTCAGGTTCAGCTCGGGGCTGCGCCGCACCGTGCGCAGGGCGAGGAGCTGCCGGGCGGGCAGGCGGGGCACGGTCTCCTCGGCCGTGCCGAGCCAGTCCGCGACCAGCGTCTCCACGGCGTCGAGGACACGCCTCGCCTGCGCCTCCCGGGCACCCCGTCCGTCACCGCCGGGGCCGTCCGCGCACTCCACACCCGCTACCCTCCGGACACCACACTTGTCATGTACGTCGGCCTACCCGAACGGCCGGGGCGTACACAGGTCACCCCGCGGGTACCACGGGGGCTCAGAAGAAACGTTCGTCTGCATGCTCCGTCCGGCTGGCGCAACCGCTCCGGTCGCGGTGGGATCGACGATGTGCGAAGAGGCCGACCGGCGGGCACGCGCAGGACGTCGAGGCAGACCGCCCGAAGCCGCGGAAAGGGATGGACATCGTGACACGACCCAGGATCCTGGTGGTGGGCGCCGGTTTCGCGGGGGTGGGGTGCGTGCGGCGGCTGGAGCGCGCGCTCTCCCCCGACGAGGCCGACGTCACCCTGGTGACGCCGTTCGCCTATCAGCTGTACCTGCCGCTGCTGCCGCAGGTCGCCTCCGGGGTGCTGACGCCCCAGTCGATCGCGGTGTCGCTGCGCCGCAGCCGCAAGTACCGCACCCGCATCATTCCGGGCGGCGCGATCGGCGTGGACATGGAGAAGAAGGTCTGTGTCATCCGGACCATCACCGACGAGATCGTGAACGAGCCGTACGACTACATCGTGCTGGCGCCCGGCAGCATCACCCGCACCTTCGACATCCCGGGGCTGACCGACCACGCCTTCGGGATGAAGACGCTCGCGGAGGCGGCCTACGTCCGCGACCACGTCATCACCCAGCTCGACCTGGCCGACGCCAGCCACGACCCCGCCGAGCGGGCCTCCCGGCTCCAGTTCGTGGTGGTGGGCGGCGGCTACGCGGGCACCGAGACGGCCGCGTGTCTGCAACTGCTCACCCACAACGCGGTCAAGCGCTATCCGCGGCTGGACCCGGGCCTCATCAAGTGGCACCTGATCGACATCGCGCCGAAGCTGATGCCGGAGCTGGGCGACAAGCTGGGCCGCAGCGCGCAGGAGGTGCTGCGCAAGCGGGGCATCGAGATCTCGCTGGGGGTGTCGATCGCCAAGGCGGGCCCCGAGGAGGTCACGTTCACCGACGGCCGGGTGGTACCGACCCGCACCCTGATCTGGACGGCGGGCGTGGTCGCCAGCCCGCTGATCGCGACGCTCGGCGCGGAGACGGTCCGCGGCAGGCTCGCGGTCACCTCCCACCTGGATCTCCCCGGCCACGACGGGGTGTTCGCCCTCGGTGACGCCGCCGCCGTGCCGGACGAGGCGAAGGGGGAGGACGGGGCGGTGTGCCCGCCGACCGCGCAGCACGCGATGCGGCAGGGCAAGGCCGTCGCGGACAACGTCGTGGCGACCCTGCGCGGGCGGCCCACGAAGCCGTACGTGCACAAGGACCTCGGCCTGGTCGTCGACCTCGGCGGCACGGACGCCGTGTCGAAGCCGCTCGGGGTGGAGCTGCGCGGGCTGCCCGCGCAGGCGGTGGCGCGCGGCTACCACTGGAGCGCGCTGCGCACGGGCGTGGCGAAGACGCGGGTGCTCACGAACTGGACGCTGAACGCCGTCGCGGGCGACGACTTCGTGCGGACCGGCTTCCAGGCCCGGCGGGCGGCGAAGCTGAGGGACTTCGAGTACACGGACAGCTATCTCTCGCCCGAGCAGGTGCGCGCCCACGTCGAGGGCCGCGCGGAGGGCACGGCGGGTGCCGGGGAGGACGGTCGGGCGCAGGGCCCGGACACCGGGACCGGGTGAGCCGGGACGGGCGGCCGGGGGCCGGACGGGAGGCGGCGGCGTGAGGGCGGCGGCGCGCCGGTGGTGGACCGGGACGCTGGACCGGGTCGCGGCGTCCGACCCCGGTCTGCTGCGGCTCGCGGCGGGCCTGCGGACCGTCGGCGCGATCACCCTGACGCTGGGGGTGCTCTCCCTCGCGGACGCGGAGGTGAGCCGTCTGGTCGCCGGGGCGGTCGCGGCGATGGTGGCCACGTTCGCGGTGCGGGAGAAGGGGCGCGGGCCGCAGGCGGTGACGCTGGCGCTCGGCCTGCCGGTGGCGCTGGCGTCGCTGTCGCTGGGGGCGCTGCTGAGCACGCGCTGGCTGGCCGGTGACGTGTTCTTCGTGGCGCTCGTCTTCGGCGCCGTGTACGGGCGGCGGTTCGGCGAGCGGGGCACCGCGCTCGGTCTGATCGCCTTCCAGGTCTACTTCCTGTCGCTGTTCGTGGGCGCCACCACCGGCGCGCTGCCCGCCCTGTGGGGCACGCTCGCCGTCGCGTTCGGGTGTGCGGCGGTGGCCCGGTTCGCGCTGGTGCCGCAGACCTCGGCGGGCATCCTGCTGCGGCTGCGGCAGGCGTTCCGGGCGCGGCTCGCGCAGTTGCTGGACGCGCAGCTCGGTCTGCTGGACGCGGGTCCGGCGGAGGTGGAGAAGGCCCTCGCCGACGCCCGCGCGGGCACCGCCCGGCTGCACGAGACGGCGATGCTGATCCAGGGGCGGCTGGAGGAGGGCACCCCGGACGCGCCGACGGCCCGGCTGCTGCAACGCCGTGTGGCGGACGCAGAGATCTGCGCGGAGCGGCTGGGCCTGCTGCTCCTGACGGCGCGCAGCGCGGAGCGGGCCGACACCCTCACCCTGCACCTGCCGGGCGCCCCGGTCCCGGAAGGCGGGCACCTCCCGGTGCGCGACCCGGCCACCGACGCCCTGCGCCGCGACCTGCGGGCGCTGCGGACGCTCGTACGGCATCCGGTGGCGGGCGGGGCCGGGCTGGCGCCGGTCCGCAACCGGCTGCTCGGCTACCGCGACGAGGAGAACCTGCCCGCCGCCTCCCCTCCCGTGCAGGACGTGTTCCGGGGGGTCGGTGAGGCGGCCCGCGCCGTCCTCGGGCTGCGGGCGGCGCTCGACGGGCCGCAGGACGAGTCCGCGGACAGCCCCGAGACGGCCCGCTCGCGGGAGGAGCTGGACGCGGAGGACGCTGCGATCGACGGGGCGGAGCGGGCCGGGGACGAGGCGGAGGAGGAGCGGGAGGCGGGGCTGCGGCGGCCCACCACGCGGGCGGCGGTGCAGGTGGCCGTCGGGTCGGCGCTGGCCATCGTGGGCGGTGAGCTGCTGTCCGAGCACCGCTGGTACTGGGCGGTGCTGACCTGCTGGATCGTGTTCCTCAACACGGCGTCCACCGGGGAGATCCTGGTGAAGGGCTACCGTCGGCTGCTGGGCACCGCGCTCGGCGTGGTCGCGGGCATCGGGCTCGCCGCGCTGGTGGGGCACCACACGGTGACGGCGTTCGCGGTGGTGCTGCTGTGCGTGTTCTGCATGTTCTACACGGCGCCGCTGTCGTACACGCTGATGTCGTTCTTCGTGACGGCGGCGCTCGGCGTGCTGTACACGCTGCTGCACACCTACAGCCTGGACGTGCTGCTGCTGCGGATCGCGGAGACGGCGCTGGGGGTGGCGTGCGGGGTGTTCGCGGCGGCGTTCGTGCTGCCGGTGCGTACGGACCGCCGTACGGACGAGCTGCTGACGGCGGTCCTGGACCGGCTCGGTGACGTCACCGGGGCGGCGGTGGAGCAGTTGAGCGGCGGGCCGCCGGCCGATCTGCTGGACCGGGCGCGCGAGCTGGACCAGGCGCTGGCCGACCTGCGGGCCGCGACGCAGCCGCTGACGCACCCGGTGACGCCGCTGCGGACCCGGCGGGACACCGCCGAGTATGTGGTGGCGCTGCTGGAGACCTGCGCGTACCACGCGCGGTCGCTGGCGGCGACGGCGGAGCTGCTGCCGAGCCATCCGTCGATCGCGGCGGACCCCCGGCTGCGCGGGGCGGGGCAGCGCATCCTGGACAACATCGGCGCGGTCGCCGCGCGCGTGGGCGACGAGCGCAGTACGGCGGAGGTGCGGACCGGCCCGAGCGTGGCGTCGCTGCTGAAGCCGGGGGCGTTCGGGGCCCCGCGCTACGGCCGGGTCACGGACCGGGTGCTGCGGCACCTTCAGCGCCTCGACGAGGCGGTGGTCGGTCTGGCCCGGCCGCTGGCGGTCCCGCTGGCCAGGCCCGCCGGATGAGACCGGATGAGAGGGGGCGGGACGGCGGGTGCTCGTACCGCGTCCGCGGTGCGGCCGTACGGGGTTCAGAAGTCCGTGGGCAGGCCGCTGGCGGCGGCGATGCCGCGGAGTTCGTCGGTGTCGTTCTGGCGTTGCCGGATGCAGCCGGCGATCTCGGCGAGCCGTTCCGGGTCGTCGGCGGTGACGGCGTCGGTGACGACCCGGACCGGGCCGGTGCCGTCGACCTCGATCTCCACCAGGCGGTTGTCGAGGCGGCCGGTGACGGCGGTGGCGATGACCAGGGCGGCCTCGTCACGGATCTGCTGGGGCAGTTCCTCGGTCTCGCGCGGATCGAGCGAGAGGTCGAGGGTCGGCGGTCGCTCCTCGTCGAGGGCGCGGAGCGCGGGGGCGACGACCTTGAGCAGCATCGCGTAGTCCTCGCTGTCCATGCGGACGCGAAGGAGGTCGAGGTACATGTCCACGGGCCGTCCGTCCTGCGGGAACTCGGATTCGTTCATGGGCCCCGGGTTCCCCGGTCCGGCGCTGTTCAGACCTGTCCGCGGTGTACAGACCTTGTGACCGTGTGCCGGGGGTCCGGTGACGGTCAGACCTTGCGCCAGCGGGCCATGGCGAAGGAGAAGAGCCCGAAGAGGACCAGTCCGGCCGCCACGCAGGCCAGCAGGGCGGGTCCGGCGGGGGTGTCGGCGAAGGAGCGCAGGGTGTCGTCGAGGCCCTTGGCCTCGTCGGGCTTGTACTCGATCGCGGCGCGCACGGCGAAGACGCCCGCGGTGGCGAAGACCAGGCCGCGGGCCGCACCGCCGCCCACCCCGGTGATGTCCACCAGGCGGCGCATGCGCGCGGAGACCCCGGCGAGGTTCATCTTGTCGCGGTACTTGCGCATCACGGCCCGGCCGCCGATCCAGAGCCCGGCGCCGACGATGCCGATCCCGGCCGCGCCGACGATCCAGCGGCCGCCGGGGAGTTCCAGGACCCGGCTGGTGACGTCGCGGGACTGTTCGTCGCTGTTGCCGCCGCCGCTGCCCGAGCCCGCGGCGAAGGAGAGCACCGAGTAGGCGACGAAGGAGTAGAAGACGAAGCGGGCGGCGGACTGGAGCCGCTTCTTGGCCTTGCGGCCCTCGGGGCCGACGGCGCCGAAGACGACCTCGGAGAGCCGCCACAGCGCCATGCCGACCAGTCCGACGGCGAGCGCCCACAGCAGGACCGACCCGAAGGGCCGTTCGGATATCTCGGCCAGCGCGCCCTGCCGGTCGGCCTGCTGTCCGGTGTTCTCGCCGAAGGCGATCTGGAGGGCGAGCGCGCCGACCAGGACGTAGATCACCCCGCGGGCGCTGAGTCCGGCCCGTGCCGCGGCCTTGGTGGCGGTTCCTCTGGCGGCGCGCTCCGCGCCGGCCCGGCCGTTGCGTGCGACGGCGGCTGCGTTCATCTGTTCCTCCCCTGGTGACTGACGGGGTCCGGATGCCCCGGCTTCGGCCCGGCACACCCGCACGCCCCGCCGCGAGGGGGTGCGGCGGGGCGTGCGGGGCCCGGAGGGGCGGGGGGTGGCTCAGGCGGCGCAGGCGTGCGGGCCCTCGTCGCCGGGGCGTCCGGCGGGGGCGTCGGCTATCGCGGCGGCCAGGGGGGCGGAGGCCGCCGCCGCGACCCGCGGGGCGGGGGCGGTCCCGGTGACCGTGGCGGCGGCGAGCCACTCACGGGCCACCTCCAGGGCCTGGGGAACCTCCCGCGTGCCGGTGGAGACGCAGAGCGTGTACGCGAGGTCCTGCGTGCGCGTGGCCTCACCGGGCCCGGCGAGGACGGCGGCCTCGTACTCGTCGACGAGGGTGCGCAGCACGGCGGGGTGGGGCATCAGCATGCGGGGGGCTCCTTCGGAGGAACGGGTGCGGTGGACACGTGAGGACGCGGCGAAGAGGGTGCGGCACGGGCGTGGGGGCTCGCGGTCGCGGGTGGCGGGTCAGTCCGGGTCGGTGTCGGGGCCGAGGGCCTCGTCGCGGACCTGGGCGCAGCTGCGGGTGATGAGGCGGGAGACGTGCATCTGGGAGATGCCCAGCCGGTCGGCGATCCGGCTCTGGGTCATGTCCTCGAAGAAACGCATGTAGAGGATGGCCCGCTCGCGCTCCGGCAGGCGGCGCAGGCTCTCGCGGGCCGACTCCCGGTCGACGACGGTGTCGAAGGAGGCGTCGGGTCCGCCGAGGGTGTCCGCGAGGCTGTATCCGTCGTCCCCGGCGGGGAGTTCGGCGTCGAGCGAGAGGGTGCTGAAGCTGTCCAGGGCCTCCAGACCGGCGCCGACCTCCTCCTCGGTGAGGCCGGTGTGGGCGGCGATGTCGGCGACGGACGGTTCGGGCGCGCCCGGCCGCTGGGCCAGGTCGCGGCGGGCCAGCCGTACCTTGTTGCGCAGCTCCTGGACCCGGCGCGGGACCCGCAGGGCCCACATGCGGTCCCGGAAGTGCCGCTTGATCTCGCCGGTGACGGTGGGGACGGCGTAGCTCTCGAAGGCGCCGCGTTCCGGGTCGAAGCGGTCGACGGCCTTCACCAGGCCGAGCGCGGCGACCTGCTTCAGGTCCTCCAGGGACTCGCCCCGCTCGCGGAAGCGGCTCGCGATGCGGTGGGCCATGGGGAGCCAGGCGGTGACGATCTCGTCGCGCAGGGCGTCCCGTTCGGGTCCTTCGGGGAGCGTGGCCATGCGGACGAAGCGGCCCATCGTGTCGGGGGCGTCGTCGTGCGGGCGGCGGGGGTGCCCGGCGGGCCGGGCGGCAGAGGTGGGGGCGGCCTCCGGCGTCGTGGGGGCGGTCAGGGTCGTCGTGGCCGCCGCGGGGTGGCCGGTCGACATGTCGATGCGCATGTGGAATCGCTCCTGAGCGGTGGTGTCAGGGGGGCATGACCACGGGAGAGCACGGTCACGGCCGGGGCGCGGCGCCCCGGAGCCTGGCGTACGGCTCCCGTCGGCGCGCCTCCGGTCCGAAGCACGAAACTCCGCCTGCCCGCCCCCCGGAGGAACAAACTCGCCTTTCCGGAAACGGTGTTCCGCGTCCCGGACGGCATCGGGAGCCGGGCGGGCCGGCGACGGGTCCGGCGGGCGCGCGCGGACCCGATCTCCGGCGGGTCAGGTCAGCGGGACGAGGGCGGTGATCGTCTTGCCGCCGGTCGGCAGGCAGCGGACGCGGACCTCGCGGGCGAGGCGGCAGACCAGCGGCCAGCCCCGCCCGCCGACCAGGAAACGGCCCCGGTGCTGCGCGTCCCCCGGAGGGGGTGCGACGGGCAGCAGGTCGCTGCGATCGCTGACGGAGACCCGTACGGCCCGGCCGTCGAGGTCGGCGCCGAAGGCGGTGAGGCCGCCGCCGTGCAGGATGGCGTTGGTGGCCAGCTCCGAGGCGACGAGCAGGGCGTCGGCGACGGACCGCTCGTCGCAGGGCGGCCCGGCGGCCCGATATCCGGCGACGGCCTGCCGCACGGCGACCCGGACGTCGGCCGGGCGACAGGGCAGGTCCTCGACGCCGGGGGAATCGGGCCGCTCGGCGGGGCCGGTGGGGCGGGTGGTGGGTTCGGTCGCTCGGTCGGCGCGGTCGGTCGGGGGGTGGGCGCGCATCCGTCGCTCTCCTGACGTTCTCGGCTGCTCTGTGGTCCGTCGGGGCCCCGACGGCGGCCCGAGGGTGCTCCCCTCGGGATGTCGCCGCCGGTGGCGGGCCCCGGCCGCTCGGACCGGTCTCCCGGCCCGGTGGGGGCGGCCGGGTCGTACGAGCCCGGTCCGCCGCCGTGCCCCGGCCCTCTCCCCGCCGGACGGCACGTCCCTCCCTGTTCGGCTGGCCGCCGCACGCGACGCCAAACGTGCCGTTGTGGGGCATATTCGCGAGCGGCGCCCTGTCCGGAACGCCGGGAGGGCACGGGCGGCCATCGTCCGGCCGGGCGGGGGTAGGAGCGGTGCATGACGGACGTCGTGGACTCGGACGAACTGCTGCGCCGCATCCGGCGCGCGAGAGCGGCAGCCCGGGAGGAGGTGCGGGCCTGGCACACCCGGAGCGAGGAGCTGACCCGCACCGACCCGGACGCGGCGCGCGACGCACACGTTCGGGGGCTGGCCTACGAGGCGGTGCTGGCCGCGCTGGACACGATCGTGTCGCCAGGTGGGCACGCGGAGACGCCGCACGTGCCCCACGCCGCGCACGGGTCCCCCGCCGCCTCCGCCCGGCCCGCCTCGCACAGCGTGCCGCCGCCGTAGGAGGCGTGGCCGCGGCGGCTGCCGCCGTTGCCGCCGCCCCGGCTCGGAGGGTGAGCACACCGGGCGCCGGGACGGGGTGCGGACCCCGGAAAAGTGAAACAGGTCACGTGCCCGGGTTTTCGTTTCGCGCCGCCCGCCGAAATGGTTTAGCGTTCATTCACAGTGGGTCAGGGGTCGAGGCAACTCCCCCGCGGGCCCGCCATGGCGGCCCTGGCTGGCTTCCCCCGTCCAGCCAGGGCTTTCCCATGCCCGCGCGCCCGGCACGGCGCGGACGCCGGTCGGACGCGCCGGGAGGACGGCGGGCAGGAAGTCCCGTCCGCCGAGGTGCCCGTCACCCGCGCAGCGGCTGAGATGGACGGAGGGAAAGCCCCGGAAACCGTCCCGGCGAGGAGCCCCGTCCCATGACAAAAGCGACCAAGCTGCTGACCGCTCTCCCCCCGCCCCAGCGCCACCGGCTGACGGAACTGGCCCGGGAGGTGTCGTTCGCGGAGGACGTCCGGATCTTCGAGGCGGGCGGCCGGGCCGACCGGTTCTGGGTGATCCGCTCCGGCGCCGTCTCCCTCACCCAGGAGGTCACCTCCGTCCAGCGGGTCACCGTCGCGAGCCTCGGCGCCGGGGATCTGCTCGGCTGGTCCTGGCTCTTCCCCCCGTACCGCTGGGACTTCGGCGCGGAGGCCTTCAGCCCGGTGCGGGCCTACGAGTTCGAGGCGCAGGCGGTGCTGAAGCTGTGCGAGGAGGACCCGGCGCTCGGCATGTCCCTGGTGCGGATCGTGGCCGAGATCCTCGCGCACCGGCTGGAGATGACCCGCGGCAGGCTGATGGACCAGTACGGGTCGTACCGGCGCGGCGTGATCTGACGCGCCGGGGCGGTCCGGGGCGCTCCCGGCGGAACCGCCCCCGCGGGACGCGGCGTCGCGTCCGGGGCCGTGGCTGCCTGCCGGACGCGTCAGATGCGGTAGCGCCGCAGCGCCGGGACGGCCGCCGCGAGGACCAGCATGACGGCGACGACCAGCAGGCCGCCGCCGGTGACGGCCGCCCGGGGGCCGAAGGCGGCGCCCGCCGTGCCGTGCAGGACGTCGGCCAGGCGCGGGCCGCCCGCGACGACGACCGTGAAGACGCCCTGCATCCGGCCGCGCATCTCGTCGGTGGCGGCGGAGAGCAGGATCGCCCCGCGGAAGACCATGGAGACCATGTCGGCGATCCCTGCGGCGGCGAGGAACACCACCGCGAGCCAGAGACTGCCGCTCAGCCCGAACCCGGCGATCGCCGCGCCCCAGGCGACGACCGCGCCGATCACCATCCAGCCGTGGCGGCGGGCGCGGGAGAAGGTGCCGGAGAACAGGCCGCCCAGCACCGCGCCGATGGGGATCGCCGCGAACAGCAGCCCGAGGGCGAGGCCTTCCCCGTAGGGCGCGTACGTCTCGGCGGCCAGCTGCGGGAACAGGGCGCGGGGCATGCCGAACACCATCGCGACGATGTCGGCCAGGAACGACAGGAGCAGCACCTTGTGGCGGGCGATGTAGCGGAAGCCCGCCAGCACCTCCCGCAGCCCGGCACGGCGTACGGCGGTGCCGCCGAGGGGCGGCAGGGCGGGCAGCCGGTAGACCGCCCACAGGGTCACACAGAGGGCGACGGCGTCGATGAGGTACAGCTCGGGCAGGCCGACGACCGGGATCAGGGCGCCCGCCAGGAGGGGGCCCGCGACCAGGCCGGTCTGCATGACGGTCGAGCCGAGGGCGTTGGCGGCGGCCATCTCGTCGGCGGGGACCAGCCGGGCCACGGAGGCGGTGCGGGCGGGCGCGTTCAGGCCGAAGAAGGCCTGCTGGGCGGCGAGCAGCACCATCAGCACCGCCACCGAGTCGAGTCCGGCGGCGGCCTGCGCGAAGAACAGCACGGAGGTGACGGCGATGCCCGTGTTGGTGATCAGCAGCAGCCTGCGCCGGTCCATGGTGTCGGCGACCGCGCCGCCCCAGAGCGCGAAGACGACCATGGGGAGGAGCCCGGCGAGGCTGGCGTAGCCGACCCAGGCGGAGGAGCCGGTGATGTCGTAGATCTGCTTGGGCACGGCGACGGCGGTGAGCTGGCTGCCGACGGCGGTGACGATGGTCGAGGACCACAGGCGCCGGTAGGCGGGGCGGCGCAGCGGGCGGGTGTCCATGGCCCAGCGGCGCCAGCCGCGCCCGGGGGCCGGCGCGTCCGGTGGCTCCGGCTCCTTCTCGGCAGCGGTGTCGGGTGGGGTGCTGCTCTCGCTCGTGGTCACGACGTTCCTGGTTGCTCAGTACATCTTTTTGTGTGCGAGGGTAACTATCGCTCACCTCCTGGGGATTCCGTGCCACTGTGGACCGTCCGTCTCACTGGCCGGGACGGGCGGGTGCACGCGGACCGGACGGCGGGCCCGGTGGACGGCCCGGCTCGGGACGGTCATCGGCCGGGGACGGTCAGGCGCCCGCGATCAGGGTGACGCCGAGGACGATCATCGTGGCGGCGACCAGGCCGTCGAGGACCCGCCAGGCGGCCGGGCGGGCCAGGAAGCGGCTGAGCAGGCGGGCGCCGAAGCCCAGCGCGGCGAACCAGCAGAGGCTCGCGGTGGCGGCGCCGAGGCCGAAGGTCCAGCGCAGCGGGCCCTGGTCGGCGGCGACCGTGCCGAGCAGGAAGACGGTGTCGAGGTAGACGTGCGGGTTGAGCCAGGTCATCGCCAGGCAGGTCAGCACCGCCCGCCGCCGGGAGCCGACCGCCTCTCCCCCGGTCTCCAGGGCGCCGCCGCCGGGCCGGACCACCCTGCGGGCGGCGAGGGCGCCGTAGCCGAGGAGGAAGGCGCCGCCGAGCCAGGCGACGGCGGTGAGCACGCCCGGCCAGGCCACCACCAGCGCGCCCACCCCGGCGACGCCGAGCGTGATGAGCAGGGCGTCGGAGAGGGCGCAGATCCCGACGACGGCGAGCACGGCGTCGCGGCGCACACCCTGGCGCAGGACGAAGGCGTTCTGCGCCCCGATGGCGACGATGAGCGACAGACCGGTGCCGAATCCGGCCGCCGCGGCGGTGAGGGTGGTGGACATGGCGTCCACGCTAGGGAGTGGATCACTCCACGTACAGCTCAACATTTTTACGTATCATTAGCGTTCGTGATGACGGATCTTCCGCTCGACCAGGTGCGGACCCTGCTCGCCGTGGTCGACGAGGGCACCTTCGACGCGGCGGCGGCCGCCCTGCACCTGACGCCGTCGGCGGTCAGCCAGCGGGTCAAGGCGCTGGAGCAGCGCACCGGGCGGGTCCTGCTGCTGCGCACCAAGCCCGTGCGGCCGACCGAGTCGGGCGACATCGTGGTGCGGTTCGCCCGCCAACTGGCGCGCCTGGAGCACGACACGCGCGCCGAGCTGGGCATGAGCGGCGCCGGGGAACCGACGCGGGTCACGGTCGCCGTGAACGCCGACTCGCTCGCCACCTGGTTCCTGCCCGCCCTGAGCCGGGTCCCGCAGGAGCCGCCCCTCGCCTTCGAGCTGCGCCGCGAGGACGAGACCCGCACGGCGGAACTGCTGCGCGAGGGCCTGGTCATGGCCGCCGTCACCTCCTCCCCGGAGCCGGTGACCGGCTGCTCCGTCCGCCCGCTCGGCCGGATGCGGTACGTCGCCGCCGCGAGCCCCGCCTTCGCCGCCCGGCACCTCACCGGCACGCCCCTCGGGCGGGCCCCGCTGATCGTCTTCGACCGCAGCGACGACCTCCAGGACGGCTTCCTGCGGCGGCTGCGCGCCGACGTCGCGTCCGGCGGCGCGGCGGCGGGACCCGGCGCGGACTCCCCCGACGGCCCGGTCGGCCCCGGCGGGGCGGTGCGGCACGCCGTGCCGACCTCGGAGGGCTTCCTGGACGCGGTGGCGGCCGGGCTCGGCTGGGGGATGGTGCCGGAGGCCCAGGCCGGGGACCTCCTCGCCGCGGGCGGCCTGGTGGAGCTGGCCCCCGGCCGCCCGCTCGACGTCCCGCTGTACTGGCAGCAGTGGAAACTCGACTCCCCCGCCCTAGCCACCGTCGCGGACGCGGTCGCGGCCACGGCGGCGGAGTCACTGCGGCAGCCGTGAGCGGGAGGGGCGGCGCCGCTCAGCCTGTCGCGGTGTCCTGGCCGGTGGCGGTCTTCCGGTCGGTGCCGGTCTTCCGGTCGGTGGCCGCCAAGTCCCGCGGAGCCGCCGGGTCCTGGACGGCCTCCGGTTCCCGTACGGCTGCCGTGTCCCGCACGACGGTCGCCCCGTCCCGCAGGGCCGCGAGCCGGGCTGCCGCGCTGTCCAGGAGCATCGCCAGCGCCGTCGGATAGGCGCTGGTCACCATCCGGGTCGCCAGCAGCGGGGCCGCCTCGGCGATCCGAGGGTGGGTGGTGGCGGGCAGCCGGGCGTACGTGGAGCGCCACATCGCCTCGTCGGCGTGCCGGGTGTCGCGCGGCAGGGCCAGCGAGGCGGCATCGAGAGCGGCGAAGGCCAGGGTCTGGTCGATGAAGGCGTGGTAGATCCGCACCGTCTCCGCCACCGGGAACCCGGCGGAGCGCAGCACGTCCAGGACCGCCTCGTCGGCGGCGAGTTCGTTGGCCCGGCCGGTGACCCGGCTCGCGGTGAGCTGGGCGGCCTGCGGGTGGGCGACGTAGGCGTCGTACACGCGCAGGCCGACGGCGTGCAGGTCGGCGCGCCAGCGGCCGGTCGGGGTCCAGCCGCGCAGCGCCTGCCCGATCAGGGCGTCGCCGATGGCGAGGGTGAGGTCGTCCATGCCCCGGAAGTAGCGGTAGAGGGTGCTCGGGTCGCAGTCCAGGGCCAGGCCGAGACGGCGGGCGCTCAGCCCCGCGCCGCCGTGTTCGCGCAGCAGGCGCAGCGCCGTCTCGACGATCAGGGGCTCGGACAGGACCGTGCCGCTGCGCGTCGGGCGCCGCCGTCTGCGCTTCTCTTCGGGTACGACCTGCTTCGCCACGCCGCTCGGCCTCCTTATGCCAACGCCATTGACCTTACGCTGGCCGAGGGCGTTGTATCCCTCGCAGGGCGCCCGATACCCGTCACACCGCACAGGTCACACACATCGCACATACCGCACACATCAGGCACAACAGCTGTCCGAGGCAAGGAGACCGTCATGCGTGTACTGCTCGTGGGGGCCGGGGGCGTGGGCACCGCCATCACCCGGATCGCGGCCCGGCGCCCGTTCTTCGAGGCGATGGTGGTCGCCGACTTCGACCCCGGCCGGTCGGCGGCGGCGGTCGCCGCGCTCGACGGCGACGAGCGGTTCGTGGCCGCGCAGGTCGACGCGAGCGACGAGGCGGCCGTGGTCGCTCTCCTCGCCGACCACCGCTGCGACGTCCTCCTCAACGCCACCGACCCGCGGTTCGTATTGCCGCTGTTCGGCGCCGCCCGCACCGGGGGCGCCACCTATGTCGACATGGCGATGTCGCTGTCGTACCCGCACCCGGAGCGCCCGTACGAGGAGTGCGGGGTGAAGCTCGGTGACGCGCAGTTCGCGGCGGCCGAGGAGTGGGAGAAGGCGGGGGCGCTGGCCCTGGTCGGCATGGGCGTCGAGCCGGGCCTGTCGGACGTGTTCGCCCGGCACGCCGCCGACGAGCTGTTCGACGAGATCGAGGAGATCGGCGTCCGCGACGGCGCCGACCTCACCGTGGACGGCTACGACTTCGCGCCGTCGTTCAGCATCTGGACCACCATCGAGGAGTGCCTCAACCCGCCCGTGGTCTACGAGAAGGAGCGCGGCTGGTTCACCACCGAGCCGTTCAGCGAGCCCGAGGTGTTCGACTTCCCGGAGGGCATCGGCCCCGTCGAGTGCGTGAACGTGGAGCACGAGGAGGTGCTCCTGATGCCGCGCTGGGTCGACGCGCGGCGGGTCACCTTCAAGTACGGGCTCGGCACGGAGTTCGTCGAGACGCTGAAGACGCTGCACCTGCTGGGTCTGGACCGCACCGAGCCGGTGACGGTGCCCGGCGCGTCCGGCCCGGTGCGGGTGTCGCCCCGCGACGTGGTCGCGGCCTGTCTGCCCGACCCGGCGACGCTCGGCGACCGGATGCACGGCAAGACGTGCGCGGGCACGTGGGTGCGCGGCACGAAGGACGGCCGGCCGCGCGAGGTGTACCTCTACCACGTGGTCGACAACCAGTGGTCGATGGCGGAGTACGGCAGCCAGGCCGTGGTGTGGCAGACGGCCGTCAACCCGGTCGTGGCCCTCGAACTCCTCGCGCGCGGCGCCTGGTCGGGCGCGGGCGTCCTCGGCCCGGAGGCCTTCCCGGCCCGCCCGTTCCTCGACCTGCTCACCGAGTACGGCTCCCCGTGGGGACTGCGCGAGCAGTAGGACGACACCGGACACCGCTCCACCCCGACCCGCCGCGCCGTGCCCCGCCCCGCCCGGCCCCGCCCCGCCCCGCCCCGCCCCGTCGCTAGAGTCTGCGGACGTGACGGACGACTGGCGTGACGACCGGATCGGCAGCGCCCTGCGCGGCACCAACCCCACGGTGCTGCGCAGGCTGGCGGCGGGGTTCGCGGTGATCGGGGACACGCAGTTCCTGCCTGGGTACTCGGTGCTCCTGACCGACGACCCCGCGGCGGAGCGCCTGTCGGACCTGCCGCGCGGCAGGCGGCTGGCGTTCCTGTCGGACTTGGACGCGCTGGGCGAGGCGGTCGAGCGGGCCTGCGGGCGGCTCGACCCGGCCTTCCGGCGCGTCAACCTGGAGATCCTGGGGAACGCCGATCCCTTTCTGCACGCGCACGTGTGGCCGCGGTTCGACTGGGAACCGGACGCGCTCGTGCGGCTCCCGGTCTGGCGGTACCCGCGGGAACGGTGGAGCGATCCGCGCCACGCGCTCGGCCCCCGGCACGACCCTCTGCGGGCCGCGATCCAGGACGAGTTGAGCGCCCTCCACCCCCACGGAACGACCCCCGGCGCAGCAGGCTCCCGCTAAGTCCGGCCGGATTCCCCTGGTTTGAGGCCCGCATGATCGGTCACCCGCTCGGGAGCAAGCATCCGGAACCCAACGGAAGACGTGATCGCAGGTGACTTCGACGGACGACTGGCGACAGCAGGCCGCGTGCCGCCACGAGGACCCGGAACTGTTCTTCCCGATCGGCACCTCGGGGCCCTCGCTGCTCCAGACGCAGCAGGCGAAGGCGGTCTGCGGGGGCTGCCCGGTACGGGAGTCCTGCCTGGAGTGGGCGCTGGAGACGGACCAGACGCTCGGGGTGTGGGGCGGCACGAGCGAAAACGAGCGCCGCGCGATGCGGCGCCGGATCAGGGCGGCGCGCCGCAGCTCGTGAGGGCGGGCCGCCGGGGTACGGCGGTCAGTTCTCCGGGGGTGGCGGGGCCGGTGGCAGCCGGAGGGTGAAGGTGCTGCCGGTGCCCGGGACGCTCGCCGCGTGGGCGGTGCCGCCGTGGGCGGCGGTGAGCTGACGGACGATCGGCAGGCCGAGGCCGCTGCCCCCGGTGCGGCGGCTGCGGGACTTCTCGGCCCGCCAGAAACGCTCGAAGACGTGGGGCAGGTCCTCGGCGGCGATACCGGACCCGGTGTCGGCGACCTCCAGAAGGACCTGCCCCTTCTCGCTGCGCGCGGACAGGGTGACCGTGCCGCCGGACGGGGTGTGGCGTACGGCGTTGGTGACGAGGTTGCCGAGGGCCTGCCGCAGCCGGACCGGGTCGGCGTCCAGCCACGGACAGCCGTCGGCGTCGGTGCGCAGGGCGACCCCGGCGGTGGCGGCGGCCACCTTGTGGGCGGCGGCGACCTGGGCGAGGAGTTCGTCGGCGGGCACCGGTTCGCGGTGCAGGACGAGGGTGCCCGCGTCGGCCGCCGCCAGGTCGCGCAGGTCGTCGATGACCCGCTGGAGCAGCAGCGCCTCGTCGTGCAGCGCGGACAGCAGCGCGGTGTCGGGTTCGACGAGACCGTCGCGGGTGACCTCCAGCCAGCCCCGGATGTTGGTGAGCGGGCTGCGCAGTTCGTGGGCGACATCGCTGACCAGGGCCCTGCGCTGGGCCTCCAGGCGCTCGCGGCGCTCGCTGAGGTCGTTGAAGGCCTCGGCGAGTATGCCCGTCTCGTCGCGGGTCGTGACGGGCACGCGCGCGTGCCGGTCGGGCGGCTGCTGGGCGGCGGCGGTGAGGGCGCGCAGCGGCCGGACGAGCCGGGTCGCGACGGCGGCGGTCACGGCGACGGTGACGGCGAGGACCAGCCCGGCCGCACCGGCGACCTTCGCCTTGTTGGCGGACGACATGTCCCAGCGGGGCCCGACGGGACTGTCGCCGCCGCCGAGGAACAGTTCCGCGACGGGCGCGACGTACGGGTCGAGCTGGGCGCGGTGGGCGTCGTCCAGGCAGGTCCGGGCGGCGCGGACGGCGTCGGCGTCGCCCTTGACGAGGAAGCCGGGTGTCGGGGTCGGCCGCCGGAAGTCCAGGACGGCGACGGCGGCGCCGCGCGCGCGGGCGCCCGTGGCGGGTTCCAGCCCGGCCCGCGAGAGGCAGCCGCTCGCGCCTTCCTGGAGCGCGGTGAGGGCCTTCTCCTCGGTGGACACGGGTGTGTCGAGGCGTCCGTCGGCGCAGGGTTCGGGGACGTAGCCGGTGCCGAGGGTGCCGTCGGAGCGCTCGACGTAGGGGCGGCCGCCGGGCGTGCGGCCGAGGGTGGCGTCGAGGCCGTAGCGGACGTAGCAGGTCTGGAGGGCGCGGGCGAGGCGGTCGAGGCGGGTGCGTTCGGCGGGGGTGAGCCGGTAGGGGCCGACGACGCGCGGGTCTACGCCGCCGATCTGGGCGCCGGGCTCGCTGGAGGTGTCGGTGCGCAGCGGGTCGACGGTGGCGGCGGCGCGCGGCGGCAGGGAGGTGCCGCGCGGCGCGGAGTCGGCGATCAGGGTGCGGTCGGCCGTGGTGAGGGCGATCCGGCGGCCGGTGCGGGCGGAGAGGTCGCGGACGGTGGCCCGGACGCCCGACCAGTCGGGGTGGGTGGCGGCGTAGCCGCTGAGCCGGGCGAGGATGTCCATGTCGTCGGCGAGGGCCTGTCCCTGTTCCTCGCGCAGGGCGCGGGTCGTGGTGGTCACCGCCAGCCAGGCCGTCGCGGCGACCGAGCAGACGGCGATCAGGGCCGACGCGATGAGCAGACGGACCAGGAGGCGCTTGCGGAACGGGATGCGGGGGCGGGCCGGGGCGGCGGAATCGCCACCGTCCCCGGCGTCGGCGGGGGCGGCCGGGGCGGGTTTCCGGGTCACGGGCGGGTGCCGCTCAGCTTGTAGCCGACGCCGAACACGGTGAGCAGCCGGGTCGGGCGGCGCGGGTCGGCCTCGATCTTCCGGCGCAGGTTCATGATGTGCACGTCCACCGCCCGCTCGGTGGAGGAGCGGTCGAGGCCGCGCGCGCACTGGAGGAGCTGTCGCCGGGAGAAGACCCGGTCGGGTTCCCCGGCGAGGGCGAGCAGGATCTGGAACTCGGCGGGCGTGCACTCCACCGGCCGCCCGTCGCACCGCACCTCGTGCCGCTCGGGGTCCACGGCTATCCCGGCGGCGCGGACGACAGGGTCGTCCGCCCGTTCGGGGCCTGCGGCGGCGGTGCGTCCGCTGCGGCGCAGGACGGTGCGGATGCGGGCCATCAGCTCACGGGGGCTGTACGGCTTGGTCATGTAGTCGTCGGCGCCCAGTTCGAGGCCGAGCAGCACGTCCTCCTCGGCGGCCCGCGCGGTCAGCATCAGCACGGGGATGTCGTCGTCGCGGCGCAGCACCCGGCAGACGCCGAGGCCGTCGACGAGCGGGAGCATCAGGTCGAGGACGACGAGGTCGGGCCGGTCGCGCCGGACGGCGTCCAGCGCGGCCGAGCCGTCGTGGACGACGGTGGCGGTGTGTCCCTCGGCGAGCAGCGAGCGGCGGATGAGTTCGGCCTGCATCGTGTCGTCCTCGGCGACGAGTACGTGGGCGCACACGGCGTGGTTCCTCCCTGGCTGGGCCGGTCGGCGGGTCGGCCGCGTCCGGGGGCCGTGCGCGGGCGGGGCGCACGGCCGGTACGGACATGGTCGCCCCCGGCGTGCGCGCGGCGGACGGCGGGCCCCCGGCGGCGCGTGTCCCGCGCGCGGGGCGCGGGCGCGCGCCACGGGGGCGAGGATGCCGTACGGATGTGAGGAACCCGTCAGGTCGCCTCCGACGGCCGGTCCCGTGCGCCACGGGAGCGACCGTCGTAGGGCCGGCCCGGTGCGCTACGGCCGGTTCGGCTTGCCCGCCGTGTGGAGCCAGGTGCGGAACAGGCCGTCGAGGTCCTTGCCGGAGAGGCGCTCGGCGAGGTGCTCGAACTGGGCGGTGGTGCCGTGGCCGTCGCGGTGGGCGTCGGCCCAGGCGCGCAGGATGCGGAGGAAGGCGCGGTCGCCGACGGCGGTGCGCAGGGCGTGCAGGGTCATCGCGCCGCGGGCGTAGACCGGGGTGTCAAAGATGTTCGCGCCGCTGCCGGGGTTCCCGGCCGGGAAGGCCCACAGGCCGTCGGCGGCGGGGCGGGCGTACAGCGCGTCGAAGGTCTGCTGCGCGGTCTTCCCGCCGTGCTGTTCGGCGTAGAGCCACTCGGCGTAGGTGGCGAAGCCCTCGTTGAGCCAGATGTCCTTCCAGGTGGTGAGGGAGACGGAGTCGCCGAACCACTGGTGGGCGGTCTCGTGCACGAGGGTGCTCAGATCGGGCGCGCTGTCGTACACGGGCCGGGTCTGGGTCTCCAGGGCGTAGCCGACCTGGGGTGCCCGGTCGACGATGGCCCCGGCGGCGCGGAACGGGTACCGGCCGAAGAGGCCGCTCTCCCAGTCCAGGACGGAGGGGAGCTTCTTCAGGACGGGCGCGGCGGCGGTGGCCTCGCGCGGGTCGACGGCGTTGTAGACCTTGACCCCGGTGCGGGTCGTGTACTGCTCGACGCGGAACTTGCCGACGGTGGCGGTGGCGAGGTAGGCGGCCATCGGCTCGGTCTGCCGCCAGCGGAACGTGGTCTTCCCGTGGGCGGTGCGGCGGTTCAGCAGCACCCCGTTGGCGACGGCGGTGCGGCCCTCGGGGACGGTGAGCGTGAAGTCGTACGAGGACTTGTCGGTGGGGTGGTTGTTGGCGGGGAACCAGGTCATGGCGCCCTGCGGCTCCCCGGCGACGAAGGCGCCGTCGTCGGTGGGGATCCAGCCGTCGAGCGAGCCGTCGGGGTCGGTGACCGGCTGCGGGGTGCCCGCGTAGGTGACCGCGACCCGGAACGCCCTGCCCTTGCGCAGGGCGTGGCGCGGGGTGACGACGAGTTCCTGGCCGTCGCGCCGGAAGGCGGCCTTGACGTGGTCGACGGTGACGCCGGTGACCTTGAGACCGTGCAGATCCAGGTCGAAGCGGGTGAGGCGCTGGGTGGCGCGGGCGGTGAGGACGGCCTTGCCGTCGAGGTGCTTGCGCGCGGGGTCGTAGCGGAGCGTCAGGTCGTAGTGGCCCACGTGGTAGCCGCCGTTCCCGGCGAGCGGGAAGTAGGGGTCGCCGACGCCCCGGGTGCCCGTCGGTCCGGCCGCGAGGGCCGGGTCGGCGGCGGCGAGCAGCGCCGCCACGGCGACGGGGACGGCCGCGAGGAGGACGGGGCGTCTGCGGGGGTGGGTCACGGGGGCTCCTGGGGGGTGGCTGATGATCAAGCTTTCTCAGCCTAGGCAGCGGGCGTCCGGGAGTCCCCCTCGAACAGGTCAAGTCACGCAGCGTGGAGGGGTGCGTCCCCGTCACGCGGTGTCGAGGGGAGCACCCCCGTCATGCGCCAGGGAAGCACCCTGTCACGGTCACTCGGCGTGGACGGGGACACCTCGTCGGCCCGTCACACCGTCACGTCAGCTGTCTGTCGACCTGTCGCCTTGTCGACCGAGCGGCCTGGCGACCCGGTGGGCCTGGTGGCCCGGTCGCCTATTGGCTGCCTGGTGGCCGGTCAGCCCGTCCGCTCCGCCGCCGCCCGGCCCGCCGCGCGGCCGGAGAAGAGGCAGCCGCCGAGGAAGGTGCCCTCCAGGGCGTTGTAGCCGTGGACGCCGCCGCCGCCGAACCCGGCGACCTCGCCCGCCGCGTACAGGCCCTCGATCGGGGTGCCGTCGGCGCCGAGGGCGCGGGAGGAGAGGTCGGTCTGGATGCCGCCGAGGCTCTTGCGGGTGAGGATGTGCAGCTTGACGGCGATCAGCGGTCCGGCGGCGGGGTCGAGGATGCGGTGCGGGGTGGCGACCCGGCCGAGCCGGTCGCCGACGTAGCGGCGGGCGTTGCGGATGCCCTGGATCTGGGCGTCCTTGCTGTACGCGTTGTCCATCTGGAGGTCGCGGGCGCGGATCTGACGGCGCAGCGTGTCGGCGTCGAGGAGCGGCTTGTCGGTGAGGGCGTTCATCTTCTCGACGAGCCGGTCCAGGCTGTCGGCCTCGACGAAGTCCGCGCCGTGGTCGAGGAAGGCCTGCACGGGGGCCGGGGCGCCCTTGCCGAGGAGGCGGTCGCGCAGCACGGCCTTGCGGTCCTTGGCGGTGATGTCGGGGTTCTGCTCGGAGCCCGAGAGCGCGAACTCCTTCTCCACGATCTTCCGGGTGAGGACGAACCAGGAGTGGTCGTGGCCCGCCAGGTCCTCGGTGGTGCGCAGGTGGCGCAGGGTGCCGAGGGTGTCGTAGCCCGGCAGGCAGGGGTCGGGGAGGCGGCGGCCGAGGGCGTCGAACCAGAGGGAGGACGGGCCGGGCAGGATGCGGATGCCGTGGCCGGGCCAGACGGGGTCCCAGTTGCGGATGCCTTCCGTGTAGTGCCACATGCGGTCGCGGTTGACGAGGCGGACGCCGGCCTCGGCGCTGATGTCGAGCATGCGGCCGTCGACGTAGGCGGGGACGCCGGTGACCATCTCGGCGGGCGGGGTGCCGAGCCGTGCGGGCCAGTGGCGGCGGACCAGGTCGTGGTCGGCGCCGATGCCGCCGCTGGTGACGACGACGGCCTGCGCGGTGAGTTCGAAGTCGCCGACGCGCTCGCGGCTGGTGGGGACGCCGCGCGCGGAGTCGTCGGGGGCGAGGAGGGTGCCGCGTACGCCCCGGACGGCGCCGTCGGTGACGACCAGTCCGTCGACCCGGTGCCGGTGGTGGAAGGTCAGCAGGCCGTCCGCCTCGGCCTGGCGGGCGTACCGGACGAACGGCTCGATCACGCCGGTGCCGGTGCCCCAGGCGATGTGGAAGCGGGGCACGGAGTTGCCGTGGCCGTCGGCGCGCAGGTCGCCGCGCTCGGCCCAGCCGACGGTGGGCAGCAGGTTGATGCCGTGTCCGCTGAGCCAGGTCCGCTTCTCCCCCGCCGCGAACTCGACGTAGGCGCGGGCCCAGCGCACCGCCCAGGAGTCCTCGTCGTCGACGCGGTCGAACTGCGCGCTGCCCTGCCAGTCGTTCCAGGCGAGGTCGAGGGAGTCGGTGATGCCGAGGCGCCGCTGTTCGGGCGAGTCGGCGAGGAAGAGCCCGCCGAAGGACCAGAACGCCTGGCCGCCGAGGTTGGCGGCGTTCTCCTGGTCGACCAGGGCGACCCGGCGGCCCCTGCTGGTGAGTTCGTGGGCCGCGACCAGGCCGGCGAGGCCCGCTCCGACGACGATGACGTCCGCGTTCATGCGACGGCTGCCTTTCTCGTTCGGGTCGCCCGCGGGACGCGCTGGGGACCCGCGTAGGGCGTTCATGGAAGGGAGGACGTGGGGGACGTGGGGCTCGTGGGGTCGGGCGGTGCGTGGGGACTGCGGGGTCGGGCGGTGCGTGGGGACTGCGGGGTCGGGCGGTGCGTGGGGGCTGTGGGGTCAGGGGGATCGGGGGTCGCCGTCCCGCGTGAGCAGCGCGGTGAGCAACTGCTTCAGCCAGGCGCGCGCGTGGTCGACGTCCTTGTCCAGCAGGAGCTGGGTGGTGACGCCGTCGTAGGCGGCGACCACCGCGTGGGCGGCGGCGCCCGCGTCACCGAGGACGGCGGGCAGCGGCGTACGGGCGCGGTCCAGCCGCTCGGCGATGGCGCCCCGCAGCCTGGCTCGGTGGGCGAGGAGGGTGCGGGCCACCTCCGGGTCGCGGGCGGCGTGCGCGAGGAAGTCCGTCTTCACCTGGAGCCAGTCGAGGTCGAGGAGGAGCACCTCGCTCACGCGGTCGACCGAGGCGGGCACGTCGAGCGCGGCGGTGTCCCCGGCGAGGGCGTCGGCGACCTGCCCGGCGATGAGGTCGGCGCGCTGCCGGTAGAGCGCGAAGAACAGCTCGTCGAGGCTGGCGAAGTTGGAGTAGAAGGCGCCCCGGCTGTATCCGGCGGCGGCGCAGACCTCCTCGATGGAGACGCGCCCGAAGCCCTTGGCGGCGAAGACCGTGAACGCGGCGTCGAGCAGCCGGGCCCGCGTCTCGCTCCGGCGCCGTGTGACGCGCCGCGCGCCCGGCTCCGTCCCCCCGCCCCGCTCCGCGTGCTCCGTCCGCGCCGTCGCCATGCCGCCGCACCTCCGTCCCGATACGCGAATGTATCGGATACGTCGATGTATCGAAAGACCTCCGACCAAGGCACCGCCTCGCCTCGTCGCACCCGCCCGGCACTGGCCCCGGCCTCGCCGCACCCGCCCGGCGCCGCCCTCACCCCGTACCGCCCCCGCGCACCCCACCCCGCCCCACTCACCGCGCATCGCGTATCGCGCATACGTTCGATTAAGGCGTACGCTGGTCCCATGACCAGGCACCTCCAGCGCTCGCTCTTCGACCAGGCCGACGAGCTGCGGATCGGCTCCCTGGACGGCGTCCGCCGGACCGTGCTCGGCGCGGGCGCCTGGATCGACGTGCTGCCCGGCTGGCTGACCGGCGCCGACACCCTGTTCGAACGGCTCGCGGCGGAGGTGCCGTGGCGGGCCGAGCGACGGCAGATGTACGACCAGGTGGTGGACGTGCCCCGGCTGCTCGCCTTCTACGGCGCGGGCGACCCGCTGCCCGACCCGGTCCTCGACGAGGCGCGCGCCGCCCTCACCGCGCACTACGCGGACGAGCTGGGCGAGCCCTTCGTGACCGCCGGGCTCTGTCACTACCGCGACGGCCGGGACAGCGTCGCCTGGCACGGCGACCGCGTCGGGCGGGGCGCCCGCGAGGACACCATGGTCGCCATCCTCTCCGTGGGCGCGCCCCGCGACCTGCTGCTGCGCCCGGTGCGCGGCGGCGACTCGGTGCGGCGGCCCCTGGGCCACGGCGACCTGATCGTGATGGGCGGCTCCTGCCAGCGGACCTGGGAGCACTGCGTCCCGAAGTCGGCGCGCGCGACGGGCCCCCGGATCAGCGTGCAGTTCCGGCCGCGCGGCGTGCGGTAGGCGCCCGAGGGGGGACCGCCTCACCGATGCCACCGGCCCCTCGTGTATCACTGAGCGCGTCCCTCCCCCGATCCCACCCGAGGACGATCATGCGCGCGGACGTACGGCACGTGGCGGACGGCATCCACCTGGTCCACGGCGGCCACACGAACTGGGTGATCCTCACCGAGGGCGACGCCGTCACCCTCGTCGACACCGGCTACCCCGGCGACCGGCGGCTGCTGCTGGACTCCCTGGCCGCCGTGGGCAGTTCACCGGAGGCCGTCACCGCCGTCCTCGTCACCCACGCCCACAACGACCACCTGGGCTCCGCCGAGCACCTGCGCGCGACGTACGGCACGCCCGTCGTGCTGCATCCGGCCGAGGTGCCGCACGCGCGGCGGGAGTTCCTCCAGCAGGTCAGCCCCGGCGCGGTCCTGCGCAACCTGTGGCGGCCGGGCGTCCTGCCGTGGACGGCGCACGTCATGCGGGTGGGCGGCATGGCGCAGCACCCGGTGCTGGAGCCCGAGGCGTTCCCGGCGGACGGCGGCGCGCTGGACCTGCCGGGGCGTCCGGTGCCCGTGCACACGCCGGGCCACACGGACGGGCACACGGTGTTCCATCTGCCGCACGCCGGGGTCGTCGTCTCCGGTGACGCGCTGGTGACCGGGCACCGCATCGCGCGGGCGCGGGGACCGCAGCTGCTGCCCGACATGTTCCACCACGAGCGGGACCGCGCGGTGGCCTCCCTCGACGTGATCGCGGACCTGCCGGGCGACGTCCTGCTGCCGGGGCACGGGCCGGTGCACCGGGGAGCGGTCCGGGAGGCGGCGCGGCGGGCGGCCGAGCAGGCCGTCTAAGGTTCTGGCCATGGCTTTGCAGATCAGCGCCACCAACCCGGAGCACCCGGCCCTCCTGCTGGAGCTGCCCTGGCACCTCCCGCTGGTGGAGTGGCCGGACGAGGTCCTCGTACCGCTGCCGCGCGGCATCTCCCGCCACGTGGTGCGCTACGCGCGCGCGGGCGACGAGGTCATCGCCGTCAAGGAGCTGGCCCGGCGCCCGGCGCTGCGCGAGTACGAGCTGCTGCGCGACCTGGACCGGCTCGGCATCCCCGCCGTCGACCCGCTGGCCGTCGTCACCGGCCGCCTGGACGACGCGGGCGAGGACCTGGAACCGGTGCTGGTCACCCGGCATCTCGGCGGGTCGATGCCGTACCGGTCGATGTTCGAGACGACGATGCGCCCGGCGACCATGCACCGGCTGATGGACGCCCTGGCGGTGCTGCTGGTGCGGCTGCACCTCGCCGGGTTCGCGTGGGGCGACTGCTCGCTGTCCAACACCCTGTTCCGGCGCGACGCGGGCGCCTACGCCGCCTATCTCGTCGACGCCGAGACGGGCGACCTGCACCCGCGCCTCAGCCCCGGGCAGCGCGACTACGACCTCGACCTGGCGCGGGTGAACATCAGCGGGGAACTGCTCGACCTGGAGGCGTCGGGCGCCCTGCACCCGTCGGTCGACCCGATCGCGTTCGGCACCGAGATCTGCGCCCGCTACGGCGGCCTCTGGGAGGAGCTGACCCGCGTCTCCGTCTACCCGGCGGGCAAGTACCACTACATCGAGCGCCGCATCCGCCGCCTGAACGAGCTGGGCTTCGACGTGGCCGAGATGCAGATCGAGCACTCCTCCAACGGCGACACGGTCACCTTCGTGCCGAAGGTCGTCGACGCGGGCCACCACCAGCGGCAGTTGCTGCGGCTGACCGGCCTGGACACCGAGGAGAACCAGGCCAGGCGGCTGCTGAACGACCTGGAGAGCTGGATGGCCACCCAGGACGACTACGCGCCGGGCGACCCCCTCGCGGCCCGCCCGGAGGTCCTGGCGCACCGCTGGGTGCGGGACGTGTTCCGGCCGACCGTGCGGGCGGTGCCGCTGGACCTGCGCGGCTCGATGGACGCGGCCGAGATCTACCACGAGCTGCTCGAACACCGCTGGTACCTGTCGGAGCGGGCCCAGTCGGACATCGGCCTGGACACGGCCGTGGAGGACTACATCTCGCGGATTCTGCCGAAGGCGCGGGAGACGTTGGAGCCGACCGTCCCGGAGTGAACCGGGGGCCGCGCTCCAGCGTGCGGACGTCCCGGCGGCTCAGCCCTGCGGGACCACCGCGACCGGGCAGCCCGCGTGGTGCAGCACGCCGTGCGCGACGGAGCCGACGCGCGCGCCGACCGCCGTGCGCCGGGCCCGGCGCCCGACCACGACCAGCTGGGCCCGCCCGGCGACCGACAGCAGCACCTGGCCCGCGCTGCCGATCTCCACGTGCTCCACGACGTGCACGTCGGGGAACCGCTCCCGCCAGGGCGCGAGCGCCTCGGCGAGCGCCTTGCGCTCGTACGGCTCCAGGCCGCCCGCGTCGTCGAGGAGCTTCAGCGAGGCGGGGCTGTAGGCGAAGACCGGCGGCAGCGTCCAGGCGCGGACCGCGCGGACGGCGGCGCCGCGCGCGGCGGCCGTCTCGAACGCGAACCGCAGGACGGCGGCGCTGTCCTCGGGGTCGCCGTCCTGGCCGACGACGATCTCGTGGCCCGCGACCTCGGCGGCGGGGCTGTCCCCGGCGCGGACCAGGACGACCGGGCAGCGGGCCCCGGCGACCACCTGCTGGCCGACCGACCCGAGGAGGAACCCGACGACCGCGCCGTGGCCGCGCGAGCCGAGCACCAGCGTCCCGGCGTCCGCGGCGGCGGCGAGCAGGGTCTCGGCCGGGTCGTCGCCCGCCACGACCTCCGTGGTCACCGCGAGGCCGGGGTGGCGCGCGCCGATGTCCTCGACGGCCGCCCGGACGGCCTCGCGCGCGCCCGCCTCCTGGACGTCCCGGCCGACCGCCGCCGCCGCGGTGTGCTCCTCGAACCGCCAGGCGTGCACGACCCGCAGCGCCACGTCCCGCCGTACGGCCTCCCTCGCCGCCCAGGCGAGCGCCGCGCGGCTCTCGTCCGTCCCGTCGACGCCTGCCGTGATCGGGCCCGTCATCCCGCCGCCTCCTCGTGTCGTACGTGTCGCGCGCGCCGCACGGTCCACGGCTGCCGCCGCCGTACGCGCCGCGCGCGCGGCGAACACCTGTCCCGGCGTTCGCGTGGTGGCCCCCAGTCTTCCGCACTACCCTCCCCGTCATGACCTTGGAATGGGAACAGGTGGTCGTGGACGCCGCCGACCCCGTGGCGCTGGGCCGCTGGTGGGCCGAGGCGCTGGGCTGGGTCGTGCTGAACGACGAGCCGGACGAGTTCGAGATCCGCCCCGCGCCGGACCGGCTGCCGGGCATCATCTTCGAGCCCGTGCCGGAGGCGAAGAGCGGCAAGAACCGGCTGCACCTGGACTTCCGCCCGGTCGACCAGCGCGCGGAGGTCGACCGCCTGCTGGCCCTCGGCGCCCGCCCTGCGGACGTCGGCCAGGGCGAACAGACGTGGGTGGTGCTCGCCGATCCGGAGGGCAACGAGTTCTGTGTGCTGAGCCCGCGCCGCACCGGGACCGGGTGACCCCCCGGCCGGGAGGGGGGACCTCTCACGTCGTCGCTGGTGCAGCCGGTGGAGCAGGAGCCAGCCGCAGATCCGCTCGACCGCCCAGCGTTTCGGGATCGTGGTGAAGCCCCTGGTCCCGGCCTTGCGGGCGGTGATCCGCATGTCGGTGCCGAGGGTCGCGGCGTGCTCGACGAGGTGACCAGGACGGCGAGGAGGAGTCCGAGCGTGTCGGTGACGATGCTCCGCTTCCGGCCCACGATCTTCTTTCCGGCGTCGACACCCTGTCCGGCAGCGGGGACGCTGGTACCGGTCAGCCAGCCCCGGTCGAGGCCACATCGGCTGTCGGTGCGAGTTGCCGTCGCAGGCGACCGCGGATGATCTCCTCGGCGTCCTCCACGATCGTACGGACCACCGTTTCGCAGCTCTCCACGCGCTCGATGAGGCCCTGGGCCTGTCCGGCCCACCACATGCCACCCTCGACATCGCCTTCTTGGAGCACCCGCCGTCTGCCACGTCTGCCGGAGGCGAGTTCGGCGACATCGGAAAAGGCGGCCCCAGGTCGCGCGCCTATGCGTGCGATGTCCTGCGAGACCGTGTTCCGCGCCACCCGGGCGGTGTTGCCGAACTCCCGGAAGACGATCTGGGTGCCGCGCTCGTCGTTCGCGACGATCTGCGCCTTCACGTTCGGGTGGATCGGCGCCTCCTCGGTCGCTTCGAACCGGGTTCCCATGTTGATGGCGCACGCCCCGAGCGCCAGGGCCGCGACGAGGCCACTGCCGGTGGCGAAGCCACCCGACGCGATGACCGGGATGCGCAACCTGCGCGCGGCCGCCGGGATCAGAACGAGGCCGGGGACGTCGTCCTGGCCGGGGTGTCCGGCACACTCGAATCCGTCGATGCTGACGGCATCGACGCCGAGGGCCTCGGCCTTGAGCGCGTGCCGGACGGCAACGGCCTTATGTACGACCTTCACTCCTGCCTCACGGAACGCGGGCAGGTGCGGAGCCGGGTTGCTGCCGGCCGTCTCCACGACTTTCACACCCGAGTCGATGATGGCTGCCCGGTATTCGTCATAGGGCACCGGCTCGATGGTGGGAAGGATGGTGAAGTTGACGCCGAAGGGTCTGTCGGTCAGATCACGACAGCGCGCGATCTCCTGTGCGAGGGCCTCTGGGGTGGGCTGGGTCAGTGCGCTGAGGAAACCCAGCGCACCGGCGTTCGCAACGGCCGAGATCAGCTCCGCGGTCCCCACCGCAAGCATTCCGCCGCACACGATGGGGTGCTCGACCCCGAACATCTCCGTGAACTCGTTGTGGAAGCTCATGTCACTCCTGATGCCAGAGCTGGGAAGCGGGCTGCCCCGCGTGAGGGGATCGCCCGAGGTCGTGGTCAGAGGCGGCGCGAGATGATGAGACGCATGATGTCCGAAGTGCCCTCCTCGATCTCCTCCAGCTTGGCGTCGCGCATCCACTGCTCGACCGGGTATTCGCGCGAGTAGCCCCAGCCACCGAGGGTCTGCACGGCGCCCCAGGTCACGGCCATCGCGGTTTCCGATGCCTGGAGCTTGGCCATGGCGGCCAGCTTGGCGACGTCGGCTCCGGCGTCCCGTTGACGTGCCGCGTGCAGTGTGAGCAGCCAGGCGGACTCGATGCGAGTCGCCATGTCGGCCAGTCGAAAGGCGACGGCTTGGTGCTCGATGATCGGCTTGCCGAACTGGTTCCGTTCACGGGCGTACTGGAGCGCGTATTCGTAGGCGGCGCGCGCCGATCCGGTCGCCGCGGCGGCCAGCACGATGCGTGAGACGTCGAACGTCTTCATCAGGCCGCGAAAACCCTGCCCCTCATCGCCGAGGCGATCGGATTCGGGGACGAAGACCTCGTCGAGGAAGATCTCGCGGCAGACGATGGCACGCTGCCCCATCTTGCGCATCGGCGCTCCGAAAGTCAGCCCCTCGACGCCCTTGCGCAGCAGGAAGGCGGTGACTCCCGAGGACCGCGCGGTGGAGTCGGTCTTGGCGAAGACGACATACTGGTCGGCCAAGCCCGCGTTGGAGATCCACGCCTTCTGGCCGTTGAGTGAGTAGCCGCCGTCGACCCGGGTGGCGGTCGTGACGATGGACGCTGCGTCGGAGCCCGCCCCCGGTTCGGTTGTCGCCAGAGCGGTGTAGAGCGGCTTCGGCCCGGCGAGGGGACGCAGCCACTCCTCCTTCTGCCGGTCGGTGCCCAGTTCCAGCAGCGGATCGGCGAAGAAGCCGTTGGAACAGACGAAGTTGCCGATCGCCGGGTCGCCCCAGCACATCTGCTCCTGGACCAGACACTGGGTGAAGACATCGGTGAATCCGCCACCGCCGTACTCCTCGGGCAGCATGAAGTCGGTGATGCCGACCTTGGCCGCCGCCTGGAAGATGTCCAAGGGGGACTCGACGTCGCGCTCGTCGACCTCGCGGCCGCGGGGTCGGATCTCGTTCGTCGCGAACTCTCGGCACAGCTCAACGATCGAATGCTGCTCATCGGTCAGCGGCCAGGGTTCAGTGGATGTGCTCACGCGATTGCTCCTGCTTCTTCATGGTTTTCCCGGTGGTGGTTCACCCCGGAGGTTCCTGGTGTTTCTGGCGCGGTACGAGAGACGACGAGTGCGTCCACGGCCAAGGCGCCCTCGGGTCCGACCCGGATCGGGTTCACCTCGATGTCCTCGACACAGGAGTCGGCCGCGATCGCTTCGGACGTGACGACGATCGCGTCGATCAGTGCCTCGATGTCGACCGCCGGCTGTCCTCGCCAGCCGTCGAGGAGTCGGCGCGATCGCAGCCGGTCCAGCATCGCGGCCGCCGTGCGCCGGTCGACCGGTGCCAGCTCGACGGATACGTCTCGCCACAGCTCGGCCCGTACTCCCCCATGGCCCACGGCGACGGTGGGTCCGAAGTCACGGTCCCGGCGTGCGCCGATCAGCATCTCGACGACTCCGTGCCGGGTGTCCTGCTCCTCGACGACGTAGTCGCCTGAACCGAGCCGTTCGCGCATCTCGCCGAACTCCGCCGCAGCGGTGTCCGCTGTCAGTCCCGTCCTGATGGCGTCATGTTCGCTCTTGTGCTCGATCCACCCGGCCTTGAGCACCAGGGGTGGTCGCAGGGTCCTGCACGCCTCCAGCAACTCGGCCGTATCGGTGACGCGTCTCGCGTCGGGCATCGCGATGCCTCGCGCCGTCAGGTACTCGCGTGCCGCCCAGTAGCCGGGCGCCGGTGCGGCCGCCCGGCTCCGCGTGATCGCCGGGTGACGGCCGGGTTGCCCGCCGATGCGGGCCGCTCGGCCCAACGCACCGAGAGCCGCGTCGATGGTGTCGAAGGCCGGGATGCGGTGCTCCCGCATACGGGCGACCGCGGGTGAGGACGCACTCATGCTGTGCACGATCAGGGGTACGTGTGATTCGGCCGCTTCACGGGTCTTCCGGCCGAGGCGGTCGATCACAGCGAACTCCGCGTTCATGAGGCCCGGCGAGTCCTCGCCGTAGCAGCCGAGATATCCCGACACGACGATCGAGTCGACCTCACCTGAGGCGGCCACCAGCTCGACGACCCTCGCGTAGACCTGAAGGTCCGCTTCTCCCGCGCCCGCGAGATCCACCGGATCGGACACCGCGGCCGAGGCGGGGAGCACGGCACGCAGGCGTGCCTGGAGCACGTCGGTGAAATCCGGCACCACGAACCCGTGGGCGGCGGCGATGTCGGCGGCGATGCCACCCTGGCCGCCGCTGTCGCTGATGATCGCCACCCGGCGTCCGAGCGGCGGGGCGGTCGCGTCGAGAACGCGGGCCACGTCGACGAGTTCGCGTGGCGTCGCGACCCGAAGGGCCCCCGAGGCCCGGCACGCGGCGTCGACGACGTCGAGCGCCGAGGTCATCGACCCGGTGTGGGACCGCGCGAGCCGACGGCTTCCTTCACTCGCGCCGGTGGTGAGCACCAGTACGTGCTTGCCCGCACGGCGGAGGTCCTTCAGTGCGGCGACGATCCGCGCTCCGGCGGCAAAGCTCTCCAGATAGAGCGCCACCGTGGTGGTGTGCTCGTCGGCGACGAGGGATTCGAGTACGTCGGCGGCGCCCAGGTCGAGCTGATTGCCGACCGAACAGAAGCGCGACACGCCAAGGCCGGCCCGTGCGCCGAGGCCGGCGATCTCGGAGCCGAGCTGGCCGCTCTGCGAGACGATCGCGAGGTTCCCCGGCATGAAATTCCCCCAGGCGAGCTGAAGGTTCGTGGCGCCGTTGAACAGGCCCAGGCTGTTCGGCCCGACCATCCGCGCGCCCGCGCGGCTCAGCATCGCGGCAAGTTCGTCCTCCTCTGTGCCGAGCCCTGCCGTGATCCCCAGGAACGCGCGGCATCCCTTGGCGAGCGCGTCGCGGACGACAGACAGGACGTGTTCGGCCGGCACGCACAGGACGACGAGCTCGGGAGTGTCCGGCAGGTCGCTCACAGCAGGAGCGCACGGATGGCCGAGGACCTGTGAGGCGCGGCGGTTGACCAGCCACACCCGACGTCGGCCGGCTCCCGCGAGGGCGCCGGCGGCGAGCCAGTAGCCCCACTTGGCACGGTCCTCGGTGGCGCCGACGACAGCGACGGACGAAGGGTCGACGAAGGCACGGGGGAAGAGCACGGACGGTCTCCCGGATTCGGGGGGCGCGGAAACTGCGGGCCCGGGAAGGGTGGGCGGGCCGGTGCGAGGGTCGGTACGGTCGAACGAATCAGGCATGGGGGTTCACCCCGGTACGCGCGTCCACCGCCGTGTGGACGAGCCGTTTGTTCACGAACTCGCTCATTCCGGTAGGGCCCAGTTCTCGGCCGAAGCCGGAACGCTTGATACCGCCGAAAGGCAGCTCGGGTCCGTCTCCGTACGGAGTGTTGACGTTGACCATGCCGGTCTCCAGCCGGTCCGCGACGCGGCGCGCTCGCTGGGGATCGGCGCTGAACACGGCAGCGCCGAGCCCGTACGCGGAGGAGTTGGCCAGTGCGACCGCGTGATCGTCGTGTGTCACGCGGTAGACGACGGCCACCGGTCCGAAGAGCTCCTCGTGGTAGGCACGCATGCCCTCGCTGACGTCCACCAGGACGGCGGGACTGTAGCGAGCTGACCCGTCTCGTGCCAGAACACCGCCGGCGAGCAGCCGGGCGCCCTTGGCGACCGCGTCGTCGACCTGGGCGGCGAGGGTCTCCGCCGCCGGGCGGGAGGCCATCGGCGGGTGCGTGACGCTGTCGACGGCGTCGGCCTCGGCCACGAGCGCGGCGACGAACGCGTCGTAGATGTCCGCCATCACCAGCATGCGCTTGTTCGAGGTGCATGCCTGCCCGTTGTTGTGGATGCGCGTGCGCCATGCCAGGGCTGCCACGGCGGCCACGTCGGCGGAGTCGAGCACGATGAACGGGTCCGAGCCGCCCAGTTCGAGCACGCATTTCTTCAGGTGCCGGCCGGCGGCTGCGGCGACGGCCGACCCGGCGCGTTCAGATCCCGTCAGCGAGACGCCCTGGACGCGAACATCGGCGATGAGGGAGCTGATTTGCCCATGGGTGGCGAACACATTGAGGTAGGCGCCACGGGGCAGACCGGCGTCGAGCATGACCTCCTCGAGCGTGCGCGCGGTGAGGGGAACCGACTCGGCATGCTTGATGATCACGGTGTTGCCCAGTACCAGATTCGGGGCAGCGAATCGCACCACCTGATAGCACGGGTAATTCCAGGGCATGATGCCCAACAGGGGCCCGATCGGGCGGGACTGCACGATCGCACGACCTTCACCGCGGGACGGAAGTTCCTCGTCCGCAACGAGTCCAGGTCCTTGGTCCGCGTAGTAGTCGAAAATCGACGCGCAGTACTCGATCTCCTCGACCCCTTCGGAGAGAGGTTTACCCATTTCCAGGCGCATGGTCCGGGCCAGCTCGTGCGCACGATGGAGCAGCGCGGCCCCCGCTCGGCGGACGAGATGCGCGCGTTCGGCGACGGGGCGGTCGCGCCAGCCGAGGTACGCGGCGTGCGCGGCGTTGAGAGTCTCGTCGACCTCCGCGTCGGTGGCGCACGGGAAAGACCGGACCGGCTCGCCGGTTGCGGGATCGACAACCCGATAGGCGGGCTGTCTCACGCCAGAGAGGGCCATTGGGAACCAACCTCACGGTGGGGAGTGCAAGAAGCGGGATGGAAGGCCGCGGTGAAGGAAGGCTGAACTCAGTCCTGGGATGCGGTAGCAGTACGACGTCGGAAGAAGTCGGGGTACAGGCGTCGGCAGATCAGCAGGGCGAGCAGTCCCAGGAGAATCGTTCCGGTGCCGACCACGAACGTGCCGCCGACGCGGGTTCCCGATGAGAACGGGAGAGACCAGCTGGTGCCGCTCTCCGCGGGATTCCATGCGTGGACCAGGCTCCAGGCCCCCGCGGCGAGCAGGACAACCCCGCCGACCATGGGGAAGATGACGCGCAGCCAGAGATCCGTAGCACCGGCGCGCCACTGGGCGCGGTACGCCCAGGCGGAGGTGAGGCCGGTGAGCCCGTAGTAGAACGCGATCATCACCCCGCAGGCAGACACCGCGTCGCCGATGACGAGACCGTGGCCGAGGAAGTTCATCGCGACGTACACGACCGCGCCGACGACACCGACCGTGATCGTTCCGACGTGCGGAATGCGGAATCGCGGGTGTACCCGGGCCAGCGCGCGAGGGAGCGCGCCTTGATCGCCCATCGACAGCATGGTGCGGCTCAGGGTCAGCACGGTCGTCTCCGTCGAGGCGGCTGCCGATGTGAGGACCATGAGGATCAGCAGGTGCCACAGCACCGAGCCGAAACCGCTCGCCCCGAACACCGCGGTGCCGAAGGCGTACAGGACGTCGCCGGAGTTGTCCGGGTTGTTCAGGCCGATCCCGGTGTCGCCGATGCCGGCGAAGGAAATCGCGGCGAAGGTGGCGATCAGGTAGAGGGTCACCAGCAGAACCGTGGAACAGGTCGCGGCGCGGCCGGGAATGCGGCGCCGGTCGGTGGTCTCCTCGTTCACGGTGAGCGCTGTTTCCCATCCCCAGTAGATGAACAGCATGAGCACCAGGCCGCTGACGAACGCGCTCAGGGATCCGCTCTCGAACGGATTGAGCCAGGACAGCTGCGGCCGGTGCATCCCGGTCGGCGCGGTGCCGGCGTAGACGCGGGCGAGCGCGACGACGGACAGCGCCAGAAGCATGCCGAACTCGAGGAACAACAGGGCACGCTGCACCGCGGCCGCGATCTCGATACCGCGATAGCAGATGAGGGTCATCAGCACGAGCCAGCCGAGCCCGGCCAGCAGCACCCGCCAGTCCGCCGGAGCTGAACCGATACCTTCCGCGCCCGCCAGCAGGAACACGTACTGCCCGGCGACCTGCGCGAGGCTGCCCATGACGAGGACGAAGGACGCGATGATCGCCCAACCGCCCAGGAACCCGAGGTTCGGATGGAGAACGCGCGAGGCCCAGGTGAAGATCGTGCCGCAGTCCGGATCACGCCGGTTGAGCGCGGCATAGCCGAAGGAGACGAAGAGGATCGGGACGAAGGCGAGCATGACCACGGCCGGGGCCTGGAAGCCGACGTACCCGACGACGAAAGCCAGAGTCGCGGTGAGGCTGTAGGCAGGCGCCGCGGACGCCACGGCAAGGATCACGCTCGTGGCCATGCCGAGCGCGCCGGAGCGGAGGCCCTTGTCGGAAGGCTCGGTGTCGATCCCCTCCGTGTCGCGGCGGAGTTCCTGCACAGAGGCAAGATCCGGATCTTGTCGATATTGCGATCTTCGGGTCATCGCTACTCCCAATCTTAGGGATTTACAGGCATGAACAACCAAGCGCAACGACTGATCTGCGAATCAGCCTGACCATGGCGCGGGGCGCCGTCAAGACGTGGATCGCAACTTTCTGAATGCATTGACTCGTCAGTCAATCTTGCGACACAGTGGCAGCTGTGACCACACAAGAGATTTCTGCCGTCGACACCGAGGTCGTGGTCGTGGGCGCCGGATACGCGGGACTGACCACCGCGTGGCGGCTTGCTGACGCCGGGATCGACGTTGTCGTGCTCGAAGCCGCTGACCGGGTGGGCGGTCGCGTATTCAGCCAGATGAGTCCGTCCGGGGTGCGCATCGACCATGGAGGGCAGTGGATCGGGCCGAGTCAGCGACGCTTCCACGCGCTGGCGGCCCGGTTCGGCTGCTCGACATTCCCGACCTGGGAAACCGGTCTGCACATCGAAATCCGCGACGACGGCACCAGCGTGGACTACGCGGGCGCCGCACCGGACACCGGCCCCGGGATCGCGGAATACGCACGCGTGACCGCGATGCTCGACGATCTCGCCGGCACCGTCGACCTCGACCGGCCTTGGGCCACCCCGCAGTTCGCGGAATTCGATGCCCGGTCGGCCGAGGACTTCTTCCGCGAGCAGACCGACGACGCGGACGCTCTCCGTCGGCTGGCGCTCGCCGTTCAGGGCGTCTGGTGCGCCGAACCACGTGAGATCTCTTTCTTCCACGTGTTGTTCTATCTGGCGTCGGGCGGTGGGTACGAGCAACTGATGGAGACCCGCGGCTGCGCGCAGGACGCCCGGTTCTCCGATGGGGCGGACGCGGTGGCCCGAGCGCTCGCGAAGTCACTGAGGGGAAAGATCCGGCTGGAGGAGCCCGTGCTGTCGATCCGGCAGACCGCACACGGGGTAGAGGCATTCACCGGCCGTACGGTCGTTCGCGCTGGGCGAGCCGTGGTCACCGTGCCCCCGGCAGCGGTCGAGCGCATGACGTTCGACCCGGCTCTGCCACCTGGGCGGCGCGGCTGGATACGCCACTCACCGATGGGTCGGGTCGCGAAGGTACACGCCGTCTACGACGAACCCTTCTGGCGCGCGGCCGGACGCTCCGGGATCGCGACGTTCTACGGTGAAAACCCCGTCGGCGTGGTCTTCGACAACTCTCCCGAGGACGCCTCGCGCGGAGTGCTCGTCGCATTCGTGTACGGCGACCGACTCGACCGCTGGGCCGCCTCGGGCGACACCGAACGCCGCCGCGACGTACTGACCGCGCTGTCCGCCGTGGTCGGAGCACGAGCGGGGGAACCGATCGGCTACGTCGAGAAGATCTGGCCCCGGACAGGCTGGACCATCGGGGGCTACGAGTGTTTCGTGACCCCGGGCGGCTGGACCGCCTACGGGCGGGACGGGTGGCGGGAACCGTCCGGACGTGTCCACTGGGCCGGGACCGAGACCGCATCGGTGTGGAACGGCTACATCGACGGGGCGATCTCGTCGGGCGAGCGTGCCGCGGACGAGGTGATCAGCGCGCTGAATGCCGCGGAGAGCGCAAGGCATTCGGGGTGAACCACCGTGCCTGACATACTTGCCAGATTATGACCACGATGGAGAACCGGCCGGCATCCGCGTCTGCCGATCTGCCGGCAAGGGTACGGACGGCGATCCAGGCTGCCGCGCTCTCCCAGCGCGAACTCGCCCACCGCATCAGGATGGATCCGACCGCCCTGTCCAAGGCGCTGCGCGGGACGCGGCGGCTGCGTGACGAGGAGGTCACCGCGATCGCGAAGGTCTGTGGCGTATCGGTGGCCTATCTGACCGAGGGATCCGGTCCCGCGCCCGTTCTTCCGCCCGAGAACGGGCGCGACCGGGCGCAGCCGGTGACGGCACAGGAGCGGCGAGACCAGATCCTCCAGGCCGCAACCGCGCTCATCGCGCGCCGCGGCTATCACAACGTGCGCGTCTCGGACATCGCCCGCTACTGCGGGACCAGTACTGCGACGGTGCATTACCACTTCCCGAGCAAAGAAGCCACGTTGCACGCCGCGCTGGAGTACTACGCCCAGCGGTTCCGCGCGCGGCTCGACGAGGAGTTCGGCCGGGCGAGTTCCGCACGTGACAAGCTGCGCCGCCTGATCGAGGTACAGCTGCCTCTCACTGCCGATGACATCGACGAGTGGTCGGTGTGGATCCAATTCTGGAACCAGGCGATGCTCGAACCGGGGTTGCGGCCTGCCCAGCAGCAGATCTACTCGGGCTGGTATCGGGTCGTGGTGGAACTGCTCCACGAGTGCCGGTCCGAACACAGTCTGGCGCCCGAGGCGGACATCGAAGTACTCGCCGACCAATTCACCGCGATGGTCGACGGCCTGGCGATCCAGATTCTCGCCAATTCGACTGCGATGCAGCCGGACCGGATGCGTTCGCTTCTGCTGCGGTCCTTCGAACCGCACATCGATCTCACCTGAAGGTCGTGAGAGAACGTCTGGGATAAAGCATTCCTTCTGTAAGGGTGGGATGTCGCGGGCTGAGACGTTGTGGGTGGAGACGTTACCCGCGCCCGCATGGGCCGACGATGAGGGGCAGTCCGCCCGCGTCCGGCAGGACGTGCATCTCGGAACCCGGAACCCGCGGTGGGCCGTCGACTTCGATATCCCGAAGCACGGTGGCAGCGCCCGCCAGGCACATCCGCTGACCAGAACGTAGATGATCGCTGCGAATAGCGTCTCATCAGGCGTGTCCCGCGTCCCGCCGCCTTGCGGGCGCCCGGTCGCCGATGCGGCACCAGCGGTGCCGTGCTCGGCGAGGGCGCGTACGGGCTCTGGTGGTCGCCTGCCCGCAAGCGCTCACGTGCTGTCCGGATCGCCGTTGCCGTCGCCGTGGCCCCTCCCCGTCACGTACGGTCGTTTTATGGCACCTGAGAGGTCCACCGCAAGTGTGATTCTGACCGTGGACGACGACCCGGGGGTCTCCCGCGCCGTCGCCCGTGACCTGCGGCGCCGCTACGGCGCCGGGTACCGCGTCGTGCGCGCCGAATCCGGCGAGTCGGCGCTGGAGGCGCTGCGTGAGCTGAAGCTCCGCGGTGACCTGGTGGCCGTGATCCTCGCCGACTACCGGATGCCGCAGATGAACGGCATCGAGTTCCTGGAACAGGCCATCGACGTCTATCCGGGCGCGCGCCGGGTCCTGCTGACCGCGTACGCCGACACCAACGCGGCGATCGACGCGATCAACGTGGTCGACCTGGACCACTACCTGCTCAAGCCCTGGGACCCGCCGGAGGAGAAGCTCTACCCGGTCCTGGACGACCTGCTGGCCGCCTGGCGGGCCAGTGACCACCGTCCGGTGCCCGCCACGAAGGTCGTCGGGCACCGCTGGTCGGCGCGCTCCTCGGAGGTGCGGGAGTTCCTGGCCCGTAACCAGGTGCCCTACCGCTGGTACTCCGCGGACGAGCCCGAGGGGCGGCGGCTGCTGGAGGCGGCGGGCGCGGACGGGCAGCGGCTGCCGCTGGTGATCACCCCGGAGGGCGCCCCGCTGGTCGAGCCGGATCCGCCGGAGCTGGCCGCGCGCGTGGGGCTGGCCACGACCCCGGCCGCCGAGTTCTACGACCTGGTGGTGATCGGCGGCGGCCCGGCCGGGCTCGGCGCGGCCGTCTACGGCGCCTCCGAGGGGCTGCGGACGGTGCTGGTGGAGCGGTCGGCGACCGGCGGCCAGGCCGGGCAGAGCAGCCGTATCGAGAACTACCTGGGCTTCCCCGACGGGGTGTCCGGCGGGCAGCTCACCGACCGGGCGCGCCGCCAGGCGCACAAGTTCGGCGCGGAGATCCTCACCGCGCGCGAGGTGACCGGCCTGGAGGTGAACGGCAGCGCGCGCGTGGTGCGCTTCTCCGACGGGTCGGCCGTCGCCGCGCACAGCGTCATCCTCGCCACCGGTGTGTCGTACCGGCAGCTGGCGGCGCCCGGCTGCGACGACCTGACGGGCTGCGGCGTGTACTACGGCTCCTCGCTCACCGAGGCCGCCTCCTGCCAGGGGCAGGACGTGTACATCGTGGGCGGCGCCAACTCGGCGGGCCAGGCGGCGATGTACCTCGCGCGCGGCGCGAAGTCGGTGACGCTCCTGGTGCGCGGGGAGTCCCTGGCGGCGTCCATGTCGTACTACCTGATCCAGCAGATCGAGGAGGCGCCGAACATCACGGTGCGCGCCCGGACCGTGGTGGAGTCGGCGCACGGGGACGAGCACCTGGAGCAGCTGACGCTGCGGGACGTGGACAGCGGGGCGACCGAGCTGGTCGACGCGCAGTGGATGTTCGTGTTCATCGGCGCGGCCCCGCTGACCGGCTGGCTGGACGGCACGGTGCTGCGGGACGGGCGGGGCTTCATCCTGGCCGGGCCCGACCTGACGCCGGACGGGCGGCCGCCGGCGGAGTGGGAGCTGGACCGGCCGCCGTACCACCTGGAGACCAACATTCCCGGCGTGTTCGTGGCGGGCGACGCGCGCGCGGAGTCCGCGAAGCGGGTCGCGTCCGCCGTCGGAGAGGGAGCCATGGCCGTGATGCTCGTCCACCGTTACCTGGAGCAGTCGTGACCGGGCGGGTGCCGCCCTGCGACCCGCGGGAGATCGGCTCGCTGTTCCTGTTCGAGAAGCTCACCCCCGAGCAGCTGGGGCGGCTGTGCGCCGAGGGGCGGGTGGAGCGCTTCGAGCCCGGCCCGGTCTACACCGAGGGCGACCCGGCGACCTGCTTCTACGTGATGATCGAGGGCACCGTCGTGCTGTACCGCCGGGTCGGCGGCGACGACGTCGAGGTCAGCCGCACCTCGCAGCCCGGCGTGTACTCGGGCGCCATGCAGGCCTACCTGGGCGACCGGGTGCCGCAGGTCTACAACAACTCGATGCGGGTGACCGAGCCGACCCGGTTCTTCGTGCTGCCCGCGCAGTCGTTCGCGGACATCATGCAGGAGTGGTTCCCGATGGCCGCGCACCTGTTGGAGGGGCTGTTCTTCGGCGCGAAGAGCACCCAGCGCGCCATCGGCCAGCGCGAACGGCTGCTGGCCCTCGGCTCGTTGTCGGCCGGGCTGACCCATGAACTCAACAACCCGGCCGCCGCCGCCGTACGGGCCACGGCGACGCTGCGCGAACGCATCGCGAAGATGCGGCACAAGCTGGCCGTGATCGCGCAGGGCGCCTACGCGCCCGAGGTGCTCGCCGGGCTCATCGACATCCAGGAGCGCACCGCGGAGCGCGTCGCCAAGGCGACCGTGCTGAGCCCGCTGGAGGCGTCCGACCGGGAGGACGAGCTGACGGACTGGCTCGACGACCGGGGCATCCCGGACGCCTGGCGGCTCGCGCCGACGTTCGTGCAGGCGGGGCTGGACGTGGACTGGCTGGAGCAGGTCGCGGCGGCCGTCGACGAGGAGATCCTGCCGAGCGCGGTCGGCTGGCTCAACTACACGGTCGAGACCGAGCTGCTGATGGACGAGATCGGCGACTCCACCACCCGCATCTCCCACCTCGTGGACGCCGCCAAGCAGTACTCCCAGCTCGACCGGGCCCCGCACCGCGTCGTCGACGTCCACGAACTCCTCGACAGCACCCTGCTGATGCTGTCGGGGAAGTTCGGCCCCCGCATCACGGTCGTGAAGGACTACGACCGCACGCTGCCGCCGGTGCCCGCCTACCCGGCGGAGCTGAACCAGGTGTGGACGAACCTCATCGACAACGCCGTCTTCGCCATCGGCAGCACCGGCGAGGACGGCACCCTGACGGTCCGTACGGCCCGCGAGGGCGACCGGCTGCTCGTGGAGTTCCGCGACACCGGCCCCGGTGTCCCGGCGGACGTCCGCGGCCGGATCTTCGACCCGTTCTTCACCACCAAGCCGGTCGGCGAGGGCACCGGGCTGGGCCTGGACATCTCCTGGCGGATCGTCGTGAACAAGCATCACGGCGGCCTCCAGGTCGAGTCCGAGCCGGGCGACACCCGCTTCCAGGTGCTGCTCCCGCTGACCGACCCCGACCCCGATTCCGACTCCGACCCCGATTCCGGGCCCGCCGAGGGCAAGAGCGCCGAGGAGACCGTATGACCGACATCGACGGCGTCGACCCGGGCAGCGCGCCGAGCGGCACCGGCTGCGTGGAGTGCGAGGCGGGCGGCGGCTGGTGGTTCCACCTGCGGCGCTGCGCCCAGTGCGGACACATCGGCTGCTGCGACTCCTCGCCCGCCCAGCACGCCACCGCGCACTGGAAGAGCACCGGACACCCGCTGGTGCAGAGCTTCGAGCCGGGCGAGTCCTGGTTCTGGGACTACGACGGCGACGAGCTGTACGAGTCCGGCCCCGACCTGGCGCCGCCCGCCGCGCACCCGGCCGACCAGCCGACGCCGGGACCGGCCGGGCGGGTCCCGGCGGACTGGACGCGCCTCCTCAACCGCTGAGCGGTCGATCCCCGGCCCGCCCGTGCCGGGGATCGCGGTGCGCCGGACGGGCGCCGGGCGGGCCGAACCGCTGCTCAGGGACGCTGTGTCGGTGGCGCGTGCCAGGATGGGGGCGTGCCCCAGATCGCGTTCGCCAGCCCGTTCATCGGCCGGGACGAGGAAGTCGCCCGGCTCCGCGCCGTGCTCGCGCACGCCCGCGCCGGGGAGGCGCGCGCCGTCCTGGTCGCCGGGGACGCGGGCGTCGGCAAGACGCGCGTGCTGGACGAGGTCGCCGCGCTCGCGGCGCGCGCCGGGACGACGGTGCTGACCGGGCACTGCGTGGACCTCGGTGACGTGGGCCTGCCGTATCTGCCGTTCACGGAGATCCTCGGCGTGCTGGCCGCCGACGGGCGCTTCGCGCCGGTCCTGGCCGCGCATCCGGTGGTGGAACGGCTGCTGGGCGCGGGCCCGGACGGCGCCGCGCGGGACGTGGACGGGCGGCTGCGGCTCTTCGAGGGGATCGCGGGGCTGCTGGCGGACCTGTCGGAGGCGGCGCCGCTGCTGCTGGTCCTGGAGGACCTGCACTGGGCCGACCAGTCCTCCCGCGACCTGCTGCGCTTCCTGCTCAGCCGCGGTGTCCTCCAGCGCCCGGCGGGCGGCGCCCCCGCACACCGGCTGACCGTCCTCGCGTCCTACCGCGCCGACGACCTGCACCGCCGCCATCCGCTGCGCCCGCTGCTGGCCGAGCTGGTCCGGCTGCCGGGCGTGGAGCGGCTGGAACTGCGGCCCCTGGCCGACGCCGACGTGGCCCGACTGGTGCGCGCCCTGGAGGAACGCCCGCTGCCGGAGACCACGGTCCGCCGCATCGTGGAGCGCGCCGAGGGCAACGCGTTCTACGCGGAGGAGCTGACCGCCGCGACGGGCGCGGAGGCGGGCGGGGTGCCCAGCGGGCTGGCGGACCTGCTGATGATCCGCGTCGAGCAGCTTTCCGACACCGCCCAGCAGGTGCTGCGCACCGCGTCGGTGGCCGGGCGGCGCGTCGAGCACGACCTGCTGCGGGACGCGATGACGCTGCCGGAGGACGAGCTGGAGGCGGCGCTGCGCGAGGCGGTCGGCCGCCAGCTGCTGGTCGCGGGCGCCGGGGACACGTACGCCTTCCGGCACGCCCTCGCGCGCGAGGCGGTCTACGGCGATCTCCTCCCCGGTGAACGGGCCCGGCTGCACGGGGCGTTCGCCCGGCTGCTCACGGGCCGGGGGCACCGCGCGGAGACCGCCGCCGAGCGCGCCCACCACTACCGGGAGAGCCATGACCCGGCGGAGGCGCTCGCCGCCTCCCTGGAGGCCGCCGACCACGCCCAGCGCGTCGGGGCGCCCGCCGAGGAGCTGCGGCATCTGGAGACCGTCCTCGACCTGTGGCCCGCGGTCGACGGGGAACGGCGGCCCGCGGGCGAGGGCGTGGAGCGGGTCACGCTGATGCTGCGGGCCTCGGCGGCGGCCGCGCACGCCGGGGAGTCGCACCGCGCGGTGTCCCTCACCCGGGCGGCGCTCGCGGGCGTGGGACAGAACGCCGACTCCGAGCTGGGCGCCCGCGTGCGGTACACGCTGGCGGGCAACCTGATCGGCGTCGACAGCCTGGCCGCCGCGTTCGCGTACAGCAGTGAGGCGCTGGCGATGATCCCCGCCGACCCGCCGTCGCCGACCTGGGTGTGGGCGGCGGCCACCCACGTGCTGGCGGCCCGTCAGGTCGGGGACGACGCGACCGCGCTGCGGGTGGCGCGCGAGGCGCTGCCGGTGGCGGAGCGGCTGCAGGTGACGGCGGCGCGCGCGGACCTGCTGATCTCGCTGGCCACCCTGGAGGGCGGCGGGCGGCGCAGCCCGGAGGGCCGGACCCGGCTGCGGGAGGCCCGCGACCTCGCCCGCGACGCCGGGCACGCGCCGGTGGAGATGCGCGCCCTGTTCAACCTGGCCATCGGATGCTACGAGGCGGGTGAGCTGGAGGAGTGCCTGCCGTGGCTCGCGGAGGGCCTGGAGCGGGCCCGGCGGGCGGGACTGCTGTCGTCGCCGTACCCGCTGGAGATGCGGTATCTGCAACTGCTGCTGATGTACGCGCTGGGCCGCTGGGACGAGTGTCTGCGGACCGCGGAGACCGACCTGGCCGCCCTGCCCGCGTCGGGCGGGTACGCGCTCGCGCCCGCGCTGTACGTCCGGCTGGCGCGCGGCGAGGCGGGCGCGGAGGAGGGGGCGGGGGCGCTGGTGGCGGGCGCCTTCGACTGGATGGCGGCGCTGGTCGCGGGGATCGCGCTGACCGACGCGGCGGCGCTGCGGGGCGACGCCGCGGAGGCGGTGGCGCGGGCGCGGTCGTCGGTCGCGGCGCTGAGCGAGGGCGCGGGCGGTCCCCCGGACGTGGCGGTGCGGCTGGCCGCGCTGGCGCTGGCGGCGGTGGCCGACGCGGCGGTGGCGGCCCGGCTCGCCGGGGACGGCGCGACGGCCGACCGCTGGTCGGCGGAGGCGGACGCGCTGTGCGCGCTGGCGCGGTCGGTGGCCCTGCGCGACGGCCGGAGCCGCACGGAGGACAAGGGCGAGCCGGGTGCCCGGGACGACCGCGACGGCGGGGGCGACCCCGGCGCGCGGGAGGACGTCGGGTGCGGGGCCGCGCAGGGGCCGGAGGGGCTGGCCTGGCTGGCGCGCGCACAGGCCGAGCGGGCGCGGGCTGCGGGCGAGCCGGACGCGGAGTTCTGGGCGGCGGCGGTGGACGCGTTCGCGTTCGGCGACGTGTACGAGCGGGCGCGGTGCCGTGTGCGGCTGGCCGAGGCGCTGCTGACGGCGGGCCGTCGCGAGGAGGCCGCGGAGGCGGCGCGCGCCGCGCGGGAGACGGCCGTGGAGCTGGGCGCGACGCCACTGGTGGAGCGGGTGGACGCGCTGGTCCGCCGGGGGCGGCTGGTGGCGGCCCCGGCGGACCGCGCGGGCGCCGCCGGGCTCACGGCCCGCGAGCAGGAGGTGCTGCGGCTGCTCGCGGAGGGTCGCAGCAACCGCCAGATCGGGGAGACGCTGTTCATCACCGGCAAGACGGCCAGCGTGCACGTCTCGCACATCCTGGCCAAGCTCGGCGCGTCGACCCGGACGGAGGCGGTGTCGGTCGCCCACCGGGACGGCCTGCTGTGACGGGCCGCCGTAGCCGCTGTGAGGGGCCGCCGCGAGCAGCCGCGGTGGCCGCTGTGACGGGACCCGGCCGTGGGGCGGGTCCCGTCGTGGCCCAGGGGGTGTGCCGGGGTCAGCGCCTCGGGGTGTTGGCGGCGGTCACGTTGACCGCGGCCCAGGACCGGTCGACGGCCTTGTAGGCGGCGCTGGTGGCGCCGTACAGGTCCTTCGCGGCCTTGAGGGTGGCGACGCGCGCGTCGTGGAAGTCGGTCGTGGAGACCATGTACCGGGTGAGCGCGCGGTAGTAGATCGCGGTGGCCTTGGTCCGGCCGATGCCCTTGACGGGGGCGCCGTCGTAGGTGGGCGAGTTGTAGGTGACGCTGCCGATCTTCTTGCGTCCGCTGCCCTCGGCGAGGAGGTAGTAGGCGTGCGAGGAGACCCCGGAACCGGCGTGCACCTCGGCGTCGTCGGCGGCGGGCGACCAGTAGTCGATGGCGCCCTCCAGCACGTCGAGGGACGGCTTGTCGAGGCGGCGCAGGAACCTCTGGTCGAGGCCCAGCTTCTCGCCGACGAGGTAGTTCGGCGGGTTCTTCGGGTTGTTCGCGCTGAACTCGACGGCGGAGCCGAAGATGTCGGCGAGGGACTCGTTGAGGGAGCCGGGTTCGCCGTACTGGTAGCCGTCGGCGTCGACGAAGGTGGGCTCCAGACGGGCCGTGGCGTCGACGACGCCGTGGGTCAGCTCGTGGCCGGTGACGTCGAGGACGACGAGGGGCTTCTTGAGGAAGACGCCGTCTCCGTCGCCGTACAGCATGCAGCCGCAGGCCGGGTCCCAGAAGGCGTTACCGACCTTCTTGCCGAAGTGGACGAGGGCCCGCGCGCCCTTGCCGTTGTTGGCGATGCCCTTGCGGCCGAACGTCTTCTTGTAGAAGTCGAGGGTCTTGGTGACGCCGTACTGGGCGTCGACGGCGGCGGTGACGCGGCTGGAGACGGCGCCGTTGCCCCACTTGTTGGTGGTGCTGGTGATCTTCTTGCCGCGGGCGAAGCTCTCCAGTTCCTGGTTCTTCGCGTCGCGGGTCTCGGTGCCCCAGCGGGTGGGGTCCTTGAGGAGGTAGCTGGTGCGCGCGGTGCGGGTGGTGGTCAGCGCGACCTTCCCGGCGAACAGGGAGGCGCCGGTGCCCTTGGCGGTGGCCGGGTAGCGGGCCGCCGCACCGGCCGGGGGCGCCGCGGTCAGTCCGGCGGCCGGGGCGGTGCCGGTCTGCGGGTCGAGGGCGTCGCCGTGCGCGCGCAGCGCGTCGCGCAGCCGGGGGGAGACGAACTCCTCCTGGTCGGGCACGTTGCTGCGGACGCGGCCGGTGAGCGCGTCGACGACGACCGTGCGGGAGCCGCCGGCCTCGGTGGTGTCGCTGCCGGTGACCCGGACCTGGTACGCGAGGGCGGTGGTGGTGCCGCGCGCGTCGACGACGAGTTCGGCGGCGGCCGCCTCGCCCCGCGCGACGGCGGCGGCCTTCGCCTCGGCCTGACCGGCCGTCAGGACGGCGCGCGCGGCGGCCGGGGCGACGGTGTGGTCGGCGGCGCGGGTGACGCCCGTGTAGGCGAGGGCGCGGTCCAGGTGGACGACGAGGTCGCCGCCGAGGACGGGCATCCCCTGGTGGGTGCGGACGAACCGGACGTGGCGCGCGCCTTCCGGGTCGATCAGCACGTCCTGCACGCGCAGTGCGTCGCCCCGGACGAGACCGGTGGCGGCGGCGTGCGCGAAGGCGGCGGTGCGGGCCGCGCGGACGACGGCCGTCTCCGACGCGGTGGCGGTGGTGCCCGCCGTGGCGGCGGTGCCGGGCCGTCCGGTGGCCGGGGCCGCGGAGGCCGTGCCGGCCAGGCCCGTGGCGGCCGTCGTCACGGCGACGGCGACCGCCAGGGTGCGTATGTGTGCTCTCCGCACTGGTGAGGGTTCCTTCGTTCCTAGCGGCCGGGTCGCCCGACCGCCGTGCGGCAGGGCGCTCATGGGCGCCCCGGGGCCGGTCCGGCCCCTGAAGCGCCCACCCTTACGGAGAAGGCATGTGCATGTAAAGCTGATTCTGGACGCTTTACGACGCGTTCGTGCCTGTATCCGGCGGATCACGCCGTTCTGGGACCGGCCGACGACCGGCGGGTGACCGATCGTGTGCCGCACAGGGAGAGGTGACGGATCGCCAGAGGGTTCCGCGATGAGGATGTGATCGATGTCGCACCGGCCGGGCCGCGGCCCGTCGGGAGCGACGGGCGGCTCACGGCGTGCGGCGGTCGGCGTGCGACGTCCAGCGGGCGGCATGCGGCGGGCGGCGTCCAGCGGTCGGCGTATGGCGGTCCGGAACCGGTGGTCCCGTCCGGACGTTGTCGGGTCAGGGGGCGCGGTGGGGACCGCGTGCCGAGGACTCGGGGAGGTCGGGCGGGGTGGAGGAACTGGTTCCGGGCGGCAATGTCGCCCTGCCCGACGGTGTCCTGACCGTCCGTGTGCCCGGCCCCTTCGACGTGTGCGCGCTGGTCACCGACGACAGCGGGCGGGTGCGCGGCGACGCGGACTTCGTGTTCTACAACCAGCCCACCGCCCCCGGCGCGCACCTGCGCGGTGACAGCCTCACCCTCGATCCGGGGCGGCTGCGGGCCGGGGCGACCCGGGTGACGGTCGTGGCCGCCGCGTCCGCGCCGGGCGCGCGGCCCGGTGCGTCGCCGGTTCCGGCGCTGTCGGTGACCGACGGCCGGGGCCGTCCGCTGGTCCGGTTCGCACCGCCGCCCACCCTGCGGGCGCCGGTGCTGCTGCTGGCGGAGGTGTACCGCCGGGGCGGCGGCTGGAAACTGCGGGCGCTCGGCCAGGGCTACGCCGACGGACTGGCCGGACTGGCACGGGACTTCGGCGTCGACGTCACCGAGGAGCCCACCGCTCCGCCGCCCGCCGCTCCCCCGCCGACCGCTCCCCCGCCCCGCGCCCGCCCGGCCCCCGCACGCCCGACGTCCGCGCCCTCGGCACCGGCCCGTCCGGCATCCGCGCGTTCCGCACCCGATCGGGCGGCCGATCCGGACGGCTTCCTCGGCCCCGTCAACTCCGCCCGCGCGGCGGTCGGTTCGGCGCCGGTTTCGTTCGATCCCCGGCTGACGGCGGCGGCCCGCGCGCACGTGTCGGCCACGGCCGCGGCCGGGCGGCTCGGCTCGGAGGGCGCGGACGGCGTCTCGCTCCACCAGCACGTGACGGCCGCCGGGTACCGGTATCTCGCCGTCGGCGAGCACCTCGTCTCGGGTCCGCGGACGGCGGCCGGGTTCGTCGACTACTGCCTGCGCACCGACCGGGCCCACCGCACCCTCCGCGACCCGGCGTTCACCCACGTCGGTCTCGCGCACGCCACCGACCCGCGCGGCCGCGACGTCTACTGGACGGCCGTCTGGGCGAGCCCGCTGACGCCGTCCGGTCTGGCGCGCACGGAGGCGGAGGTGCTGCACCTGACCAACCGCGAGCGGGCGCGGGCCGGGCTGCGGCCCCTCGCCGTCGACGCCCGGCTCGGTGTCGCGGCCCGCGCGTACAGCACGGACATGGCGGAGCGCGCCTTCTACGACCACGTCTCGCCCGAGGGCACCCGGCCGTGGGACCGGGCGGCGGCGGCCGGGGCGGCGCACCGGTCGATCGGGGAGAACATCGCGTGCGGCCAGCGCTCCGCCGCCGAGGTGGTCGAGGGCTGGATGAACAGCCCCGGCCACCGCGCCAACATCCTCAAGCCCGACTTCACCCACCTCGGCGTCGGCTACGCGGGCGGCGGCCCGGCGGGCACGTACTGGACCCAGCTCTTCGGCGGATAGCCCCCGGCACCCGCGCCGCCGCGGCCCCTGCCCCCGCCCGCCCCAGCCCCCAGCCCCCAGCCCCCAGCCCCCAGCCAGCCTCTCGCGGACGCCGTCTCCCCCGTCGGACGCCGGTTGACCTGGGCCGCTCCGGGAGGAAGGGTTGATCACGGCGCGGCGTGCGGGAACGGCGCGCCGGAAAGGTGGACGTCGTGATCGGCATCTCGGACATCGACAGCGCGGCGGAGCGGATCGCGGGGCACGTCGTCCGCACCCCGACCCTCCCGAGCCCGGGTCTGGGCACGCTGCTGGGCGTCCCGGTCACCGTCAAGCTGGAGCTGCTCCAGCGCACCGGCTCCTTCAAGGCACGTGGGGCCACCGCCAAGCTGCTCTCGCTCACCGACGCCGAGCGGGCCGCCGGGGTGGTCGCGGTGAGCGGCGGCAACCACGGGATCGCGGTGGCGGTGATGGCCGCCGCCCTCGAGGTGAAGGCCACGGTCGTGATGCCGCGTACGGCGCCCGCGCGGGCGGTGGAGATCGCGGAGGACGCGGGCGCGTCGGTCCGGCTGACGGACGGTATGGAGAGCGCGTTCTCGCTGGTGAACGCGTTGCGGGACGAGGGCCTGACGCTGCTGCACCCGTTCGACGACCCGGTCGTGGTGGCCGGTCAGGGCACAGTCGGCCTGGAGTTGGCGCGGGACGCGGACGAGCTGACGGACGTCCTGGTGAGCGTGGGCGGCGGCGGGCTGATCTCCGGGGTGGCGGCGGCGCTGCGGGCACTGCGGCCCGGTGTGCGGGTCTGGGGGGTGGAGACCGAGGGCGCGGAGGCGATGTCGCAAGCGCTGCTGGCGGGCGGTCCGGTGCCGGTCGAGGTGTCGTCGATCTCGACGACGCTGAGCGCGCCCGCGGTGTCGCGGCTGACGTACGACCATGTGGCGGCGCTGGTGGAGGACGTGCTCGTGGTGCCGGACCGGGAGGCGGTGCGCGGCTGTGTGGAGCTGGCCGAGCACGCGAAGGTGTGGACCGAGCCCGCCGCGGGCTGTCTGGTCCCGGCGGCGCGGCGGATCGTCGAACAGGCGGACGGCCGGGACGTCCGGCTGGGCCTGGTGATCTGCGGGGGCAACGCCACCACCGGCGACATGGCGTCCTGGGTCGAGCGTTTCGGCGTGCGCTGAGTCCGGAAATGCGCGCCGGGCATCGCGCCTTGGAATAGACCAACACCGTTGGAGAGCGTTTCCCCTGAGGCCGCGCGGTGTTTTACCGCGGGTTACACCAGGGGGCGGAGCGGCCGGTCAGCGCACGGATGACGGCCTCGAATGCTCGAATGGTCACTCCTGCGCACCGGCCGAAATGATTTCTTTTCCCGGCGGCTCCGCCCGCTTTTCCGGGCGGGGCAGAGAAATCGCGCGGGAGTCCCGGTCCCATTGAACAGATCCGCACTCCGCGGTCGTATCTAGGGGAAAGGTGAAGAGCCGGGGTTCAGCGAGGGATGACCATGGTCAAGGCGCACGTCTCCACGCACGGGTTGGTCGCCGGTCGCTACCGGCTCCTGGACGTGGTCCACCGCGAGACCAACCGGGTGAGCTGGTACGCCGAGTACGCCGAGTACACCGGGCACGGCGAGCCCGCCGGAGACGCAGGGGGCGCGGCGTCGGGGGGTGCCCGTACCTGCCTGGTCACACGTGTCGGCCTGCCCGCGGGCATGGGCTACGAGGAGGCGGTGCTGGCCGCCGAGCGGGTGGTGCGGGTGTCCGCGACGATGGCCCGGCTCTGCCCCGGCCGGGTGGCCGCGGTGCTCGACGCGGTCGCGGAGGACGGCTCGCTGTGGACCGTCACCGAGCCGATCGACGGCCCGCCGCTGGGTCAGCTCATGGACCGCAAGGGGCCGTTCGAGGCCGCCGGGGCCGCCGAGATCGCGCTGGACGTGCTCGACGTGCTGGAGGTGGCGCACGAGGAGGGCATCACCCACGGCGAACTGAGCCCCGGTCAGATCTTCGTCCCCACCGGCGGCGGTCCGGCCGTGCTGACCGGCTTCGGCATCGCGGGCGCCACGCTCGTGCCCCGGCTGGCGGCACCGGCGTACGCCTCTCCCGAGCAGGCCCGCAACGACCGGATCGGGCCGGCCGCCGACCTGTGGGCGATGGGAGCGCTCCTCTACACGATGCTGGAGGGACGGCCGCCGTACCGGGACCGGGACCGGCCGGAGACCACCTTGCGCGGCGTGGACCGGCTGCCGCTGCGCACCCCGCTGCGGGCCGCGTCGCTCGGTCCGGTGGTGCTCGGGCTGCTGCGCAAGGACTCGCGGGAGCGGATGACCCGGCCGCAGGTGCGGGAGGCGCTGGAACGCGTCCTCGACGAGGAGCCGGCCGGGGGCGCCGGGGCGGGGGTGCGGCGGGCGTTCACCGCGAGCGGGCCCGGCGGCGGCCGGTGGAGCGGGCGGGCCGTCGCGGTGGGCACCACGCTGGCCGTCGTCCTGGTGGCGACCGCCGCGCTGGCCGCGACCGGGCAGCTCCCCGGACTGGGCGGCGGCTCCACCGGGGACGCGCGGGCCCGGCCGTCCGCCACGCTGCCGCCGACCGGCGGCCCCGGCAACGGCAACGGGGCCGCGGGCGGGGCGAGCGCGCCGCCCGCCCCGGCCCCGGTCACCCCGGCGCCGTCCTCGCCCGCGCCCGCGTCGCCGGGCCCGGACCGGCCGAGCGGCTCGCCGACCCCGTCCCGCGGCGCCACGCCGAGCCCCACGCCCTCGGGCGGGGGTCTGCCCCAGGGGTTCAAGGTCTTCACCTCGCCGGAGGGCTTCGCGGTCGCCCTGCCGAAGGGCTGGAAGGCGCTGGAGACGGCGCGCGCCGCCGACGGCTCCTACCGGGTCACCTTCGGCGCGCAGGGCGATCCGCGGACGCTCGCGGTGACGTCCAGCGTGACGGTGGGCCCGGACCCGGTCGCCATCTGGCGGGAGGACGTCGAACCCAATCTCCGCGAGATCGAGGGCTTCCGGCGCCTCGGCGACATCGAGGCGACCACCTACCAGGGCTTCGAGGCGGCCGACATGGAGTGGCTGTCGAAGGTCGACGGCGTCCCGGTGCGCACCTTCGGGCGGGGCTTCCTGCTGGGCCCCGGCAAGGGCGGGTTCTCGCTGCGCTGGACGACCCCCGCCGACGACTGGGACGACCGCGCCAACCGGGACGCCCTGGACGCCTTCCTGGCGACCTTCGACCCGTACGCCGACACGGGCGCCGGGGCCGCCGGCAAGGGCAAGTCCGCGGACCGCGCGGCGGGTTCGGCCGCCGGAGACCGGACGACGGGGACGCGGGTCACGGCGGGCCGGGCCGCCGGTGCGCGCGCCGCGGAGGACCGGGCGGCCTGAGACAGCCTTCGGTGCGCCAGGACCGCACCGGGCGCACCGGCCCGCCGCAGGCACGCACCGGACCGGCGTCGAGCGGCGTCAGGTCACACCGACGCCGCGTCCGCCGTCGCGGCACGGTCCGGCGCGGCACGGTCCGTTGCCGCGTCGTCCCCCGGCGCCGTCCCCCGGACCGGTGTCACCGCCCGGGGCGCCCGCAGCCGCCGCATCGGCCCGCCGTGCAGGGGCCGGGTCTGCCAGCGGGCGGTGAACGTGCCGTCCGCGCGGGAGCAGGTCACCCGCAGCCGATGCGGTGTCTCCAGGAACAACACGTCGGCGGCGAGGGTGTCGCCGTCGGCGTCGTCGCCCTCGTTCCAGCCGCCGCTCACGGCGAGCGGCAGCCCGCCGCCCGTCGCCCCGGCCGGGGTCGCGTCGCTCTCCCGCCAGCCCGCTCCGCCGCCGAGCCGGGCCGTCAGCCGGTCGTCGCCCTCGGTCAGGACGAGCGCCCAGCCGTCGCCGTCGCGCAGGACCTCGACCCCGGTGAGCCCCGGCTGGTCGGCGCAGACACCGCCGTACGGGGTGAAGGCGGCGCCCTCCCACCCGGCCACGTCCCCGCGCGGCGCGGGCAGGCCGGTCGCCGCGGGGAGGGCGAGACCGGCGAGGCGTGCGGCGAGGGCGGCGTCGGCGTCCTCGCGGCCGGTCAGCGGCTCGGGCCGGAACGCGGGCAGCAGGTGCTCCCAGACCAGGTCGAGCAGGCCCTGCATGTCGTCGGTGCCCGCGGTGGTGGCGATCACGGCGTCCTGCTCGGGCAGGACCAGGCAGAACTGGCCGTACGCGCCGTCGCCCCGGTAGCCGTGCCGGGAGCGCCAGAACTGGAGGCCGTAGCCCTGCCCCCAGTCCGACCGGGTGGCGTCGCCCATGATCCCGGCGGTGGGGATGTGGACGCGGGTCGCCTCGGCAAGCCACTCGCGCGGCAGCAGGCGCTCGCCGTCCCACTCGCCCTCGCGGAGAAGGAACCGGCCGAGGCGGGCGACGGCGTCGGTGGTGCCGTGCAGCCCGCTGAAGCCGAGCTGGCGGCCGGTCCGGTCGTGCAGCCAGACGACCTCGCCGATGCCGAGCGGGTCCAGCAGCCGGGGCCGCAGGTAGTCGGTGAGCGAAAGGCCGGTGACGCGCTGGAGGATCGCGGCGAGGGTGTAGGTGGCGGGCTGGTTGTAGGCGAACACCGTGCCCGGGTCGCGGTCGGGCGGCAGCAGCAGGAAGCCGCGCACCAGCTCGCCGGGGTCGAGGGTGTGGGCCCGTTCGAACGTCTCGGCCTCGTGTCCGCTGCTCATCGACGCCACGTGCCGGACCAGCATGGCGCGGCTGCGCGGGTCGGTGATCTCGTCGGCGAACTCGGGGAAGTACGAGATCACCGGGTCGTCGAGGCCGATGAGACCCTCGGCGACGGCGAACCCGGCGGCGAGCGAGGTGAAGCTCTTGCTGAGCGAGTACAGCAGGTGCAGCCGGTCGGGCGCGTAGGGCGCCCACCAGCCGGAGGCGACCACGTCGCCGTGGCGCAGGATCATCAGACTGTGGGGTTCGACGGTGTCCGACGCGTCGACGGCGTCGAGGAAGGCCTGGACGCCCGAGGCGTCGACGCCCCGGGCGGAGGGGGCAGCGGTGGGCAGCGGACGGATCGTCGTCATGTCCCCCATCCTTCCCCACCCGCAGGCCCCGGACCGACGGATTCCGGCCGCTGTGCGCCGATGCGTCCGTTTCCGGCGCGGCCCGTCGGGGACTCGGCGCACATGGTGCGATTCGGATACACGATGATGACCGAGCAGGCCGGGCCCCGTGAGCTGGTGGACCACGTGGTGCGGGCCGAGGAGGCGGGGTTCGACTTCTCGGTGACGTCGGACCACTACTTTCCTTGGCTGCGCGAGCAGGGCCATTCCCCGTACGCGTGGAGTGTGCTGGGCGCCGCCGCGCAGGCCACCTCGCGCATCCCGCTGATGACGTACGTGACCTGCCCGAGCATCCGCTACCACCCGGCGGTCGTGGCGCAGAAGGCGGCGACGATGCAGCTGCTGTCGGAGGGCCGGTTCCGGCTGGGGCTCGGGGCCGGTGAGAACCTCAACGAGCATGTGGTGGGCGGTGGCTGGCCCGTCGCGGACGTCCGGCACGAGATGCTGGAGGAGGCGGTGGAGATCATCCGGGCGCTCTTCGGGGGCGGCCATGTCACCCGGCACGGCACGCACTTCGACGTGGAGTCGGCCCGGCTGTGGGACCTGCCCGAGGAGCCGCCGGAGATCGGCGTCGCGGTCTCCGGCGAGCAGTCGTGCGCGCTCGCGGGGCGCCTCGCCGACCTGGTGATCGCCACCGAGCCGAAGCCGGAGCTGCTGGAGGCGTTCGACCGGCACGGCGGCGCGGGAAAGCCGCGCGTCGGCCAACTCCCCGTCTGCCACGACCCCGACCGCGAGACGGCCGTACGGCGGGCGCACGAGCAGTTCCGCTGGTTCGGCAACGGCTGGAAGGTCAACGCCGAACTCCCCCACCCGGACTCCTTCGAGGCCGCGACGCGGTTCGTGACACCGGACGACGTGGCCGAGGCCATCCCCTGCGGCCACGACACCGACGCCTTCGTCGAGGCCGTACGGCCGTACGCGGAGGCCGGATTCACCGAGATCGCCCTGGTGCAGATCGGCGGCGACTCCCAACCGGCGTATCTGGACTGGGCGGAGAAGTCGCTGCTGCCCGCGCTGCGCGACACGTTCTCCTGAGCGGCGTGACGGCGGCCGGGGACGACGGTCCGGGTGGCCTAGGCTGCCGGTCTGCGCGGCCGTGCGAGGCGGCCGTGGATCGTCCGCAGTCTGCACAGGAGAGTCGTCCGTGACCGTTCTGACCGACCCGACCACCCCGTCCGCCGACCTGATCGGGACGCGGCAGTCCGCCGAAGAGGGCCTGGCGCAGGCGCCCGCCGACCCGGCGGAGGAGACGGCCGCGGACCCGGCGGCCGAGGAGCCGGGAGCGGACCTCGCGGCGGAGCCGGTGGCGGGGGCGGTGTCCGCGCCGCTGTCGGACCTCGTGGCGCGGGACGCCCGCGAGTTCGGGGTGTACGCGCGGACCGGGGGCTGGGCGTTCGGGCTGATGGTGGCCCGGAGTGTGCGGCCGGGCGGGCAGGGCGCGGACGAGACGCCGAAGGTGTCCGCGAAGGAGTTCGCCGCGCTCGCGGGCTGCTCCCCGGACCGGGTGATGCGCTACTACAAGGCCTGGGACCGGGCCGCCGACGACGGTCTCGTGCCGCACTTCGAGGAGCTGGCGCCGGGCCAGGAGGTGGAGCTGCCCGACGCCGACGTCTGGCTCACGTACTACGTGTCCCGGTCCGGCGCCACGTCCGAGCGGGGCGCGGCGATCGCCGAGGCGGCGGAGGCCGAGGGCATCCGGCCGACGAAGGCGCTGGAGGTCGCCGAGAACCCGACGGCCCTGCGCGCCGCGATCCTCGCCGACCCGTCGACCGCGCGGGCCGCCCGCGCCGCGCTGCTGGACCGGGTCCGGGAGGACCCGGGGCTCCAGGCCGAGCTGGCCCGGGACGTGGTGCGCACCGACGACCTCAAGAAGGCCGTGGCGAGCGAGAGCCGCTCCGCCGACCGGATCGGCTACGTCCGCCAGATCGCGGAGTCCGGCCAGGTCCGTACGCCCGCCGGGCAGACCATCGACGCGCCCGTCGACCTGCGCCAGGAGGCCGAGCGGCACCTGTCGCTGCTCGACGAGCTGGACGAGGACGAGGACGCCGGAGAGTGGGCGTCGGAGGCCTACGACACGTTGAAGTCGCTGGTCGTGGAGGCCGTCGAGGCCGACCCCGAGCTGCGGGTGCAGGAGCGGCGGACGAAGTTCTACAGCAGCCTCCAGAAGGCGACGAAGGCGTTCGAGGAGCTGACCTTCGACGACGCCCAGGACTTCTACGAGGACGACATGGTGCAGCGGCTGGAGGAGCTGCAGCACGCGATCGGCAGCTGCCTGGAGTCGCTGCGCGGGGCGCGCGCGGAAGACTGAGCGCGCGCCCCGCGCGGCGGCGGTGCCGCGTCAGTCGGTGGTGTAGCGGCGCCGCGTCCACAGCGGCACCGCCACCCAGAACACGACGTACCAGAGGCCCACCCCGGTCACGAGGTAGGGCACGAAGCCGTCGTGGGTGGCCACGCGCAGGATCAGCAGCAGCGCGGAGATCATCGTGGCGAACAGCAGCACGAGGCCGACGAACGTCATCCGTGACGCCCAGGCGACGGCCTGCGGCTTGACCTGGCGGCCGGAGACGAGGCGGTGCAGGGAGACCGGTCCTATGAGGGCGCCGGTGGCGCAGGCGCCCAGGACGACAGTGACGATGTAGATCGCGTGCTCGACGTCGCCGAGGTCGGTGTAGCGCGGGGTGAACACGACCGTGAGGAGGAAGCCGAAGAGGATCTGGACGCCGGTCTGGGCGACGCGGATCTCCTGGATCAGCTCGCCCCACATCCGGTCCGCCCGCTCGTCGCGCGTCTCGTCCCGGCCCCTGCGCGCACCGTCCGGCACCCCGGAACCCTCGTGGTCCGTGGTCGGCCCGGAACCGTCCTGGCCCGTGTGCCCCTCGGGACCCTCGTGGTCCGTACGGTCCACGTGGGTCTCGTCCCGCCGTCTGTGCGCCTCGGCCCCGGCCGTCGTCCCGCTCACCGCGTCCTCCCCGATTCGAGTGGATGTTCTCCCACGGGCGAGTACCCCCGGATCGGTGATTCGTTCCGGTCCGGGGGACACGACGTGACGGGTGCCCGGCGGGGGCTACCAGCGGCTCTCGACCTGGGCCCGGACCCGCCGGTCGTACAGGTCGCGGATCGCCGCGAGGGTGGCGTCGGACAGCTCCGGGAGCCGGGCGGCGGCCGCGTTGGCGCGGGCCTGCTCGGGCGAGCGGGCGCCGGGGATGACGGTGGTGACGCCGGGCTGCTCGACGATCCAGCGCAGTGCGAGCTGGGCCGGGGTGTACCCCTCGGGGGCGAGGGCGGCGAACTCGGCGGCGGCCTCGACGCCGGTCGTCCAGTCGACGCCGGAGAAGGTCTCGCCCTGGTCGAAGGCCTCGCCGTGCCGGTTGTAGGTGCGGTGGTCGTTCTCGGGGAACACCGTGTCCTTGGTGTACTTGCCGGACAGCAGGCCGGAGGCGAGCGGGACGCGGGCGATGACGCCGACCCCGGCCGCGCGGGCGGCGGGCAGCACCTCGTCGAGGGGCTTCATGCGGAACGGGTTGAGGATGATCTGCACGCTGGTGACGCCGGGCCGGGCGATGGCGGTCAGGGCCTCGGCGCAGGTCTCGACGCTGACGCCGTACCGGGCGACGCGCTCCTCGGCGACGAGGGTGTCGAGGGCGTCGTAGACCTCGTCGCGGGAGTAGACCGCGGTGGGCGGGCAGTGCAGCTGCACCAGGTCGATCCGGTCGACGCCGAGGTTGCGGCGGGAGCGGTCGTTCCAGGCGCGGAAGTTCTCCAGCACGTAGTTCGCGGGGATCTGCTCGACCCGGCGACCCATCTTGGTGGCGACCAGGACGTGCAGGTCGGGGCGGCCGCTCAGGAAGGCGGCGATGGTCTCCTCGCTGCGGCCGTCGCCGTAGACGTCGGCGGTGTCGAAGAAGGTGACCCCGGACTCGGCGGCCGCCTCCAGGACGGCGAGGGCCTCCTTGTCGTCCACGTCGCCCCAGTCGGCGCCCAGTTGCCAGGTGCCGAGACCGACCACGGATGCGTGCTGACCTGATCTGCCGAATTCGCGCTCTTCCATGGGCTCAGTCTGTCATCCGTGCGCGGCGGGCGCCCCGGTCACGGGACCGGTGGCGGGGGTGCCGGTGAGGTGGGCCTGGACGGCCGGGGCGCAGCGGGCGACGATCTCCTCGGTGGCGGCCTCGCGCAGCTCCCGGCCGCGGGCGATGCCGTACATGGCGCCGAGGCCGATGAGGGCGGCGACGGCGAGTTCGGCGCGCAGGCCCGCGTCGGGGCCGGTCAGCCGGGCGGCGAGCCGGTCGGTGACCTGGGTGCGGAAGTTGGCGCGCAGGATGTCGCCGTGGTCGCCGTGCAGGGGCGCGAAGGCGATCCGCAGGACGGGGTCGGCACCGCGTTCGCGCTGACTGACGACGACGTGCCGGACCATGTGGGCGCCCAGCGTGTCCAGGTCGGCGTCGAGGAGGGCGTCGGCGTCCTCCGCGAAGGACATGACGCGGGCGAAGAGGGCGTCCTTGTTGCCGAAGTACTTCAGCACCAGCGGCGGGCTCACCCCGGCCCGCTCGGCGACGGCCTTGAGGGTGATGTCGGCGTGCGCGTGCCGGGCGAGGAGGTGCCGTGCGGCGCGCAGGATCGCGGCCTTGGTCTCCTCGGCGTCGCGGCGGGCGGGGGCCGGCGCGGGGCGGTCCCCGGCCTCGTCGGTGGGGGGCCCGGACGGGCCGTACGAAGCGGTCACGGTCCTCATGCTCCCCCGGCGGCGGGGTCCTTCGCCGACCGGGTGCCGCGCCGGGCCGGTCGCCCGCCGTCCGGGGGTGCGCCGGAGGCCGCCGTACCGGACACGGCGATCCCTTCTGCCGTCACGGCCGCCGCCCCGGTCGCCGCCGCCGTACCGGGCGGCCCGGACGGTGCCGACGGCTCGTCGGGCGCGGGTCCGGCGGGGATGGTGAGGGCGACGGCGCAGGCGACCAGGGCGACGGCGCCCGCGACGGCGAAGGCCAGCAGGTAGCCGTGCAGGGTCGGGACGGGCGCGCCCTCGACGAGGCTGGTGTGGTGGACGAGGACGGCGGCGACGGCGGCGCTGGAGGTGGCCTGGCCGATGGTGCGCATGAGGACGTTGACGCCGTTCGCGGAGGCGGTCTGCGCGGCCGGTACGGCGTGCAGGATCAGCGAGGGCAGCGCCGAGTAGGCGAGGGTGGTCCCGGTGGCCACGACGGTCGCCCCGACCATGATCATCCACAGGGCGTGGCTGTCGGCGACGCGGACGGCGTACCCGGCGGCGATGACGGCGGCGCCGAGGGCGAGGGTGACGCGCGGGCCGCGCGCCTCGGAGATCCGCGCGGAGAGCGGGGAGAGCAGCAGCATGACGACGCCGCCGGGCAGGAGGCAGAGCCCGGTCTGGACGATGGACAGTTCCAGGCCGTAGCCGGTCGCCTTCGGCGCTTGCACCAGTTGGGCGGTGACGAGGGAGTTGGCGTAGAAGGCGAAGCCGGTGAGGAGGGCGGCCAGGTGGGCGAGGCCGACGCGGGGGCGGGACACCAGCCGCAGGTCCACGAGGGGTTCGGGGGACCGCAGTTGCTGCCGCCACCACAGGCCGAGCACGAGGACGGCCCCGAGGACGAGGCCCACGACGGGGGCGCTGCCCCAGCCCCACTGGCCGCCCTGGGAGACGGCGAGCAGCAGACAGACCAGTCCGGCGGCCAGGCCGAGGGCGCCGGTGACGTCGAAGCGGCCCGGGGAGCGCACGGGGGACTCCGGGACGGCCCAGCGGATCAGGGCGACGCCGGTGCCGCCGAGGACCGCGGTCACCCAGAACATGACGTGCCAGTCGGCGTACTGGACGACGACGGCCGCGGCCGGGAGTCCCAGGGCGGCGCCGATGCCGACGGTGGAGCTCATCAGGGCGACGGCCGATCCGCGGCGGTGCGGGGGCAGTTCGTCGCGCAGGATGCTGATCGAGAGGGGGACCACGCAGACGGCGGCGCCCTGGAGGGCGCGGGCGGCGATGAGGACGCGGATGTCGGAGCTGAGCGCGCAGACGACCGACCCGGCGGCCATCAGGGCGAACGACAGCAGGAGCACGCGGCGCTTGCCGTACATGTCACCGGCGCGGCCGAGGACCGGGGTGAGGACGGCGCCGGAGAGGAGGGCCGCGGTGACCATCCAGGAGACGGCGGCGGGCGAGGCGCCGGTGAGGCGGGGCAGGTCGGGCAGGAGCGGCACGACGACGGTCTGCATGACCGCCATGAGGATGCCGCAGTACGCGAGGACCGGGACGGTGAGCCGGGCGCGGAGCCCGGCGGGGGCTCCGGGGTCGCCGCCGGGGTGGTGCGGGGCGGGGCCCGTGCTCGGGGCGGGTATCGGGGCGGGCGACGCCATGGACACTCCAGCGGCCGGTGCGGCGCACGTCGCGTACGCCAGGTGAATGACAATTCACTTTATCGGTGAATTGCCATTCACCCAAGTTCGCCGGTCGTGTCCGGCCGTCGGCGGCCGGTGGTGGTCCCGTCGCTAGCGGCGGCCGGAGAGCACCCTGCCGTGGGCGGTGCGGGCCAGCTTCGGGCCGAGCCAGCGCTTGAGGCGGCGCAGGCCCTCCAGCTGCCCGGCGGCCCGGTCGAGCCGGTAGTAGAGCTGCGGCGGGACGTACGGCAGGAGCGGTGAGTGGCGCTGGCCGAGCAGCGCGAACATCCGCTCGGGCGGGAGGTCGATGTAGCGGGCGAGGTTCTCGTACCACTGGGCGCTGTAGCGGGCGGCGCTCTGGAGCGAGAGCAGCGCGGTGGTCCGTTCGCGTTCGTAGCGGGCGAGGGCCTTCGGCAGCGCCGGGGTGTCCCGCAGGGCGTCGGCCAGGGCGAAGGTGTCCTCCAGGGCGAGGGTGGTGCCCGCGCCGATGGAGTAGTGGGTGGTGTGCGCGGCGTCGCCGAGGAGGACGAGGTTGTCGCGGTACCAGCGGGTGTTGGTGAGGGTGCGGAAGCGCAGCCAGGACGCGGCGGCGGCGTCCTCGGTGGCGCGGCCGATCAGGCGGTGGCCGTCGAGGACGCGCGCGAAGAGGTCCCCCAGCAGGGCGAGGCCCTCCGCCTCCCCGGCCGTGTCCAGGCCGAGCCCGGTCCAGGTCTCGGGGGCGCACTCGACGACGCAGGTGCTGCGGTCGGGGCCGAAGGGGTAGCCGTAGCACCAGATCCAGCCGTGGGCGGTCTCCACGAAGGCGAAGGTGAAGGAGTCGAAGACCTTGGTGGTGCCGAGCCAGACGTAGGGGTTGCGGCCCGCTTCGAGGCGGGTGCCGAAGTGGCCGGCGTGCCGGGTGCGCAGGGTGCTGTGGACCCCGTCGGCGGCGACGAGCAGATCGGCGTCCGGGACCGTGTCGGCGGTGACCGGGTGGTCGTACTCCAGGTGGACGCCCAGGGAGCGGGCGCGGTCGGCGAGGATCTCCAGGAGTTTGTGGCGTCCGATGCCGTGGCCCTCGTCGCCGGGCTGGTGGGTGGTGAGGTCCCGGACGTGGGCGACGCCCTGGTTCCAGCGGACGGAGTGCTCCTCGACGGCGCGCGCGGACTCGGGGTCGCGGGCGTGGAGTTCGTCGAGCAGGCTCCGCCAGTAGGTGACGCCCCAGCCGTAGGTGGAGCCCTCGGGATCACGTTCGAGGACCGTGACGTCGTGGGACGGGTCCTGCCGCTTGAGCAGGACGGAGAGATACAGGCCGGCGGGCCCGCCTCCGACGCAGACGACCTTCACGCACACCCCCAGATATGACGACATGTGGTCAGTTGACGACGCAGAGTAGCAGTCACCGCGCGGGGGTCCGGCGGGCCGGGCTCCGGGATTCCGTCACTTTCGCCACGTGAGCCACACCACCGGCGCAGCGGGGCCGGGCGAAAGTCCACCCGTAGGACCGCCCCGCGGGAAAGGAATTGCCCGTTCCGCGCCCGCCGGGCGCCTGTCACGCCAAGATCATCTTCCTTGAAGGCTGCACGACATGTACGTGATTGTCCTGATCACGGCCAACCGGTTCCGCGGGATTTCTCCCGCTCCCAGGGCGGCGGATAGGCATGCGGGGTCACCCACCCCGCACACCTCGGGAGATCCCGTATGCCGCAGCTCAGCCGCCGTCACGCGCTCACCGCCGTGGCCGCTCTCGCCGCCACCGCCGGTGCGGCCGGAACGGTCGCCGCGACCGCCGCGCCCGCCGACGTCCCCTCCCCCGCGCCCGGCGCCGGTCACCCGCACGCCGGCCCGCCGTCGGCCGCCACCGGGCCGGCCCCCTTCGACGAGGTCTACCGGGGCCGCCGGATACGCGGCGGTCCGTCCACCGGGGGCGGTCACCACGGCGGCGGGCCCGGCGGGGACCACGGCGGGCACCACGGGGGCGGACAACCGGGCGGCCGATACGCCGTGTTCGTGGACGACGTCGAACTGCACGTCATGCGCAACGCCGACGGGACGTGGATCAGCGTGATCAGCCACTACGACCCGGTGGCGACCCCGCGCGCCGCCGCCCGCGCCGCCGTCGACGAACTCCAGGGGGCGCGCCTGCTGCCCTTCCCCGCCAACTGACCGTCCGCCCGTACCTGTTGGAGCACCGCACATGACCGTCCGCAAGAACCAGGCCGCCCTGACCGCCGACGAGAGGCGCCGGTTCGTCGCCGCCGTCCTCGCCCTCAAACGCGACGGCCGCTACGACGCGTTCGTCACCACCCACAACGCGTTCATCGTCGGCGACACCGACAACGGCGAGCGCACCGGCCACCGTTCGCCGTCGTTCCTGCCCTGGCACCGCCGGTTCCTGCTGGAGTTCGAGCGGGCCCTGCAGTCGGTGGACGCCTCGGTGGCGCTGCCGTACTGGGACTGGTCGGTGGACCGCACGGCGCGGGCGGCGCTGTGGGGGCCGGACTTCCTCGGCGGCACCGGCCGCAGCTCGGACGGCCGGGTGACCGACGGCCCGTTCGCGGAGGCGGCGGGGAACTGGCCGATCCGGGTCCGGGTGGACGGGCGGACGTATCTGCGCCGGGCGCTCGGCTCGGGCGTGCGGGAGCTGCCGACGCGGGCCGACGTGGACTCGGTGCTGGCGATGGCGACGTACGACCAGGCGCCCTGGAACAGCGGGTCGGACGGGTTCCGCAACCATCTGGAGGGGTGGCGGGGCGTCAACCTGCACAACCGGGTGCATGTGTGGGTCGGCGGGCAGATGGCCACCGGGGTCTCCCCCAACGACCCGGTGTTCTGGCTGCACCACGCCTACGTCGACCGGCTGTGGGCGCGCTGGCAGCGGCGGCACCCGGCCTCGGCGTACCTCCCGGCGGCGGGGACACCGGACGTGGTGGACCTGAACGAGACGATGAAGCCGTGGAACGACAGCACCCCGGCGGACCTGCTCGACCACACCCCGCACTACACGTTCGACACCGACTGAGCGGACGCCGGGCGGGGGCCCGGGGTTTCGGCCGCCGCGGTCGGGTACCCGGGCGCCGACCACCCGACGACACAGCTGAGGAGGCGCCGACCGTGACACAGGTCGAGGAGTCCATCGAGGTAGAGGTCCCGGTCAGCACGGCCTACAACCAGTGGACGCAGTTCGAGACGTTCCCCGCGTTCATGGGCGGTGTGGAGCGCATCGAGCAGCGCAGCACCACGCTGACGCACTGGGTGACGTCCGTCGGCGGCGTGCACCGCGAGTTCGACGCGGAGATCACCGAGCAGATCCCGGACGAGCGGGTCGCCTGGACGACGGTCGCGGGCGAGGCCCGGCAGGCCGGGGTCGTCACCTTCCACCGGCTCGACGACGCCCGCACCAAGGTGATGCTCCAGATGGAGTTCCAGCCGGAGGGCCTGGCCGAGACGGTCGGGGACAAGCTGGGCTTCGTGAAGCGGCAGACCAAGGGCGACCTGAAGCGCTTCAAGGAGTTCATCGAGGAGCGCGGCCAGGAGAGCGGCGGCTGGCGCGGCGTGGTCCACTGACCGCCCCCGCCGACGTACGCACGGGTGCCCCCGCCGGAAAACCGGCGGGGGCACCCGTGTGTCATCCGGCGGCGGCCGCCGTACGGCAGTCGGGGTGGCCCCAGCCCTGGTCGTTCTTGGCGATCTGCTCCCCGGCCGCGTAGGGGCGCCCGCAGGCGCAGCGGCCGGCGAACTTCGCCTTGATGGTGCGCGCCGACCCCGGACCACCGCTCCCCCGGCCCGGCTTGGCCCGGCCGGTGCGGGCGGCGCCGGTCTTCTTCGGCTTCGGGGTGTCCGGGGAGGCGGGCGGCGCGGGAGAGCCGAGGGCGCTGCCCGCCGGTTCCTGGGCGACGGCCGCCTGACTGGCGGCGCGGTCGGCGAAGTCGTTGAGGGGGTCGCCGTCGACCTGGTGGGCGGGGACGTAGCGGAAGTCGACGGTGCGGCCGTCGAGGAGGGCGTCGATGCGGACCACCAGTTCCTGGTTGGCGACCGGCTTGCCCGCGGCGGTCCGCCAGCCGTTGCGCTTCCAGCCGGGCAGCCAGGTGGTGACGGCCTTCATCGCGTACTGGGAGTCCATCCGGATCTCCAGCGGCAGCGCCGGGTCGACGGCGGCCAGCAGCTTCTCCAGCGCGGTGAGTTCGGCGACGTTGTTGGTGGCCCGGCCGAGCGGGCCCGCCTCCCAGCGGGCGGGGCCCTCGGACTCGTCGGAGATCACCCAGGCCCAGGCCGCCGGACCGGGGTTTCCCTTGCAGGCACCGTCGCAGGCCGCCACCACACGTTCACGCATGCGCCCGATCATGCCACGCCGCGCGGGCCCGCCCGGACCCGTCACGGGCGGTGACCGACCGGCCCTCCGGCCGGGTCCGGACGGGTCCGTCCGCTCCTACGGGACCGACGACGTCTTCGGCATGTCGCCTTCCGTGGTGGTCAGGTCGATCACCGAGAAGTTGGCGCCCTGCGGGTCGGTGAGCGCGGCGAACCGGCCGAACGGGGTGCCCATCGGCCCGAACTGGAGCGTCCCGCCCAGCTCGGTCGCCTTCGCGACGGCCGCGTCGCAGTCGGGGACGGCGAAGTAGACGTTGATGTACGAGGGCACCTCGGGCGGGAAGTCGTCCGTCATCCGCATCCGGCCCATCAGCGGCTGTTCGCCGAGGTCGTAGAGGCGGAAGTCGACGCCGTCGTCCTCCATCTGCTGCTGGCGGTAGCCGAAGACGGCCGAGAAGAAGTCGTCGGCCTTGCCGGGCTCGCGGGTGAAGACCTCCGACCAGGCGTAGGCGCCGGGCACGCCCGTCGCCTCGAAGCCCTCGTGGACGCCCGCCTGCCACAGGCCGAACACGGCGCCGCTGGGCTCGCGGGCCAGGCACATCGTGCCGAACTCGCCCACCTGCATGGGCTCCATCAGCACCTCGCCGCCGTGCTCACGGACGCGGGCGGCGGTGGCGTGGGCGTCGTCGGAGGCGAAGTAAAGGCACCAGGCGGACTGGCCCTCCTGGCCGGGCATCGGCGGGACGACGGCGGCGACCGCGTCGGCCTTGGCGTAGGCCTGCGTGTAGTTGCCGTACTCCGACGAGGACTCGCCGAAGGTCCAGCCGAGGACGGCGCCGTAGAAGCTCTTGGCCCCCTCGACGTCGCTGAACATCGCGTCGGCCCAGCAGGGGGCTCCCTCAGGTTGCACGGCCATGGTGGCGGCCCTCCGGGTTCCGGGTGGGACGGTCTCGGGCGGTCGGGGATCCGGTCGGGCGGTCGGGGATCCGGGGTGTCCTCCTCACGCTAGCCACGCGCCCGCCCCGGCGCGCGCCGGGAGCGGCGCCGGGCGGGCAGGCGGGGCGGGCGGGGAGACAGGCGCGGGGGCAGGGCGCGGGGCGCCTCCCGGGCGGCGGCTACTCCCCGTCGTGGGCCCGTCGTACGGCGGCCAGGTCGATCTTGTGCATGGTGAGCATGGCCTGGGTGGCGCGCCCGGCCTTCTCCTGGTCCGGGTCGGTCGTCAGGGCGATCAGTTCGGTGGGCACGACCTGCCACGACAGGCCGTAGCGGTCCTTGAGCCAGCCGCACGGGCCGGGCTGGCCGCCGGTCTCGACGAACGTGTCCCAGTAGTGGTCGACCTCGTCCTGGTCGTCGCACATGATCTGGAAGGAGACCGCCTCGCTGAAGGTGAACAGCGGGCCGCCGTTGAGCGCGACGAACTGCTGGCCGTTCGCCGTGAACTCCACGGTGAGGACGCTGCCGGGCGTGCCGGGGCCCGCCTCGGTGTAGCGGCTGACGGCACCGAGCCGCGAGTTCTTGAACATCGACACGTAGTAGGCGGCGGCTTCCTCGGCCTGGTCGTCGAACCAGAGACAGGTCACGAATCCGTCGGCGGTCATGGGTTCCTCCGGGGGTCTGCGGCGGGTGGAGCGGGGTCGTCAGTGTCGACCGGCCCGGCGTCCGAAACTCATCGCCGCCACGCGAAGAACCCGCGAACCCGCCACGGACGGCTCCCGCAGAGGGCCCGGACGGGCGCTGCCCGCACGGGTCCGGACCGGCTCTGCCCGCAGCGAATCTGCCGGGGGCAGAGAACGCTCCGCCGGGCGACCGCACGGGCCGACAGTGAGGGGGACGGCGCGTCCGCCGCCGTCCCGTCCGCCACCGACGAGGAGATCCGATGACCGCACACACCGCCTTCGCGCCCCGCGCCGAGGAGGGCGACACCCCCGCCTCCCGCTTCGACGACCAGCTCGCCGCCCAGCTCCTCGGCCGCCGCATCGTGCTGCTCGGCACCCAGGTCGACGAGGTGTCCGCCAACCGGGTGTGCGCCCAGTTGCTGCTGCTGTCGGCGGAGGACCCGCGCACCGACATCGCCCTGTACATCAACAGCCCCGGCGGCTCGGTGCACGCCGGGCTCGCCGTCTACGACACGATGCGGCTGATCCCGAACGACGTGTCCACCCTCGCCATGGGCTTCGCCGCCAGCATGGGCCAGTTCCTGCTGAGCGTCGGCGCGCCCGGCAAGCGGTACGCGCTGCCGAACGCCCGCGTGATGATGCACCAGCCGTCGGCCGGGATCGGCGGCACCACCGCCGACATCGAGATCCAGGCCGAGAACCTGGAGTTCACCAAGCGGACCATCGAGCGGATCACCGCCGAGCACACCGGCCAGACCCCGGAGACCATCTCGCGCGACGGCGACCGCGACCGCTGGTTCACCGCCGAGCAGGCCCGCGAGTACGGCATCGTCGACCGGGTCGTGGAGACCCTGGCCGACGTGCAGCCGGGCACGTCGAAGCGACGGATGGGACTGTGACCATGGGGACGTACACGATTCCGAACGTCGTCGAGCGGACCCCGCAGGGCGAGCGCTCCTACGACGTCTACAGCAGGCTGCTCTCGGAGCGGATCATCTTCCTCGGCACGGAGATCGACGACGGCGTCGCCAACGTCGTCATCGCGCAGCTCCTGCACCTGGAGTCCTCCGCGCCGGAGCAGGAGATCGCCCTGTACATCAACTCCCCCGGCGGCTCGTACACGTCGCTCATGGCGATCTACGACACGATGACGTTCGTCCAGGCGCCGATCTCGACCTTCTGCGTCGGGCAGGCGGCCTCCACGGCGGCGGTGCTGCTCGCGGGCGGCGACCCGGGGCGGCGGTTCGTGCTGGAGCACGCGCGGGTGCTGCTCGGGCAGCCCGCCAGCGGCGGCCGCCAGGGCACGGTGTCGGATCTGGCGCTCCAGGCCCAGGAGATGGTGCGCATCCGCTCCCAGGTGGAGGACGTCCTCGCCCGCCACACCCGGCACGACCTGAGCACCCTGCGCGCCGACATGGACCGCGACAAGGTGTTCACCGCCGAGGAGGCGGTGGCGTACGGGCTGGCGGACGAGGTGCTGAGCCGGCGTCTCACCCGGCGGTGAGACGCCGGCCCGCTCCGCCGGCACCGGTCAGGCGACCAGGCAGAGCCCGTCGTACGACGAGGAGGGTCCCCCGTGGGCGGTCGGCGCGGCCCGGCCTGTGACCTGGCTGCCGACCTGGCCGGTGAGGGGACCGCTGATCTGGCCGGTGACCCGGACCAGTTCGCCCTGGGCGCGGGCCAGGAGGTCGCCGAGGGTGAGGCCGAGGGCGTGGGCGGCGGCCGCGAGGACCTCCGAGGAGGCCTCCTTGCGGCCCCGCTCCACCTCCGACAGGTACGGCATCGAGATCCGGGCCGTGTCGGCGACGTCCTTCAACGTGCGGCCCTGGGCCCGGCGTTCGCGGCGCAGGACGTCACCGACCAGGTCACGCCAGAGCGGCTCGCGGGGCGCGCGGGGAACGGGCGGCCCTGGCTCGGGACGCGGGACCACGGGTCCGGCGGGCTCGGGGCGCGCGAATCCCGGACGGGGCGTCTCGCGGCGGGGCGTCTCACGGCGGGGCGTCTCGGAACGGTGCGCGGGAGGGCGGTGCGCGGTGGGGCGCAGCGGGATCACCCGCGCCCGGTCCGGCACGGGGGCGGGGGCTCGGTCCGGCCTGTGCTGCTGCGGCTGCTGCGGCGCTTGGTTGCTCACCGTCCCAGCCTAGGAGGACGGCCCGCCGGGGGAAGGGGTGCGGGTTCCGCCCTCAGGGAAACCGGCGCGCGAGGGGGACGTGGCGGTCAGAATCCTTCCCTGACGACACCGGGACACGGGACGCGGCAGACGGGACGCGGGAGACGGACACGGGGCCCTGCCCTCGGAAGTTCGGCCTCGGGCGTCCGGGCTCGCGCGACCGGCCTCGGGCCTCGGTCTCGGGAGCGGCGGAAGGGCAGGGGGCGGAGATGGAGCTGCGGGACACGTTCGACACGGTCGCGGAGCGGTACGACCGGGTCCGACCGCGCTATCCCCCGGCGCTGGTCGAGCGGCTGGTGCGTGCCGCGCGGCTCGGACCGGCGAGCCGGGTGCTGGAGATCGGTCCCGGCACGGGGCAGCTGACCCGGCCGCTGGCGGCGACCGCCTGCCGGCTCACCGCCGTGGAACGGGGTCCGGCGCTGGCCGCCGTGGCGCGGCGCAACCTCGCCGGGTTCCCGCGCGCGGAGGTCGTGGTGGGCGACTTCGAGCGGTGGCGGCCCCCGGCCGACCAGCCCGGCCTCTTCGACCTGGTGGCGTGTGCGACCGCCTTCCACTGGCTCGACCCGGCGGACCGGGTCGGGCGCGCGGCGGCGGTACTGCGCCCCGGCGGCCTGCTGGCCCTGGTCACCACGCACCACGTCGCGGGCGGCAGCGACGGCTTCTTCGCCGAGGCGCAGTCCTGCTACGAGCGCTGGGACCCGGCCACCCCGCCCGGCCTGCGCCTGGCGGCGGCGGAGGCGACCGCCACGGACACCGGGGAGCTGACCGGGAGCGGACTGCTGACGGACGTCGTCGCGCACCGGCACACCCAGGACATCACGTACACGGCGGACGCGTACGTGGAGGTGCTGCTCACGTACTCGGGGCATCTCGCGCTCGACGCGCCGTCCCGCCGGGGGCTCCTCGCGTGTCTGCGCGGCCTGATCGAGACCCGGTACGGCGGCCGGATCACCAAGCGCTACCTGCATGAACTGATCCTGGCCCGGCGCACGGCCTGACCCGGACGCGCGCCGCGCGCACGGGCAGGGACGGAGCGGGGGGAGACGAAGTGGGGAGCGGGGCGGAGAAATTTCGATCCGGCGGAGAAAGGTGTGCATGAGTCCGCCGACTCGGGGTACGCGCCCTATGAATGGGCCTCGGTGGACGGGGCCCCTCACGCACCGAACACATCGGACGTCGAACCGTGACTTTCGTGGGGAGAGGCTATGCACACCGCCGTGACCGGGTCGCAGGCACAGGTCGTCGAGGACGCCGCCGAGGCCGTCGCGGACGGAACGCCGCTGCCGGGAGTCGAGGACCCGAGGCGGGTGGCGCCCCGTGACGCCCGTGAGCTGTCGCGTCACTTCTTCCGCCGGCTGACCGAGCTGGAGGAGGGCACGCACGAGTACCAGTACGCGCGCAACACCCTCATCGAGATGAACATGTCGCTGGTGCGGTTCGCGGCCGGACGGTTCCGGGGTCGCGGCGACGACATGGAGGACGTCGTCCAGACCGGGATGATCGGCCTGATCAAGGCCATCGACCGGTTCGAGATCGCGCGCGAGGTCGAGTTCACCTCCTTCGCGCTGCCCTACATCGTGGGCGAGATCAAGCGCTTCTTCCGGGACACCACCTGGGCGGTCCACGTGCCCCGGCGGCTCCAGGAACTCCGCGTCGAGCTGGCCAAGGCGCGCGACGAGCTGGCCGGACGGCTGGACCGCGAACCGACGGTCGCCGAGCTGGCCACGCTGATGAACCTCACCGAGCGCGAGGTCGTCGAGGCCCAGATCGCCTCCAACGGCTACAACTCCTCCTCGCTCGACGCCGCGCTGACCGGTGACGGCGCCGAGGGCGGCGAGGCGGTCCTCGCCGACTTCCTCGGCGTGGAGGAGGACGGGCTGCGGCTCGTCGAGGACTTCCACACGCTCGCCCCGCTGATGGCCCGGCTCAGCGAGCGGGACCGCGAGATCCTCCACCTGCGGTTCGTGGAGGAGGCCACCCAGGCGGAGATCGGCGAGCGGCTCGGCTGCTCCCAGATGCACGTCTCCCGCCTGATCAAGCGGATCATCGGCAACCTGCGCGAAGGAATGCTCGGCGACCTCGACGTCGCCTGAGGCGGACGCCACCGGACGCCACGGACTCACTCGCGCGCGGAGAGCGAGCGCGTCACCTTCATCCGCGCGCGAGGCGCAGCACGGCGCGTACCCGCTTGCCGACCGGGATGCGCTCGGCGGTGACCTCGGCGGCGACGGCGTGCACGATCTCCAGTCCGTGGCCGCCGATGCGGCGCGGATCGCGCGGGTAGCGCACCGGGAGCGTGTCGCTGCTGTCGTAGACCGACACCGACACCGAGGCCTCCGTGCCCTCCAGCTCAAGGATGTACGGGCCGCCGGTGTGCCGGTCGGCGTTGGTGACCAGCTCGCTGACGACGAGCATGACCTCCTCGCTGACCCGGGTGTCGACCGTGGCGCACCACTCCGTCCTGAGCTGCTCGACGAAGTGCGCCGCGAAGGACCGGGCCTCCGCGATGGACCCGGGTTCGCCGGTGTAGTGCGCCGTCCGGCGCAGCGGTTCCACGGGTACGTCGAAGTCGGTCGGTATCACTGCCCAATCCAGGTGCTCGATCATGCCGTTCTCTCTCCGAGGCCGAACCAGGCCGGACCAGGCCGGACGCTGCTGCACCTCTCCCCCTACCCCCGACCGGCGCGGGCAGTCCCCCCGGCTTCCGCCGGAACGCCATGGCGCCGGTCACAGCAGCGGTGATCCGCCGGGACCGGCCGGATCGGCGGTGGACGGCGCCGACTGCGGGGTGTCGCCGCCGGGCTGCTCGGGGGTGGAGCCGCCCGCGCTCTCCGGCTCGGTGGACGGCCCGGACGGCGGCGGCGCCTCGGAACTGGGCGTCCCGGAGTCCGAGGGCGGTGCCGGGCTGTCCGTGGCGGGGCTCTCCGAGGCGGGCGGCGACGTCGACGTGTCCGGCGACCCGGAGGGCTCGGCCGACGACGACGCGCTGCGGGACGGTTCGGCGGGCTTCGAGGGCCGGTCGGTGGGGCGGTCCTTGCCGCCGGTGTCGCCGCGCTCGCGGGTGAACCAGCCCTTGTCGTCGGGGTCGTACAGCACGAAGACGTCCACGACCGTGGTGGACGGGGTGATCACGACGACGTCGGAGGGCCGGTACGCGGGCCAGGAGTCGCCGGTGCGCTTCAGGGTGCCCTGCTGGGCGACGGGCGGGGTCAGCGGGTTGCCGCAGGCGCAGCGGACCCGGGGCACGCCGTGCGCGTCGACGAGGACGGCGGTGCCGGACTGGAGGACGGCCTGGTAGGGGGTGGCGGTGCCGTCGCGGTAGCCGTGGTTGGTGACGCGGGTGTCCATGCGGAGCTGGACCGGGGTGAGGGCGCGCAGATAGGCCGGGACCCGGTCGGGGGCGACCCCGGCGACGGAGGCGAACGCCCGGTTCTTCGCGGGGGCCGCCCGCAGGGCGTCGACCTGCTTCTCCACGTCGCAGGAGGCGACGTCCCGGGTGCCGCCGTAGAGGCCGGGGGCGCCGCCGTCGACGCCGCGCACCGTGTTGGCGGACGCCGAGGGGGCCGGGGAGAGCGAGGCGGGCGGGGCGGAGGAGTCGGTGGCGCTGGACTCGGTGAAGGGGTCCGGGCCGGTCTTGTCGGCGGCCTGGAGGAAGACCTCGCCGCTGCCGCCGGAGTCCCCGGAACCGGAGCCGGAGCCGCCGCTGTCACCCGAACGGGTGAGGACGACGCCGAGGACCACGGCGACGACGAGGACGGCGGCGAGGACCGCGACGCGCGGTACGGACCGCCACCACGGCCGGTGCGGTCCGGACGGCCCGCCGGGCGCGGAACCGGGTGAGGACGGGGAGCCGGGCGGGACGCCGCCTCCGGAGCCGTCGCCGGGCGGGGGCACGGGGCCGCCGCCGGATGCGGGGGGTTCGGTGGGCGGGCCCGAGGGGGGCTGGGAGGGGCCGGAGAGCGGGCCGGACGGCGGGCCCGTGGGGCGGCCGGAGGACGGTGGTTCCACGGTCACTGGCACTCCCGACGTGGTGGTCCCGCGAGGCTGTGGGCCGCGCGAGCGACGCCCGATGCCCCTTTTGTGCGCAACATCCTCATTGTGTGCCCCGGTCCGGCGCGGCCCGCAAGCGGACGCGGACGCTCCTCCCGACAGGCGGTCCGCCGGAAGCCTGCCTAGCGTGAACAGGGTGAGCCCGCGCACCCCCGCCGACCAGGCAGTGGCCCGCCACGGCTGGCCCCAGGCGGCCGGTACGGCGCTCGCCGGGCTGCTGTCGATGTGCGTCACGGCCGCTCTGGGCCTGTGGGCGGCCGGTGCGGCGGACCTGCCCGACACCGCGTTTCCCCGCGTGGTCGCCGCGACCGTGGTCACGGCCGTCGGCGGCTCGGTCGAGCTGTCCGGGAACGCCGGTGACCTCGCCGGGACGCGGGCCGGGATGACCGTGATGCCGCTCTCCGTGACCCTGGTCGGCGCGCTGGTGACCGCGTACGCCTTCCTGCGCCCGCTGCGGCACCGGGCCGTCGCCCGGGCGGCCGAGCTGGGCGGCTGGGCGCTGCGGGTCGCCGTGGTGTGGCTGCTCGGGCTGCTGGGCCTGGCCTTCGGCGCCCGGCAGACGTTCGCGGTGTCCCTGGGCGACGACAGCCTCGACGCCCTCGGAGACGTGTTCGGGGTGGCGCCGAAGGTCGGGTTCACCACCGATGTGCCGCTGACCGTGCTGGTGGGCCTGGTGTGGCTCGCGGGCGTGCTGGTGCTGGCCCTGCTGGTGTCCGGCGGGGCGCCGCTGCCGCGCGCGCTGCTCCGCTTCCAGGCGTCGGTGCGCCCGGCGGCGTACGCGATGGTGGCGCTGCTGCTCGCCTGGGTGGTGCTCGGGCTGGTCGTGGCACTGGTGGTGGCGGCGACCCGCGGTGATCCGGCGGACGCGCTCGCCGTGGTGCTCCTGGGGCTGCCCAACCTGGTGTGGCTCGCGTTCACCGTGGGGCTGGGCGCGACCTGGGACGGCCGGGTGGAGGGCCCGTTCGGGCTGCCGATGCCGCACGTCCTGGACGCCGTCCTGCGCGGCGAGGACACCGCCACGGTCGACCTGGGCACGCTCGCCGAGCAGGACGGGCGGGTGTGGTGGCTGGTCGCGGTGGAGGCGGTGCTGCTGCTGGGGGCGGCGTTCGTGATGGCGGCGCGTTCCCCGGCCGGTACGCCCGCCTGGCGGCACGCGGTGCGGATGGCGGTGGCGCTGGCGCTGACGGTGCTGGCCGTGTGCCTGGTCGGCCGGATCTCCGCGCACTACGGGCTGTCCCTGTTCGGCATCTCCGGCATCGGCGGCTCCGGGCTCGGCGGGGACGTGTTCCTGCGCCCCCGGGTGTGGTCGGCCGTCGGACTGGCCGCGCTGTGGGGTCTGGTCGCCGGGTTCCTGGGGGCGCTGCTCGCGCGGGGCACGGCGGGGCACGGGCGCGTGGACGCGGGTGAGCGCCACCCGGTGGGCCGGGGCGGACGGCGCGCCTGAGCATCCGCAGGCGGTCGGGGGACTCCAGCGGTCCGGAGACTCGTGCGGCGGTCGGGAGCCTCAGGCGGTCGGGGGGTGCAGGACCGGGGACGCCCAGGCGGGCGGGGACTTCGGGGCGGCCGGGGGCACGGCGCCCGGACCGGTGCCGGAGGGTGCGTCCCGCTCCCCCGCGCCGGGCAGGCCCGTGACGACCTGGGTCGGCGGGTGGTCGGGGCGGGGTCCGCCGGGTCCCGCCGCGCGGAGGTCGCCGATGAAGGCACGGCAGGTGCCGTACCGCTCGTCGGGGGTCTTGGCGAGGGCGCGCGCGAACACCTGGTCGACCCCGGCGGGCAGGTCGGGGCGGGCGGCGGTGAGGGGCGGCGGGTCGTCGTACTGGTGGGCCCAGAGCAGGGCCATGTCGTCGTCGCGGCGGAACGGGGGGTGCCCGGCGAGGGTCTCGTAGACGACGCAGGCGAGGCCGTAGACGTCGCAGCGGCCGTCGGCGGGGCGGCCGGAGATCTGTTCGGGGGCGACGTAGTCGAGGGTGCCGACGAACTGGCCGACGGTGGTGAAGCCGGTCAGGGAGAGCGACTTCTTGGTGAGGCCGAAGTCGGTGAGGTAGACGTGCTCGGGGTGGTCGCTGTCGGTGCCGCGCGCGACGAGGATGTTGCCGGGTTTGACGTCCCGGTGGACCAGGCCGTGCTCGTGGGCCGCGTCGAGGGCGGAGGCGACCTGCGCGGCGATGCGGACGGCGGTGGCCGGGGGCAGCGGGCCGGTGCGGTCCAGGAGGTGGCGCAGGTCGCTGCCCGCGACGTAGCGCATGGCGATGTAGAGGACGCCGTCGGTCTCGTCGGCCTCGTAGACGGGGACGATGTGCGGGTGGTCGATGGCGGCGGCGACCCGTGACTCGTGGGTGAAGCGCTTGCGGAAGATGTCGTTGCGGGCGAGTTCGGGCGCGAGCAGTTTCAGCGCGACGGTGCGGTCGAGGCGCAGGTCGCGGGCGCGGTAGACGACGGCCATGCCGCCGCGGCCGATCTCCTCCTCGACGCGGTAGCCCGCCACCTGCCGGCCGGCCGGGTCGACGGCGCGCCCGGCGAACGGTTCCGTCCCGTGGGTCACCGGCGGTCACCGTCGGGGGTGACGATCCGGGTCGGGGCGTGCCCGAGGTCGGGCGGCGGGGCGTCCGGCGCGTCCCCGGCTTCCGGCGCGTCCCGGTGGCCGGGGTCGGCGGCGGCCGGGTCGCCGGTCGCGGGCGGCGCGTCGGTGGCGTACGTCGTGCGGCGCGCGCCCTCGCCGTACGCCCAGCAGGCGCCGTCGGCGTCGTACAGCCAGACCGACCCGGCGTCGACGACGGCCCCGATCCGCAGGTCCTGGACGCGGCGGCGGAAGGTCTCGCCGTCGAGGGAACCGGCGGCGAGGTCGGTGACGGCGGCCCGGTAGCGGGCGAGGGCGTCCTCGGCGCGGGCCAGCAGGGGCAGCAGGTCGTCGGTGGTGGTGAGGGGGTCCCCGGCCAGGGGCGGGTCCTGCGGGACGGCGACGAGGTGGCGGCCGTCGACCCAGGCCGACCAGCCGTTGGAGCACAGCACGCGGCCCCAGTCGCCGCGCCGCTCCACGAGCCGTACGGGCAGCAGCGGGTCGAGGGGGACGGTGGGGCGGGCGGGGTCGGGGGCCTCCCAGGCGGGCAGGCCGCGCTGGGGCACGACGTGCGTGGGCCGGAAGCCGGGGGTGGCCGGGGTGCCGGGGGTGGCCGGGGTGGTCGGTTCGGGCATGGGACGGCCTACTTCCGCATCACGGCGGGTTCGTGGCGGCGCAGCAGCCGGGCCACGATCACGCCGAAGAGGACGGAGAGCACGACGAGCATGCCCACGTCGAGCAGCCACACCCCCGCCGAGTGGTCGAAGAGGGGGTCGCCGGTGAGGTCGCCGGGGACGATCCGGGCCAGGTCGAGGGTGCCCGCCATGGCGCCGAACGCCCAGCGCGACGGCACCAGCCAGGCCAGTTGCTCCAGTCCGGGCACCCCGTCGAGGGAGAGCAGCGCGCCGCAGAACACCACCTGCACGATGGCGAGGAGGACCAGCAGCGGCATCGTCACCTCCTCCTTGCGGACCAGGGCGGAGACCAGCAGGCCGAGCATCATCGCGGTGAAGGCGAGGAGGGCGACGGCGACGGTGATCTCGATCAGGGGCGGCATGAGCACGCCCTCGCCGCCGGGGGTGTTGAGGTCGACGCCGAGGAGGGCGACCAGGGTGAGCACGACCGCCTGGACGATCGTGACGGTGCCGAGGACGACGACCTTGGACATGAGGTAGGCGGATCTGGACAGGCCGACGGCGCGTTCGCGCCGGTAGATCACCCGTTCCTTGACGAGTTCGCGGACGGCGTTGGCGGCGCCGGTGAGGACGCCGCCGACGCAGAGGATCAGCAGCGCGTTCATCGCGGTGTCGCGGGTCAGTTCGCTCCCGGCGAGCGCGCGGGCCATGGCGCCCATCACGAACGGCAGGGCGATCATGATGACGAGGAAGGTGCGGTCGGCGGCGAGGGCGGCGGTGTAGCGGCGCACGAGGGTGCCGAGCTGGGCGGGCCAGCTGCGGGGGCGGGGCGGCGGCGGGACGGTGACCGGGCCGGAGGAGGGCATCGGGGGCTGCACGGCGGCGTCGAGGACGTAGCGGCGGCTCTCGGGGGCGTCGGCGTACTGCCCGGCCCAGTCGCGGTCCCGGTCGCGTTCGAAGGCCTCGAACGCCTCGGGCCACTCGGCGAAGCCGAAGAAGGCGAGGGCGTCGCCGGGCGGGCCGTAGTAGGCGACCTTGCCGCCGGGGGCGAGGACGAGGAGGCGGTCGCAGACGTCGAGGCTGAGGACGCTGTGGGTGACGACGATGACGGTGCGGCCGTCGTCGGCGAGGCCGCGCAGCATGTGCATCACCGAGCGGTCCATGCCGGGGTCGAGGCCGGAGGTCGGCTCGTCGAGGAAGAGCAGGGAGGGCTTCGTGAGCAGTTCGAGGGCGACGCTGACCCGCTTGCGCTGGCCGCCGGAGAGGCTGTGGACGTGCTGGTCGGCGCGCTGGTCCAGGCCGAGTTCGCGGATGACCTCCTCGACCCGGGCGCGGCGTTCGGCGCGCGCGGTGTCCTGCGGGAAGCGGAGTTCGGCGGCGTAGGTGAGGGCGGCGCGGACGGTGAGCTGGGGGTGGAGGATGTCGTCCTGCGGGACCAGGCCGATGCGCTGGCGGAGTTCGGCGTAGTCGCGGTAGAGGTCGCGGCCGTCGTAGACGACGGTGCCGTGGTCGGCGGGGCGCTGGCCGGTGAGGGCGCCGAGCAGGGTGGACTTCCCGGCGCCGCTCGGGCCGACGACGGCGAGGAGGCACTTCTCGCCCACCGGGAAGGAGACGTGGTCGAGGAGGACCTTTCGGCCGCGGTCGACGGCGACGGTGAGGTCCTGGACGTCGAGGGAGACCTCGCCGGTGTCGACGTACTCCTGGAGTTCGTCGCCGACCAGGCAGAACGCGGAGTGGCCGATGCCGACGACGTCGCCGGGGCCGAGCGGGGCGGCGGTGACGGGCAGGCCGTTGAGATAGGTGCCGTTGTGGCTGCCGAGGTCGGCGATCTCGTAGCCGCCGTCGGCGAGGGCGCGCAGTTCGGCGTGGTGGCGGGAGACGACGAGGTCGTCGACGACGAGGTCGTTGTCGGGGGCGCGGCCGATGCGGACGGTGCGGGCGGGCAGCGGGCGGACCGTGGTGGGCTGCCGGAACGTGCCGGTGTGGGCCGGGTCGGCGACGGCCGACGGGCGCTGCGGGGCGGGCGCGGGGCGGCCGGTGAGGACGGCGCTGGGTCCGTCGTGCGGGCTGCCGAACCTGAGGACGCAGCCGGGGCCGACGTCGTGGGCGCGGACGCGGTGGCCGTCGGCGTAGGTGCCGTTGGTGCTGTCCTCGTCGCGGAGGGTCCAGTGGTCGCCCGCGGGGCGCAGGACGGCGTGGTGCCAGGAGACGCGGGCGTCGTCGAGGACGACGTCGCAGAGGGGGTCGCGGCCGACGTGGTAGTCGCGGACCGGGATCATCACCGTGGAGCCCGACTCGGTCTCCACCACGAGTTCGGGCGCCGTGGGCGCCGCCGGCCGCTCCGCCATGCCGGAATTCTATCGATTCGCACCCTTGTGCGCCGGGCGAGAGCGGGTGCGACCGCGCGGGACGGGCAGAGGCGGACGGGGGGAGGACGCCCCCGGAGCGCAAGCCGGGGTCAGCCGACCGGGACCACCAGGGCGGGGAGGGTGCGCTGCATGCGCAGGGCGTCCACGGACTCGGCGAGCAGTTCGTACTCGGTGGTGTCGTCGCTGACGGCGATCCGGATCAGCCGTCCCCCGGCCAGCTCGTCGGCGACCAGTTGCTGGCGGCCGACGTCGGCGCACCAGGTCCGCAGCAGGGCGGGCACGTCGGGCACCGTGTCGGCCACGGGGACGAGGGCGCGGGACGGGACGTGCGGGGCCTCGGGGCTCGGGTCGAGGCGTTCGGCGATCCAGGTGGCCCGGTCGCGCAGCCACCACAGGGCGAGGGCGAGCGTGGGCGCCCGGTAGGTGCCGAGCGGTACGCCGATCCGGCGGCCGCCGCAGACTCCGTACGCGGTGACATGGCACAGGAATTCGTCGTGCACGTCCTTCTCCCCCGTGGGTCGCTCGCGGGCGCGGGCCTCGCTTTCCGTGCGGCTCCTGTCGGGGTGAACTGCCCCTTGGATTCGAGTATGTTGACTGCTGAAACACTGTCACCACGGTTTTCCGGCCAGTCTCCTGGCATATTCGGAAATGCTCATGGCCGGAATAGGGCGGGGCTCCGGCCGTGGCGTCAAGTCCCGAACGCGGGGCAGGCACCGGGGCGAAGATCCGCAGACCGGCGGGGTACCGGGGGCCACCTCGGCGGAATGATGAATTCCGCGCGATACGCGGGTTCCACCAGGGTCGGAATACCGGAATGCGGCGCGCAGAGGGCTCCGCGGGCGGCAAACGGAAACAGCGGAACGGGCCGGGACACGGAATGCGCCGCCGCCCCGACCGGGATTCCGGACGGAACGGCGGCGCATTGTGATCTGGCCGAAGTACGTCGCTTTCTTGGCGCGTCGACGACCCCCGCCGTGGCGGGCGGACGGCTCAGCCCTTGATGACCTCGTCGATCCGGGCCAGCTCCGCCTCGTCGAAGCCGAGGTTGCCGAGCGTGCGCACGCTGTCCTCCAGCTGTTCGGGGCTGCTCGCGCCCACCAGGGCGGAGGTGACCCGGCCGCCGCGCAGCACCCACGCGAGGGCGAGCTGCGCCAGGGACTGGCCGCGCCCGGCGGCGATCTCGTTCAGCGCGCGCAGCCGGGCGACCAGCTCGCCGGTGACCGCGTCGGAGTTCAGGAACGGGCTGTCGCTCGCCGCGCGCGAGCCCTCCGGGATGCCGTCGAGGTAGCGGGAGGTGAGCAGGCCCTGCTCCAGCGGGGAGTAGACGATCGAGCCGACCTCCAGCTCGTCCAGGGCGTCCAGCAGGCCCTCGTCCTCCGGGCGGCGGTCCAGCATCGAGTAGCGCGGCTGGTGGATGAGGAGCGGGGTGCCCAGCTCGCCCAGGATGCGGGCGGCCTCACGGGTCTGCTCGGCGGAGTAGTTCGAGACGCCGACGTAGAGCGCCTTGCCCTGCTGCACCGCCGAGTGCAGGGCGCCCATCGTCTCCTCCAGCGGAGTCTCCGGGTCGAAGCGGTGCGAGTAGAAGATGTCGACGTGGTCGAGGCCGAGCCGGCCCAGGCTCTGGTCCAGGGAGGACAGCACGTACTTACGGGAGCCCCACTCGCCGTACGGGCCGGGCCACATCAGGTAGCCCGCCTTGGTGGAGATCACCAGCTCGTCGCGGTACGGGGCGAAGTCCGCCTTCAGGGCCTCGCCGAGGGCGGACTCGGCGGCGCCGGGCGGCGGGCCGTAGTTGTTGGCGAGGTCGAAGTGGGTGATGCCGAGGTCGAAGGCGCGGCGCAGGATGGCGCGCTGCGTCTCGACCGGCCGGTCCGGGCCGAAGTTGTGCCACAGTCCGAGCGAGAGCGCGGGGAGCTTCAGCCCGCTGCGTCCGGTGCGGCGGTAGGGCAGGTCCGCGTAGCGGTCGGGGTGTGCGGTGTACAACGCGACTCCATGAGGGGTTGGCTCGGGGTGGCGGGCGGCTCGGGGATCGGGCGGTGCGGGGGCGTCACCCTCCGGACCGTCTTCCCCGGTGTTCCACTCTGGTGCCACCTGCGGGTAGTGGTCCAACAGAAGAATCCGATGGTATTCAGCGGCTACGCTTCTCAATCATGGAACTGCGCCATCTCCAGCACTTCGTCGCCGTCGCCGAGGACCAGCACTTCACCCGGGCGGCCGAGCGGCTCATGGTGTCCCAGTCGGGACTGTCCGCGTCCATCCGGGCGCTGGAGCGGGAGCTGCGGGCGCCGCTGTTCGTGCGGACCACCCGCCGGGTGACGCTCACCGAGGCGGGCCGCGCGCTGCTGGCGGAGGCGGAGCGCATCCTCGCGCAGGTCCGGGCCGCGCACGAGGCGGTGGCCGCGGTGCAGGGCGTGGTGCGCGGCACCCTCTCCGTCGGCACCGAGCAGTGCATCGCCGGGGTGAACGTGGCCGGGCTGCTGGCCGCCTTCCGGCGCCGCCACCCGGACGTGGAGATCCGGCTGCGGCAGTCCGGTTCGGGCGCGCTCGCCGAGGAGGTGGCCGCGGGGCGGCTGGACCTCGCCTTCGCCTACCGCACCCAGGCCGACACCGACCAGCTGCGCTCGGCGCCGCTGGCGGGCGAGGCGATGTACGTGCTGTGCCATCCCGACCACCGGCTGGCCCGGGACGCGGCGGCGCTGTCGCCGGAGGACGTCGCCGACGAGGTGTTCGTGGACTTCCACCCGGACTGGGGGCCGCGCCGGGCCACCGACGCGGCGTTCGCGGCGGCCGGGGTCGGGCGGACCGTGGCCCTGGAGGTCAACGACGTGCACAGCCTGCTGGACCTGGTGGACGAGAACCTGGGCGTGGCGGTCGTCCCCCGGCACTTCCGGTACAAGCGGGAGTCCCTCACCGCGCTGCCGATGAAGGGCACGCGCGAGGTGGTGTACGAAACGGTCGCGCTGCTGCCGCCGACCCGCGCGACCAGTCCGGCGGCGCGGGCGCTGATGGCGCTGCTGGAACCCCGGCCCGCCTGACCCGGCGGACCGGGGTCACCGGCCACCGGGCCCGTCGCCGGGATCGGGGCCGGGGGCAGGGTCGGGGACGGGGCCGAGGCCGGTGATGCCGGGCAGGCGCCGCAGGAGTGCCAGGTCGTGCAGGTCGCGCTCCTGCGGCGGATAGCCCTGGTGGAAGAAGATCTGCTGCCCGGCGGAGACACAGGGCACGGTGACCCCGCCGATCACCCCCGTCACGAAGCAGGCCGCGGGGTACGGGAACGGCCGCTCCGGGTCGAACGAGGCCTGGACGGCGGAACCGTCGGGCGCGACCTCCAGCGGGTGCAGGTCGATCGCCCGGCCGTCGGGGTGGGTGACCACGAACCGGACGGGCCGCTGGTCGAGGGTCTCGGTGAAGCCCACCGCCGCAAGCGCCGCCAGCACCAGCGGCTCCTGCTCACGGCGGTGGGCCAGATCGAGGTCCCGGTGCTCACGGGTCCGCTCCCCCACCAGCGCGTCCACGCCCCAGCCGCCCTCGACCCACACCTCGGCGCCCGCGCGCCCCAGCAGGCCGAGGACGGCCAGCACGTCGTCGGCCGTCATCACCGGCGTACGCCTCCCCGACGGCGCGCGCCGCGCGGGCTCCCCCGGCCCGCTCCGGTCGCGTCCGGACCACGCCCGCCGCTCACGCCCGCAGCCACACCGCGGTGTCGGCCGGGAGGCGCCCCTCGGCGTCGAGGGCGCCGCTGGCGAGCAGGACGTACGCGTGGTCGGGCAGGGCGGCCGGGGTGTCGGCGAGGTTGACCACGCAGACGAGGCCGGGTGCCCGGCGGAAGGCGAGCACCCCGGCCGGGGCGGGCAGCCACTCCAGCGGGCCGTCCCCGAGCCCGGCCTCGGCCCGGCGCAGCCGCATCGCCGTGCGGTAGAGGACCAGCATCGAACCGGGGTCGGCGGCCTGGACGTCCGCGGCGTACGCCGACCAGCCCGCGGGCTGCGGCAGCCACGGCTCGGTGCGGGAGCCGAAGCCCGCGTACGGGGCGTCGGCGGTCCAGGGCAGCGGGACCCGGCAGCCGTCGCGGCCGGGGTCGGTGCCGCCGGAGCGGAAGTGCATCGGGTCCTCGATGCGGTCGCGCGGGATGTCCGCCTCGGGCAGGCCCAGTTCCTCGCCCTGGTAGAGGTAGACCGAGCCGGGCAGCGCGAGGGTGAGCAGGGCGGCGGCGCGCGCCCGGCGGGTGCCGAGCACCAGGTCGGTCGGGGTGCCGAACTCCTTGGTGGCGAAGTCGAACCCGGTGTCCTCACGGCCGTAGCGGGTGACGGTGCGGGTCACGTCGTGGTTGCAGAGCACCCAGGTGGCGGGCGCGCCGACGGGGGCGTGCTCGGCGAGGGTGTCGTCGATGGCGACGCGGAGCCGCTCCGCGTCCCAGGGGCAGGCCAGGAAGTTGAAGTTGAACGCGGTGTGCAGCTCGTCGGGGCGGAGGTAGCGGGCGAAGCGCTCGGCGTCGGGCAGCCACACCTCGCCGACGAAGACCCCGCCGTAGGCGTCGGCGACGCGGCGCCAGGAGCGGTAGATCTCGTGCAGCTCGTCGCGGTCGATGTACGGGTGCGGGTCGCGGCCCTCGACGAAGTCCGGCAGGTCGGGGTCCTTGGCGGGCAGGGCGGCGGAGTCGATGCGGACCCCGGCCACGCCGCGCTCGAACCAGAACCGCAGCACGTCCTCGTGCTCCTCGCGCACCGCCGGGTGGGACCAGTTGAGGTCGGGCTGCTGCGGGGTGAAGAGGTGGAGGTACCACTCGCCGTCCTCGACGCGGGTCCAGGTCTGCCCGGCGAACTGCGACGGCCAGTCGTTGGGCGGGAGTTCGCCGTGCTCGCCGCGGCCGGGGCGGAAGTGGAACAGCTTGCGCTCGGGGCTGCCGGGTCCGGCGGCGAGCGCGGCCTTGAACCAGGGGTGCTGGTCGGAGACGTGGTTGGGCACGATGTCGACGATGGTGCGGATGCCGACGGCGCGGGCCTCGGTGATCAGCTTCTCGGCCTCGTCGAGGCTGCCGAACGCGGGGTCGATGGTGCGGTAGTCGGCGACGTCGTAGCCGCCGTCGGCGAGCGGGGAGAGGTACCAGGGGGTGAACCAGATGGCGTCGACGCCGAGTTCGGCGAGGTACGGCAGTCTCGCCCGTACGCCCGCGAGGTCCCCGGTGCCGTCGCCGTCGCCGTCGGCGAAGCTGCGGGGGTAGACCTGGTAGATGGCAGCGCCACGCCACCAGTCGTCCGAGGGGGCGGGGTTCTTGTCGGGGTGCGGGGCTGCCACGTGACGGTCCTTTCGGGGCAGGGGTGGTTCTCCGCCGCCGCCCCGGACAGCGGGGCGTCGAGGACGGGGCGGCGGCGGAGGATCGGAAGGGGTACCGGCGGCCGGGCCGGGCGGGGTCGCCGGCCGGCCCGGGGGCCCGCCGGTGCCGGTGGGGAGGGGATCAGCCCTTGAGGCCGCCCGCGGTGAGGCCGCCCATGATGTTGCGCTGGAAGACCAGGAAGAGCAGCAGGGTCGGCAGGGAGGCGATGGTGAGGGCGGCGATCAGCACGTTCTCGGGCACGCTGGTGGCGAGCGAGTAGATGCCGACGGCGAGGGTCTGGCCGGTGGGGTCGGGCAGGACCAGCATCGGCCAGAGGAAGTCCTTCCAGACGCCGACCACGGCGAAGATGGAGACCACGCCGAGGATGGGCCGGGAGATCGGCAGGACGACCGACCACAGGACGCGCAGCGGTCCCGCGCCGTCCATGGAGGCGGCGTCCAGCAGTTCGCGGGGGATCGAGTCGAAGAACCGCTTCAGCAGGAAGATGTTGAAGGCGTTGGTCACCGAGGGCAGCCAGATCGCCCAGGGCGAGTTCAGCAGGTTCCGTTCGAAGATCGGCACGTCGAGCACCGTGAGGTACTGCGGGACGACGAGGACGGTCGCCGGGATCATCAGGGTGACCAGCATCATCCCGAGGATCGCCTTGCCTAGGACGGGCCGCAGCTTGGACAGCGAGTAGGCGGCGGCGACGTCGAGGACGAGCTGGAAGGCGAGCGCGCCGAACGCGTAGTAGAGGGTGTTGAGCAGCAGGCGGGCGAGGTCCATCACCTCCCAGGCCCGCTGGTAGTTCTCCGGGTGGACGGAGCCGGGCACCCAGGTCGGGGGTGTCTGGACGGCTTCCTGGGTGGTCTTGAGGCCGCCGGAGACCATCCAGTACAGCGGGCCGAGGAAGGCCAGCGTGAACAGGACGACGACCAGGCCGAAGCAGAGCCAGTACAGGAGCCTGCCGCGCGGGCGGGCGAGGGCGGCGGGCGAGATGAGCGTACGTGTCGACATGTCCGTGTCTCCCCGGTCCTACTCTTCCGTGGCGCGGTTGAGCCTGGTGTACACGGCCGAGAACGCGGCCAGGAGTACGAGCAGGATCAGGCCGAGCGCCGCCGCGGCACCGTAGTTGTTGAAGTTGAAGGCGTACTGGTAGATGAGGTAGACGACGGTCGTGGTCGACCCCTCGGGTCCGGCGCCGCCGGTGAGCAGGAACGGCTCGATGAAGACCTGCATGGTGGCGATGATCTGCATGAGCAGCATCAGCGCGAGGATCAGCCGGGTCTGCGGGATCGTCACGTGCCACACCTTGCGCAGCAGACCGGCCCCGTCGAGTTCGGCGGCCTCGTACAGCTCGCCCGGGACGCTCTGGAGGGCGGCCAGGTAGATGAGGGTGGCGCCGCCCATGTTCATCCAGGTGGAGGCGACGACGACGGAGAGCATCGCGGTGTCGGGGTCCTGGAGCCACTGCTGGGCGGGGATGCCGAAGACGTCCAGCACCTCGTTGAACATGCCGTACCCGGGGTCGTACAGGTACTTGAAGAGCAGCACGGACGCGGTCGGCGGCAGCATCACCGGCAGGTAGACCAGGAGGCGGAGGTAGCCCTGGCCGTGCCGGAACTCGTTGATGACGAGGGCGGTGAGGAAGGGGACCGCGAAGCCGAGGACCAGCGCGAGGACCGTGAACCAGAGGGTGTTGCGCCAGGCCTGGCCGAACGCGGGGTCGTTCCAGATGGTGACGAAGTTGTCCCAGCCGACCCAGCTGACCTCGCCGTTGTCGGTCTTCTGGAAGGCGAGCAGGAACTCCCGGACGATCGGGTACCAGGAGAAGAAGGCGAAGCAGAGCACCGCGCCGATGAGGAATCCGTGGGCGGTGATGTTGCGGCGCAGGATCTGGGCGAGGCTCCCGGCCGGGGGCCGGCCGTCGCCGTCGCGCGAACGGCGCGGGCGGCGGGAACGGGGTTCCTTGGCCGCCGGGTCCTGCGTGAGGGTGGGGGCCGACATGGCTGCTCCTCGAAGCGTGCGTGCTGCGGTGTCGCCGGGCGGGGCGGGGGACGTGACGGGTGCGGGGGCGTGACGGGTGCGGACGGGCGTCGGGCCCGCCGGTGGGGGCGGGCCGGGACACTCTCGCGGGCCGGGGACGCGCTCGCGGGCCGGGCGGTGGGCTGCCGCCCGGCCCCGCGGGGGTCACTGGTTGGCGAGGACCTGGTTCACCTGGGTCTCCGCGGTCGACAGGAGCTTGTCGACGTCGGCGTCCTTGTTGGTGAGCAGGCCCGACATGACGTTGTCGAGGACCTTGTAGATCTCCTGCGCCTTCGGCGGCTCGGCCTTGCCGGGCACCGGGCTGTCCATGAAGGCCTTGAAGTTCTGCACCGGCATGGTGGCGTACTGGACGCGGGCGGCGTCGTCCTTGGTCTTGCTGTCGTTCAGCCACAGGTTGGGCTGCGGGAGACCGACCGGCAGGCCGTCGGCCTTGGTGCGCTCCCAGTCGTACTGGCCCTTGCCGACGGTGGTGAACTTGAAGTTGAGCCAGGCGATCGCGGCCTTGACCTTGTCGGCCGAGATGCCCTTCTTGATCATGTAGTTGTTGCCGCCCGCGAGCGTGTTCTTGCCGCCGGGGATCGGTCCCATGCCGAAGTTCTCGTACTTGGCGCCGAGTTGCTGGACCATGTACGTCACGTCGTCGGGCGCGGCGAGGAACATGCCGAGCTTGTCGGTGGCGATCTGCTTCTGGAGGTCGCCCCACTTCAGCAGCTGGGTCTTGCCCATCGAGTCGTCCTCCCAGCGCATGGCGTGGAGGTTCTCGGCGACCTGCTTGCCGATCGCGTCGTTGAAGGCGGCCTTGGTGCCGGAGGCGTCGACCACGTCCCCGCCGAGGCTGTACATCTGCGCGGTGAAGTGCCAGCCGCCGGTGTTGGCGGCGCTGTACTCGCCGAAGCCCGCGACGCCGCCGCCGAGCCCGGCTATCTGCTTGGCCGCCTTGCGGACGTCCTCCCAGGTGGCGGGCGGGGTGTCGGGGTTCAGACCGGCCTTCTCGAAGAGGGAGCGGTTGATCAGCAGGCCCATGCGGTAGTTGCTGGTGGGCAGGCCGTAGAGCTTGCCGTCCTTCTTGAGGGAGCCGAGGACGTCGGGGTCGATGTCCTTGAGCAGCGGGACGGTCTTGTCGTTGACGTAGGCGCTGATGTCCTGGGCGCCGTCGTTGTCGAGGACCTGGTCGAGGTCGGTGAAGTAGGTGTAGAAGACGTCGGGCTGCGACTTGGCCTTGAGCATCGCGGTGAAGCGCGGGGGCTCCAGACACTGGCCCGGCGTGGAGCGGCCCTGGACGGTGACGTTCGGGTAGGTCTTGTTGAACTCCTTGACGTCTTCGTTCCACTCCTTGAGCTCGGCCTGCTTGGCCGCCGGCGGCATGCAGTCGATGGTGATGGTGACCTTGGTCTTCGGGTCCAGGGGCGCGGCGGGGTCGGCGTTCGCGCTGCTGCCGTTGCCGCTGTCGCCGTCGTCGTCGCTGCTGCTCGTGCCGCAGGCGGCGAGCGCCGTCAGCGTGAGTGCGGAGACGAGGGTGACCGCTCCGGCGCGGCGGGTGCGGCGGAACCGGGCTCTACTCATGGGTGGTCCCCTTCGGGCATGAACGTGGAAGGCGCCCCCTCACCGGTGCGAGGTGGGGCGCCGCACACTCAACCACCACCAACAAGTCATCGCAATATCTCGCGCTGATTTCGTAATTGTTTGACAGAGCTGCGCACATGCGGCGGCCCGTGACGGGTGGTCCGACGCAAGTCGGCGTCGGGTGCGGAACGTCGGCTACCGCATGACGGACCGGGTGCGGGCAGGACGCGGGGGGACGCGACCGGCCCCGCGGAGGGGTTCCGCGGGGCCGGTGGACGCGACGCAGGGGGCCGGGAGGGTCAGGGGCGCGGGGCCTGGGCGGTCGAGCCCCGTACGACCAGCTCCGGCTCGAACAGCAGCTCGCCGGGCGGTACTTCGCCGCCCTGGATCTGGGCGCAGAGGAGGTCGACGGCGGCCCGCCCCATGGCCTCGATGGGCTGGCGGACGGTGGTGAGCGGCGGCTCGGTGCAGTTCATGAACGCGGAGTCGTCGAAACCGACCACGGAGACCTGCTCGGGCACCTTGAGGCCGCGCCGCCGGGCGGCCCGGATGGCCCCCAGGGCGAGGGGGTCGCTGGCGCAGATGATGCCGGTGACGCCCCGGTCCAGCAGCCGCGAGGTGGCCGCCTGGCCGCCTTCCAGGGAGAACATGGACCGCTCCACCCGGTCGTCCGGCAGCGGGGCGCCCGCGGCCTCGGCGGCGGCCCGTACGGCGGCGAGCTTGCGCCGGGAGGGGACGTGGTCGCCGGGGCCGAGGACCACGCCGATGCGGTCGTGGCCGAGCAGGGAGAGGTGGCGCCAGGCCTGCTCCACCGCGACGGCGTCGTCGCAGGAGACGCAGGGGAAGTCCAGCTCCGCTATGGGGGCGTTGATCAGCACCACCGGGATACGGCGCTCGGCGAGCTGCCGGTAGTGGTCGTGCGGGGCGTCGGCCTGGGCGAACAGCCCACCCGCGAACACCACGCCGGAGACGTGCTGCTGGAGCAGGAGGTCGACGTAGTCCGCCTCGGAGACCCCGCCCTTGGTCTGGGTGCACAGCACCGGGGTGAGCCCCTGCTGCGCCAGCGCACCGCCGATGACCTCGGCGAAGAGCGGGAAGATGGGGTTCTGGAGTTCCGGGAGGACCAGGCCCACCAGGCGGGCGCGTTCGCCGCGCAGCTGGGTGGGGCGCTCGTAGCCGAGCACGTCCAGCGCGGTCAGCACGGACTGGCGGGTGGCCTCGGAGACCCCCGGCTTGCCGTTGAGGACCCGGCTCACCGTGGCCTCGCTGACCCCTACCTTCTTGGCAACCTGAGCAAGTCGTCGCGTCATGGGCGCAAGGTTAGCGCAAGCCACGCAAACGGCTTGCGCCAACCTTGGCTCGAATGTTCGTTTTCCTACAGGATCTGTTGCCCTCTTACGGGCAGGTGATCACGGGTTGATGTGGATCTTGAAGTTGGGTGTGGTGTTCCGGATGTCCACGGCGTTGTCGTTCAGCCGCAGCCCGTTGATGGTGACCTCGCCGACCGCCGGGCCCTGGCCGGGCTCGGGCAGCTCGTTCGCCCAGAGGCCGAAGCCGGACTTGGCGTCGAAGGCGTCACCGCTCTTGCGGGCCCCGGTGATCGAGATGTCGCTGAGGATCGTGTCCTTGATCGGGTTCACCGGCTGGCCGCCGATGTACTGCGTCTGGAACATGATGCCGGAGTAGGTCGGGTCGACGATGTCGACGTCGTTGATGCGGATGCCCTGGAACACCTTGGACGCGGAGAACAGCCAGATGCCGGGGAAGGTCTGGGCGCCCCAGAAGTGACCGCCGGAGCGGACCACGGAGACGTTCTCCACCGTCGTCGGATCGGTCCCGAAGCCGTTCATCGGGTAGCCGAAGTCCAGCGAGCTGATGGTGATCCCGGAGTAGACCAGGGTGTCGGCGATGTGGATGTTGCGGAAGGTGTTGTTGTAGCCGCCGTACACGGCGATGCCCGCGGCGCGCCAGGTCAGCAGCGAGGTCAGGTTCTCGTAGAGGTTGTCCTTCATGTCGGCGCCGCCCGCGTCGATGGCGGAGAACAGCGCGAAGCTGTCGTCGCCCGAGGCACGCGACTCGTTGTTGACGACGTGGTTGTCCGTCGACCCGTTGGTCATGTTGATGGCGTCGGCGAACGTGTTGCGGATGCGGGAGTTGCTGATGGTCACCCGGTCGGTGTTGGCGCCCCAGTAGAGGCACACCATGTGCTCGGTCCAGGTGTTGTCGATGACGATGTCCGAGACGTTGGAGAAGTCGAACACCTTGCCCGGTCCGTCGATGCGCGAGGTGTAGTTGCCGAAGTAGGCGAACCCGCGGAACGCCGAGCCCTTGGCGCTGTTCTCGGCCCGGAAGCCGACGTCGGTGTTCTCCTGTCCGGCCGGGGCGTGGAACTGGGTGTACCAGGGTCCGGCGCCGACGACCTGGACGGCCTTGCCGTACACCTGGAACTTGCTGGACGTCTGGTAGTCGCCCGGCGGCAGGTAGACGCCGGTGAGCTTGCCCGTGGTGTCCATGCGGACCCGGTCGAGGGCGTTCTGGACGTCCTGGTGGGTGAATCCGGTCGGCACGGCGTACGCCGCCGGGTCGGGGTTGGCGATCGGCGCGACCTGCTCCAGGCTCACGAAGTCGATCGCGTAGCGGGAGGTGTTGGCGGCGTCCTTCTGGAGGCGGATCTTCGCGCCGGCCGGGACGGTCTCGCCCAGCAGCAGGCTCGCCTCGTCGTAGATGTGCCGCGGGGCGCCCGCCGACGGGGAGTTGCCGGGTCCGGCCTCGGCGCCGTACAGCCAGGCGTAGCGCGAGGTGAGCGGGATCGCCTTGCGGAAGGTGCCGTTGACGTAGACGTTGAGGGTGGAGTCGATGCCGCCGCCGCCCGCCGCGTCCGGGATGGAGAAGCGGGTCACCAGGGTGTTGGTGGCCGCGCGGGTGGTGAACTCCACGTACTCGCCGGTGTTGTTGAGGGTGACGGCCTTGCGGCCGGACGCCTCGCCCGCGAGGTCGCCGACGGTCCGGTTCGGGCCGACGGTGGCGGCGCCGCCGCCGGTCGCGCCGTCCTCGGCCTCGTACGTCTCGTACGGCATGTTGGCGCCGCGTCCGACGAACAGGGCCTGGTCGACGGTGTTGTTCTCGCGCTTGACGGGGAGTTCGTTGGCGTCGGCGGCGACCGTGGCGCGTACGGTGTAGGAGCCGTTGGCGGCGGTCCAGGTGCCGACGGAGACGGGTGAGGTGGTGGCCCCGGCGGCGATCGCGCCGTCGTAGGACCCGGTCAGGGTGCGCACGGCGGAGCCGCGGGAGTCGAGCAGGGTCACGGTGAGGGCGTGGGCGCCGCCCGCGGAGGCGACGGTGCCCTGGTTGCGCAGGGCGACCCGGAAGGTGACCGTGTTCCCGGCGGACGGGCCGGACGGGGAGGTGGTGACGACGGGCACCAGGTCGGAGCTGCTGACCGGGCGGACGGTGAGCGCGGTGGGCGCGGTGTAGGTGTTGTTGGTCTCGTTCTGCTCGATGACGGCGCCGCCCTCGTCGGCGACCGCGCTGAGCTGGTAGGTCCCGGCGTCCCGGGCGCCGATGGAGGCGGTGACGGTGGTCTGCGCCCCGGCGGCCAGCGTGCCGACGGCCGCGGAGGCGACCTTGGTGCCGTTGAGACGCAGCGCGAGGCTGCTGGCGGGCGCGGCGGTCTCGCCGCTGTTGCGGACGGTGGCGCTCAGCGTGATCGTGTCCGACTCGACCGGCGAGGCGGGCGAGGCGGTCAGCGAGGTGACGACGAGGTCGGGGTTGGGGGCGGCGGTGCCGATGACCTGGAACTCGGCGAGCTGCCCGGCGGGGGCACCGGAGTTGGTGGTGAAGCGGAGCTGGACGTCGGCGACGCGGGCGGTGACCGGGACGGTCACGGAGTTGCCGCTGCCCGGGGTGAAGGCGTACTCGCGGGCGGCGACCAGGGAGGTGAAGCCGCTCGCGGACTGCTCCCGGCCGAGGACCTGGACGGTCTGGGTGCGGGCGCCCCAGGAGCTGTCGGGGTTGAGGCGCAGCACCAGCGAGGTGACGTCGGCGTTGGCGCCGAGCTTGACGGTGAGCGTGGCGGGGTGGCCCGAGCCCTCCCAATAGGTGGAGGTGGAGTTGTCGTTGGCGTTCTCCGCCACGAAGGTGTGCACGGTCGAGGAGGCCTCGATCGGCTTGCCCACGGCCAGGTTGGAGCCGGGGCCGGTGGTGCCGTTGCGGGTGACGGTGTTGCTGTTGCCGGAGACGTTCCCGGCGGCGTCCTTGGCCCGCACGAAGTACGACACCGTGGCGCTCGCCGGACGGGTGTCGGTGTACGTCGTCACGTTGCCCGCGACGGTGGTCAGCAGGGCGTTGTTCGCCCAGACCTCGTAGCCGGTGACGCCGGTGTTGTCGGTCGAGGCGTTCCAGGCGAGCCGGATCTGACCGGCGGACGGCTCCGTGAGCGCGAGGTTCGCGGGGGCCGTCGGGGCCTGGGTGTCACCGGTGTCGCCGCGGCGGGTGACGGTGTTGCTGTTGCCGGAGACGTTCCCGGCGGCGTCCTTGGCCCGCACGAAGTACGACACCGTGGCGCTCGCCGGACGGGTGTCGGTGTACGTCGTCACGTTGCCCGCGACGGAGGTGAGCAGTTGGTTGTCGGCGTACACGTCGTAGCCGGTGACGCCGGTGTTGTCGGTGGAGGCGTTCCAGGTCAGCCGGATCTGGCCGGCGGCGGGCTCGGTGAACGCGAGGTTCGCCGGGGCCGAGGGCGCCTGGGTGTCGCCGGTGGCCGGGCCGTACACCTCCAGCTCGGACAACTGGGCGGCGGGCTGGCCGGTGTTGGCGGTGACCAGGACGCGGACGTACCGGGTGGTGGTGGCGTCGAAGGTGATCGTCACCGCGTTGCCGTCGGCCGGGGCGAACGCGTAACCGCGGGACGCGGTCAGGTCGTTGAAGTCGGTCCCGTTGGCGCTGCCCTGGATCTTCAGGGTCTGGGTGCGGGCGCCCCAGCCGTCGGGGAGCTTCAGCACCACCCGGTTGACGGCGAGGGAGGAACCGAGGTCGGCGCGCAGCCACTGGGGCAGCTCGTTGTTGCGGCTCTCCCAGTAGCTGGCCTTGTTGCCGTCGGCCGCGTTGGCGGGCACGTAGGTCTCGGTGTGGCTGCTGGCGGTGAGGGTGCGGCCGCGGGCGAGGTTGGTGGAGGACTCACCCGCCGCGTGCACCTCCAGCTCGGACAACTGCGCCGCCTGCCAGCCGGAGTTGGCGGTGATCTCGACGCGCACGTAACGGGCCTGCGCGGCGGGGAAGGCGACGGTCACGGTGTTGGCCGAGCCGGGGCTGAAGGTGTAGGCGGCGGAGGTCTTCAGCGTGGTGAAGCTGGTGCCGTCGGCGCTGCCCTGGACGGACAGGGTCTGGTTGCGGGTCTCCCAGGAGGCGGGCAGCTTCAGGACCACCTCGTCGACGCGGGCGCCGGAGCCGAGGTCGGTCTGCACCCACTGCGGCAGGGTGCTGCCCGCGCTCTGCCAGTAGGTGCCCTGGTCGCCGTCGGTGATGTTGCGGGAGGCGTAGTCGGCGTGGGAATTGCTGGCGGCGGTCGGCCGGCCTGCGGCCAGGTTGGGGCCGTCGGCCGCCGAGGCGGCGGTCAGCGACGGCCCGCCCAGCATGAGGAGGCTGGTCGTGAGGAGGGCGGCTATCCCCCGCCATCCCCGGCGTTGCGGTCTCATCTGTCCCCGATCTCCGTCGCTCCGCGGTGCGCGGAGCGGACACGGTGGTGGATGGGCGTGCTCTCGGCGGTGCGTGTGCGGGTCGTGCACTCGGCGCTACGTGTGCAGGACTTGCTCTCGGCAGTGCGTGTGCAGGACTTGCTCTCGGCGGTACGGCGGCACGCCTCAATGTGCGGGCAGACAGCACCGCTTTTGCGCTGAGCGCTCAGAGAGTTGCAGACCGCCGGAGGTTCGTCCACCGTCCCGGCACGCCCGGTCCGGACCCCGCCACCCCCGCTGCGACCTGCACAAGGCCGGGGCCAGGGACTTTCGTCCGAGCTTTCGAAATCGCGCAAGCAGAACCGCAAGCGACGCAAGTCGCTTGCGCACTCAACTACCGCTGCTGCCGGGACCGTTGACAAAGCGGAGACACGCTAGAAACCTGTGGGCGTACTTTCCGCAAAGAATCGACCGTCCAACTCAATTTGTGTGCACGGCCGTTGTCTTCTTGCTCCACGCCGCCCCCAGGCGTCGCGTGCCGTGCCGTTCTCCGCGCCCCCCTTGCCGTTTTCACCGACCGAACTGAGGACCTCATGAGATGGAGACCACCAGGCCGCCGGCCGCTGGCCGCGGCGGTCGTCGCCGGGCTGCTGTCGACCGGACTGCTGCCGCTCACCTTCGCCTCCACCGCCCACGCGGCGCCCGCCGCCGCCGACGTCAACCTGGCCCTGGGCCGGCCCGCGACGGCGGGCGGCTCGCTCGGCGAGTACCCGGCGTCGAACACCACCGACGGTGTCCAGGCCTCCTACTGGGAGGGGCCGCTCGGCGCGTTCCCGCAGTGGGTGCAGGTCGACCTGGGCGCCGCCCGTGACGTGGACCGGGTGGTGCTGAAGCTCCCCACCGGCTGGGGCAGCCGCAACCAGACCCTGTCCCTCCAGGGCAGCACCGACGGCTCGGGCTTCAGCACCCTCGCCGCCTCCTCGGTGCGGGTGTTCGACCCGGCCCAGGCCAACACGGTGTCCGTCAGCCTGGCCTCCCCCGCCGACGTGCGGTACGTCCGGGTCAACGTGTCCGGCAACACCGGCTGGAACGCTGCCCAGTTGTCCGAGCTGGAGGTGTACGGCGAGGACGGCGGCACCGATCCGGGCGGCCCCAGCGACCCGCCGCCGGTCGGCACCAACCTGGCCCGCAACAAGCCGGTCGAGGCCACGTCCTCGGTGCAGAACTTCGTGGCCGCCAACGCCACCGACGACTCCACGGCGACCTACTGGGAGGCGGCCGGTCACCCCTCCGACCTCACGGTCAAGCTGGGCGCCGACGCCGACGTCACCGGAGTGGTCGTCAAGCTCAACCCGGCCTCCGTGTGGGCCGCGCGCACCCAGACCATCCAGGTCCTCGGCCGCCAGCAGTCCGCGAGCGGCTTCACCTCGCTGGCCGCCGCGAAGTCGTACTCCTTCAGCCCGACGAGCGCCAACACGGTGACCATCCCGGTGACCGGCCGCTGGTCGGACGTGCGGCTGCGCTTCACCAGCAACTCGGGCGCGCCCGGCGGCCAGGTCGCTGAGTTCCAGGTGGTCGGCACCGCCGCCCCCGCCCCCGACCTGACCGTCACCACCCTCGACTGGACGCCCGCCGCGCCCAGCGAGCGCGACGCGGTCACCGTCAAGGCCACCGTCCGCAACGCGGGCACCGCGCGCTCGGCCGCGTCCACCGTGGACGTCAGCGTCGAGGGCACCGTCGCGGGCAGCGCCACCGTCCCCGCCCTCGACCCGGGCGCCTCGGCCACCGTGGACGTCGCCACCGGCACGCGTCCGGCGGGCAGTTACGGCGTCTCGGCCGTCGTCGACCCGCGCAACACGCTGCCCGAGCTGGACGACTCCAACAACAGCCGGACGGCGGCGGACCGGCTGGTCGTCACCCAGGCGCCCGGCCCGGACCTGGAGGTGCGCTCGATCACCACCAGCCCCGCCAACCCGGCCGTCGGCCAGGCGGTCTCCTTCACCGTCGCCGTGCACAACCGGGGCATCACCGCCGCCCCGGCGGGCTCGGTGACCCGGCTCCAGGCCGGTTCGACCACCCTGAACGGCACCACGGGCCAGATCGCGCCCGACGCCACCGTGAACGTCGCGGTCAGCGGCACCTGGACGGCGACCGCGGGCGGGGCCACCCTCACCGCGACCGCCGACGCCACCGGGGTGATCACCGAGACCAACGAGAACAACAACGTCCTCACCAAGTCCCTGGTCGTCGGCCGCGGCGCCGCCGTGCCGTACACCGAGTACGAGGCGGAGGACGGGCGTTACACCGGCACCCTGCTCACCACCGACGCGAAGCGGACCTTCGGGCACACCAACTTCGCCACCGAGTCCTCCGGCCGCAAGTCGGTCCGGCTCACCTCGACCGGCCAGTACGTGGAGTTCACGTCCACCAACGCGGCCAACTCCATCGTGGTGCGCAACTCCGTCCCGGACTCCGCGTCCGGCGGCGGCGCGGACGCGAGCGTCAGCCTGTACGCCAACGGCACCTTCGTGCAGAAGCTGAACCTGTCCTCCAAGCACAGCTGGCTGTACGGCACGACGGACGACCCCGAGGGGCTGACCAACCGGCCCGGCGGTGACGCGCGGCGCCTGTTCGACGAGTCCCACGCGCTGCTCGCGCAGAGCTACCCGCAGGGCACCGTCTTCCGCCTCCAGCGCGACGCGGGCGACTCGGCCGCCTTCCAGATCATCGACCTGATCGACCTGGAGCAGGTCGCTCCCCCGGCGCAGAAGCCCGCCAACTGCGCCTCCATCACCGAGTACGGCGCCGTCCCCAACGACGGTCTCGACGACACCGACGCGATCCAGCGGGCGGTCACCGCCGACCAGAACGGCCAGATCCCCTGTGTCTGGATCCCGGCCGGGCAGTGGCGCCAGGAGCAGAAGATCCTCACCGACGACCCGCTGAACCGGGGCCAGTTCAACCAGGTGGGCATCCGGGACGTCACCATCCGCGGCGCGGGCATGTGGCACTCCCAGCTCTACACGCTGACCCCGCCGCACCAGGCGGGCGGCATCAACCACCCGCACGAGGGCAACTTCGGCTTCGACATCGACTCCAACACGCAGATCTCCGACATCGCCATCTTCGGCTCGGGCGCCATCCGGGGCGGCGACGGCAACGCCGAGGGCGGCGTGGGCCTCAACGGCCGCTTCGGCCGCGGCACGAAGATCACCAACGTGTGGATCGAGCACGCCAACGTCGGTGTCTGGGCGGGCCGCGACTACTCCAACATCCCCGAGCTGTGGGGCCCCGGCGACGGGCTGGAGTTCAACGGCGTCCGGATCCGCAACACCTACGCCGACGGCATCAACTTCGCCAACGGCACCCGCAACTCCACCGTCTACAACTCGTCCTTCCGCAACACCGGTGACGACGCGCTCGCCGTCTGGGCCAGCAAGTACGTCAAGGACACCTCGGTGGACGTCGGCCACGACAACCACTTCACCAACAACACCATCCAGCTGCCGTGGCGCGCCAACGGCATCGCGGTGTACGGCGGTTACGGCAACACCATCGAGAACAACGTCATCTCCGACACCATGAACTACCCCGGCATCATGCTGGCCACCGACCACGACCCGCTGCCCTTCACCGGTCAGACCCTGATCGCGGGCAACGCCCTGTACCGCACGGGCGGCGCGTTCTGGAACGAGGACCAGGAGTTCGGTGCCATCACCCTGTTCGCGCAGGGCCAGGACATCCCGGGCGTCACCATCCGGGACACCGAGATCCACGACTCGACGTACGACGGCATCCAGTTCAAGACGGGTGGCGGCGCGATGCCGGGCGTGAAGATCACCAACGTCCGGATCGACAAGTCGAACAACGGCTCCGGCATCCTCGCCATGAGCGGCGCCCGCGGCAGCGCGACGCTGTCGAACGTGACGATCACCGGATCGGCCCAGGGCGACGTCCTGATCGAGCCGGGTTCCCAGTTCACGATCAGCGGCACCCCGAACGGGGCGGCGGCGGCCCGCCGCGACGCCGACTGACCGGCCGGTGGCCCCCGGCGACGGGGGCCACCGCTTCCCTTCACGACCGTGCGCGCCCGGTGCCGGCTCCCCCCGGCACCGGGCGTGCGCGCGTGCGGTGCGGGAGGGTGGACCCATGCATGCGAAGGAGATCCTCATCGAAGCGTACGGCCGTGTCCGCGAGGAGGTGCGCGCCGCCGTCGAGGGCCTGGACGCCGACGGGCTGGCCGCCCGCCCCGCCGCCGGGACCAACTCGGTGGCCTGGCTGGTCTGGCACCTCACGCGGGTGCAGGACGACCATCTCGCCGACGCCTTCGGGCACGAACAGGTGTGGCTGTCCGAGGGCTGGGAGGAGCGGTTCGGGCTCGGCCTGCCCCGCGCCGACACCGGCTACGGGCACAGCGCGGCGCAGGTGGCGAAGGTGCGGGTGGCCGACGGCGCCCTGCTGACCGGCTACTTCGACGCCGTCCACGAGCGGACCCTGCGGTCGCTGCGCGAGCTGACCGCGGCCGACCTGGACCGGGTCGTGGACGAACGCTGGGACCCGCCGGTGACCCTGGGGGTCCGCCTGGTCAGCGTCCTGTCCGACGACCTCCAGCACGCCGGGCAGGCCGCCTACGCCCGCGGGCTGCTCCGGTCGCCTTAGGCCGAGGGCCTCAGAGCGCCGCCGCGTACCCCGGCAGGACGACGTCCTCGATGAGGGCGACCCGTTCGTCGAAGGGGATGAACGCGCTCTTGAGGGCGTTGACCGTGACGGTGCGCAGGTCCTCGACGGTCCATCCGGCGTGCTCGACCAGGAGGGACATCTCGCGGGTCATGGTGGTCCCGGAGACCAGGCGGTTGTCGGTGTTGAGGGTGACCCGGAAGCCGAGGTCCTTGAGCGCCGTGATCGGGTGCTCGGCGATCGAAGTGGCGGCGCCGGTCTGGAGGTTGGAGGTGGGGCACATCTCCAGCGCGATCCGGCGGTCGCGCACCCAGCCCGCGAGGCGGCCGAGCTTGCCGTCGACGATGTCGTCGGTGATGCGCACGCCGTGGCCGATGCGCTGGGCGCCGCAGACCGCGAGCGCCTGGTGGATGCTGGGCAGGCCGTGGGCCTCACCGGCGTGGATGGTGAAGGGGACGTTCTCGTCGCGCAGGTGCGTGAACGCGTCGAGGTGGTCGGCGGGCGGGAAGCCGTCCTCGGCGCCCGCGATGTCGAAGCCGACGACGCCCGCGTCCCGGAAGGCGACCGCGAGGTCGGCGGTGGCGCGGGTGCGGTCCCACATCCGCATGCCGCACAGCAGGGTGCCGACGCGGACCGGGGTCCCGGCGGCGGCCGCCTTGGCCATGCCGGCGGCCAGGCCCTCCTGGACGGTCTCGACGACCTCGGCGAGGGTGAGCCCGCCGTTCAGCATCAGCTCGGGCGCGTAGCGGACCTCGCCGTAGACCACGCCGTCGGCGGCGAGGTCGAGGACGTACTCCTCGGCGGTGCGCAGCAGGCCCTCGCGGGACTGCATGACGGCGAGGGTGTGCTCGAAGGTGGCTATGTAGCGGACCAGGTCGCCGGAGTTGGCGGCCTCGAAGTACCAGGCGGCCAGCTCGTCGGGGTCGGTGGTGGGCAGGGTGTGGCCGATCGCGTCCGCGAGTTCGACGACGGTGGCGGGGCGCAGGCCGCCGTCGAGGTGGTCGTGCAGGACGGCCTTGGGCAGCCGGCGGAGGGTGTCGGTGTCGACGGGGGACGCGGTCATGGGGCGGTTCCTCGGCAGATCGTTCAGGCGGTTCGGGTGGTTCCGGCGGTTCGGGTGGTGCGCGCGGTCGCGGGCGGGCGGCCCGGTGGCACGGGCGAGGTCAGGCGTCGGCGGGCTGGAGGAGGTCCCAGCGGTTGCCGTAGAGGTCCTGGAAGACGGCGACCGAGCCGTACGTCTCGTGGCGGGGCTCCTCCAGGAAGGTCACCCCGGCGGCGGTCATCCGGGCGTGGTCCCCGGCGAAGTCCGCGGTGTGCAGGAAGAAGCCGACACGGCCGCCGGTCTGGTCGCCGAGGCGGGCGCGCTGGGCGTCGTCCTTGGCGCGGGCCAGCAGCAGTCCGGTGCCGTCCTGGCCGTCGCCGGGGTGGACGACGACCCAGCGCGAGCCGTCCGGGCGGGCCTCGTCCTCGGCGAGCCGGAAGCCGACGGCCCCGGTGTAGAAGCGGATCGCCTCGTCGTAGTCGTCGACGACGAGGGTGACCAGGGCGATACGGCGCATCGGAACCTTCCGGAAGGGGCGATTGACGGACGAGGTTATACGTAAAACGTACGGGACGCCAGCCCGATTCCGCCGCGATCCCGCCGAGGGCCGGGCTCCGGCGCAACCATTCGGGCCGACGGGGTGTCCCACCTGATGTCCGGCACACCACACCTTTGGGGGACAACATGGTGCGAACCAGGAACCTGTGCGTCGCCGCCGCTGTCATGGCGGCGACACTCGGCGCGGCCGCGGTACCGGCCCAGGCGGCCCCGGCGGGCGCCGCGAAGGCGGCCGCCGCCTGCCCGACCGGCTGGGGCAGCGTCGACAAGACCTACACCGCCGGGACGTCGACCCCGGTGCGCGACGCGCGCAGCGGGCGGCACGACTGCTACGACCGCCTGGTCGTGGACGTGCCCGGCGCGCCCGCCGCCGCCCTCGGCTACTCGGTGCGCTACGTCGACGCCCTCTACCAGGACGGTTCCGGCCGTCTCATACCCGTCGGCGGCGGGGCGATCCTGGAGGTGCGCGTGACGGCGCCCGCCTACGACCCGCAGACCGGGACGTCGACGTATCCGGCGCGGGCCGGTCAGCCGCTGCCGGGGGTGGACGTCACCGGGTACCGCACCTTCCGCGACACCCGGTTCGCGGGCAGCTTCGAGGGGGACACGCAGCTCGGCCTCGGGGTGCGGGCGCGGCTGCCGTTCCGGGTGCAGCGGCTCGACGGCCGCGTCGTGATCGACGTGGCGCACAGCTGGAACGCCGCCCGCTAGGCCTTCTCCGCGGCGGGGCGCCGGGACCGGCCGCCCGGCGCCCCGCCGGCCCGCCGGCCCGGCGCGGTCAGGGTGGCGGGGCGCGGTCGTCGCCCTCCTTGGCCGTCCGGCCGGGCGGCGCGTCGCCCGCGGTGAGGTGTTCGAGGACCTCGACCAGTTCCTGGCAGGCGCGCTCCACCGAGCGGCGGGTGTTGCGCTGCTCGGTGATGACGGCGGACAGGAGCAGGGCGGTGAGGGCCATGGTGCCGTTGAACGCCTGGAGCTTGACCATGATCTCCACGCGCGTGAGGCTGTCGAAGGCGCCGACCTCGTCGGTGGCCGCGACGGTGGCGAGGACCGAGGTGTAGAGCGCGCACAGCATGCTGCCCGCGAGCTGGAAGCGCAGAGCGGCCCAGATGAGCAGCGGATAGACCAGGAAGAGCAGGCTGATCGTCGTGTAGACGGCCACCGGGACGAGGGCCAGCGCGATGACGGCGAGACCGGCGGCCTCCTTCCAGCGGGTGACCGGCGGCAGCCCGCGGACCTGGTACAGCACGAGCAGGACCGGGGTGACGATCAGGACGCCCATCGCGTCGCCGACCCACCAGGCCAGCCAGACCGGCCAGAACGCGTCCTCGGCGAGCTTCCCCGAGAAGACCAGGACGCTCACGCCGATGGTCGCGCTGAGCAGCATCGCCGTCAGGGCGCCCAGGAACACCAGGGCCAGGCCGTCGCGGAGCCGGGCGAGGTCGTTGCGGAAGCCGACCCGGCGCAGCATCAGGCAGGCGACGACGGGCGCCGCCGTGTTGCCCAGCAGGTTGAAGACGACCAGCGGGCGGAGCGGGGCGATCGACATGATGATCGCGAGCGCGCCGACCGCGATGCCCGGCCAGCAGCGCAGTCCGAGGATCAGCAGACAGGCGAGGGCGACGCCGGAGGGCGGCCAGATGGGGGTGAAGACCGCGCCCTCGACGCTGAGCTGGCGCAGCAGGCCGAGCCGTCCGGCCGCGTAGTAGCAGGCGGCGACGGCCGCCGACTCCACGGCGAGGACGCCGTATCGGCGCAGCCCGCTGGTACCCACCACAGCAGCCATGAGACACCGACCTCGCCCCGACGGCGAGACGGGACGGGCTCCGTCCGGCCCTATGGCTGAACCACGGGCGGGCCGGACCGCGTCCGGCCGCGGCTACAGGATGTGCCGCCGGGCGTAGTCCGTCAGGAGGCCGTCGTGGCCCACGACCAGGACCGCCGCGTCGTCGTCGTGGCCGACGCGCTCCGCGCCCTTCATGACGGCGGTGGCGAGGGCATGGGCCTCCATGCCCGCGACGGCGGCGATGCCCGCGAGGCGGACGACCTGGTCGAGGCCGTCCTCCACGGCCATGGAGGGGCCCTCGACGACACCGTCCGTGAGCAGGACGAAGACCCCGCCCTGGCGGAGCCGGTAGCGGGTGACCGGGTACTCCACGCCCGACAGCACCCCGAGCGGCGGGCCGCCCTCGTCCTCCGCCACTCCGGACTTGCCGTCCGCCGTGGCCCAGACGCAGGGGATGTGACCGGCCCGCGCGCTCTCCAGCAGCCCGGTGACGGGGTCGAGGCGCATGAAGGTGCAGGTGGCGAAGAGGTCGCTGCCGAGGGAGAGGAGGAGGTCGTTGGTCCGGGCGAGGAGTTCGCCGGGCTCGCCGGTGACGGAGGCGAGGGCGCGCAGGCCGACCCGGACCTGCCCCATGAAGGCGGTCGCCTCCATGTTGTGTCCCTGGACGTCGCCGATGGACAGTCCGATGCGGCCGTCGGGCATGGTGAACGCGTCGTACCAGTCGCCGCCGACGTTGAGGCCGTACTGGGCGGGCGCGTACTGCACAGCGATGCGGAAGCCGGGGGCGTCGGGCAGGTCGCGGGGGAGCATGCCGCGCTGGAGGGCGATGGCGAGTTCGACCCGGGAGCGCTGGAGTTCCGCGCGTTCGCGCGCCTGCGCGGTGAGCGAGCCGAGGCGGGCCAGCAGCTCGTCACCGTCGTCCGTGGGGCGCGTGCGGGACATGGATTCACTCCGGAAGGACGGTCGCCCCTTCGGGCCGAACCTCGCATTTTACGTTTACAAGATGATACCGACACCAACGATATGCGGACGCGGGGATTCCGAGCGAGGGTGAGGAGGGTGAGCGGAACACGGGCCGGTCCGTACGGGAACACCGGGGCACCCCGCCCGCTCCCGGCCGACGCGTCCAGGAGATGACGCCCATGAACGCCCCCGCAGACCGCTCCCCCACGGGCCCCTCGCCCGGCGGCCCCGCCGGTCCCCCGTCCGGCGGAGCCGCCCCGTCCGGCTTCTCCCCCGGCTTCCGGGGCCGGGCCCGGCAGGTCGCCGACCGGCTGCCGCCCGGCCAGTACCCCACCGAGTCGTTCCCCGTCCTGTCGGCGGGCCCCACCCCGAGGATCGACCCCGACGCCTGGCAGTTCACCGTGACCACGGAGACGGGCGCCGCGCACACCTGGACCTGGGCGCAGACGATGGCGCTCCCGCAGGAGGACACCGTGCGGGACATCCACTGCGTGACCCGCTGGTCGAAGTTCGGCACCCGCTGGCGCGGGGTGCCCCTGGACGTGTTCCTCGCCGACGTCGACACGGCGGCCACCCACGCCGTGGTGAGCAGCTACGGCGGCTACACCACCAACCTCCCGCTGGCGGACCTGCGCGGCGGGAAGGCCTGGCTCGTCCACACCTACGACGGTTTCGCGCTGTCGCCGGAGCACGGCGGCCCGGCCCGGCTGCTGGTGCCGCACCTGTACTTCTGGAAGTCGGCCAAATGGGTGAGGGGCCTGCGCCTCGGCCTGCGCGACGAGCCCGGCTTCTGGGAGAGCGTCGGCTACCACGACTACGGCGACCCGTGGCGTGAGCAGCGCGTGCGGGGCGACTGAGCGTGGCCCTCGTCTGGCGTCCGGCGCGGCTGGTGGAGCGCCGCCCGCAGAACGCCACGGCCCGCACCCTCGTCTTCGAGGTCCCCGGCTGGCCCGGCCATCTGCCCGGCCAGCACGTGGACGTGCGGCTCACCGCCGACGACGGCTACCAGGCCGTCCGCAGCTACTCCCTGGCCGCGCCCGCCGACGGCGCACGGCTGGAACTGGGGGTGCGGGCCGTGCCCGACGGGGAGGTGTCGCCGTATCTCGCCGACGACCTGCCGCTCGACGCGCGCGTGGAGGTGCGCGGGCCGCTCGGCAACTGGTTCGTGTGGCGGCCGGGCGGGAGCGGGCCGGTGCTGCTGGTGGGCGGGGGCTCCGGGGTCGTCCCGCTGGCCGCGATGGTGCGGGCTCACCGGCGGGCCCCCGGCGCCGACACCCTGCGGCTGCTGTACTCCGTACGGGCCGCCGCCGACGTCTGGTACCGCGAGGAGCTGCTGTCGGCACCGGCGCCCGGCCTCGACGTGCGCCTCCTCTACACGCGCGCCGCGCCGCCGGGCACGTCCCGTCCGGCGGGGCGGGTCATGGCGGACGACCTCGCGCGGGCCGTGTCCGGGCTCGGCCCCGGCGGTCCGGTGTACGTCTGCGGGCCGACCGGCTTCGTGGAGACGGTCGGCGACCTGCTGACGGGGCTGGACCACGACCCGGCGGCCGTCCGCACCGAACGCTTCGGCTGACCCGCCCGTCCCGACCCCTGGAGGCCCCCGTGTCCCTGCCCGACCCCGCTCCCCGCCCCGGCCGTGACGGCGGTCCCGCTCCCCTGGGCCACCTCGACGGCAACGCGCTCGCCGGGCCGCTCTCGGAGATCCTCGCGGTGGAACCGACCGCCGCGTGGTGGCGCTGCCCGGAGTGCGCCCGCTCGGGCCCGCTGGCCGAACTGCACGTCTACGGCCCCGGTCCCGGCCTCACGGCCCGCTGCCCCGGCTGCGCGCACGTGGCGCTGCGCCTGGTGCGCGAGGACCGGCACGTGTGGCTGTCGCTCGGCGGGGGCGGCGGGGCGTTCCGCTTCACCACCGCCTGAGCGGACCCGCACGGACCCGCGCGGGCGACCGGGGCGTGCCCGGCCGCCCGCGCGGGTCAGCCCGCGAGGGCCGCCGCGACGACGCCGCGCGCCTCCTCCTGGACCCGGCTGAGGTGGTCGGGGCCCTGGAAGGACTCGGCGTAGATCTTGTAGACGTCCTCGGTGCCCGAGGGCCGGGCGGCGAACCAGGCGCTCTCGGTGGTGACCTTGATGCCGCCGATGGCCGCGCCGTTGCCGGGCGCCTCGGTGAGGACGCCGGTGACCGGCTCCCCGGCGAGGGTGTCCGCGGTGACCTGGGCGGGCGACAGCTTGGCCAGCAGCGCCTTCTCCTCGCGGGTCGCGGGCGCGTCGATGCGGGCGTAGGCGGGCTCGCCGAAGCGGGCGGTGAGACCGGCGTAGTGCTCCGACGGCGTCCTCCCGGTGACCGCGGTGATCTCCGAGGCGAGCAGGGCGAGGATGATGCCGTCCTTGTCGGTGGTCCACACCGAGCCGTCCCGGCGCAGGAAGGAGGCGCCCGCGGACTCCTCGCCGCCGAAGCCGAGCGAGCCGTCGACCAGGCCGTCCACGAACCACTTGAAGCCGACGGGCACCTCGACGAGGCGGCGGCCGAGGTCGGCGGCGACCCGGTCGATCATCGAGGAGGAGACCAGGGTCTTGCCGATGCCGGTGGCGGCGGGCCACCGCTCGCGGTGCGCGTAGAGGTAGGCGATGGCGGCGGCCAGGTAGTGGTTGGGGTTCATCAGGCCCGCGTCCGGGGTGACGATGCCGTGCCGGTCGGCGTCGGCGTCGTTGCCGGTGGCGATCGCGAACCGGTCCCGCTGCCCGATCAGCGAGGCCATCGCGAACGGCGAGGAGCAGTCCATGCGGATCTTGCCGTCCCAGTCCAGCGTCATGAACCGCCAGGTCGGGTCGGTGAGCGGATTGACGACCGTCAGGTCCAGCCGGTGCGTCTCGGCGATCCGGCCCCAGTAGGCGACGGACGCGCCGCCGAGCGGGTCGGCGCCGATGCGGACCCCGGCGGCGCGGATCGCGTCCAGGTCGAGCACGGACGGCAGGTCGTCGACGTACGCGGAGAGGAAGTCGTGGCGGCCGGTGCCCGGCGCGGCGAGGGCGCGCGCGTAGGGGACGCGGCGGACGTCCTTGAGTCCGGCCGCGATGATCTCGTTGGCGCGGTCCTGGATCCAGGTGGTGGCCTCGGACCCGGCCGGGCCGCCGCTGGGCGGGTTGTACTTGAAGCCGCCGTCGCCGGGCGGGTTGTGCGACGGCGTGACGACGACGCCGTCCGCGAGGCCCGTGGTCCGGCCGCGGTTGTGGGCGAGGATCGCGTGCGACACGGCCGGGGTGGGGGTGTAGCCGTCGGCGGCGTCGATCAGGACGGTGACGTCGTTGGCGGCGAACACCTCCAGCGCGGTCACCCGCGCGGGCTCGGACAGGGCGTGGCTGTCGGCGCCCAGGAAGAGCGGGCCGTCGGTGCCCCGGGCGGTGCGGTACTCGCAGATGGCCTGGCTGGTCGCGGCGATGTGGTCCTCGTTGAACGCCGTGTTCAGGGAGGAGCCGCGGTGCCCCGAGGTGCCGAACGCCACCCGCTGCGCGGGGTCGGCGGGGTCGGGGTGCAGGGCGTAGTACGCGGTGACCAGCCGGGCGACGTCGACGAGGTCCTCGGGGCCCGCAGGCCGGCCCGCTCGTTCGTGCTGCATGGTCGTTCCTCCGCAAAGATCGATCCGTGGCTGGGCCGGGGCCGGTCCGCCGGTGCGGCGCCGGTGCGCTCGCCGTGCCGGCTGTCCCCTCCCGTCCCATCTTTCCCGCTCAGAGCGCGGGAACGCGACCCCCGGACCGGGAGCCGCGGTCCGGACCGGACGGGCGGGCGGGCGCGGCGGTGAGCACCGCCCGGTGGACGGCCCGCGCGAGCCGGGCGCCCCACAGGGAGCGGGGGCCCGCGAAGGCGTGCGTCTCCTCGCCGGGGCGGGGCGTCCGCGCGGCCACGCACACGGCGTCGGTGGGGGTGCCCGAGCAGTCGTGCCCGGCCTCGACCAGGGCCTGCACCTTCGCCTCGACGGCGGTGGCGACCGCGTTGACCAGGGCGGCGTCGCTCAGCGCGGCGGGGACGACGGCGAGGACGTTCACGGTGCCGGGGACGTGCGTCCCGCCGCCGGAGCCGGCGGGCGCGGGCACCCGCATCCCGGCGTCGGGTACGGCGGCCCAGCCGCGCACCTCGATCCCGGCGGTGACGACCGCGTCCACCCCGCCGTCGCGGGTCCGGGCGCGGGCGGTGACGTCGGCGGCGGTCAGCAGGCCGACGCCCGCGCCGGTCAGCCCGGCCGCGGCGGCGATCTCGGCGAGGTGCGCGGCGGGGTCGGTGCGCCGGTAGCCGTGGCTCACCTGGGCGTTGAGGACCCAGTGCCGGGCGCCGAGTCCGCCGCCGAGGACGGCGCTGCTCACCATCCGCCAGCCGGGTCCGGCCCGCCAGAGCAGGGCGGGCAGGGTCCGGCCGTCCTCGGCCCGCTCGAACAGCTCCACCGTCGCCGGGGTGAGGTCGGCGGCCGCCGGCGCGCCGCCGGTCGGGGGCGGGACGGGGTGCGGCACGCGGGCTCCCGGCTCGGAGGGGGCGATCATGACCCGTACATGCTACGGAGCGGGACGGCCGCCCGCCGTCCCGCTCCGTGGCCTCACGCCGTGCCCCGCTCCGGGGTCAGTGTCCGGAGCCGTGCCGTCCGCCGAGCTGGTCCCGGTGGCGGGGGTCGCCGAGATAGGTCTCCACGTCGAAGACGGGCGAGTCCCTGACCTCGTCGCGGGTCCGGGACAGCTGCACGATGCGCGCCCGGTGGTCGACGCCCATGACGGCGTCGGCCCGGACCACCACGTCCTTGCCGAGGACGGGCAGGCCGGTGTGCACGACCAGGAAGTCCCGGCCGAGGTCGGCGGAGTGCTTGCTGACCTTCCCCGCGTGCCCGTCCCGGGCGTCCACCCGGTATCCGGTCAGGTCGTCGTCCGGGGTGTGCCCCGCGGTCGGGATCTGGTGTCCCCGGTAGTCGCTCACGTCGTCCTCCCTGCTGTCGCTTCGCCGTTCTTCTCGTCGTCGGTCCGCCCGCCGGCCCGCCCGTACGCCCTGACCGCGCCCGTTCAGGCTCCGGAGTCGATGCCGGTGACGGCGGCCGGGCCCAGCGGCGCGGCGTCCTCGCCCAGTCCGGCCTCGCGAAGGGCCGAGTGCGCCAGGCCGCGCGCGCTCGCCTCCGCCTCCTTGGCGTTGTCCGCCTCGACGGTCAGCCGGATGGTGAAGGTGTCGTCGTCGTTGAGGGTCAGGGCGTCGAGGTCCTCCTGGTCGCCCAGCCGCGTGCGGTGCGGGTCCGCCGGACGCAGCGTGCGGCTGATCCGGCTCCGGGTCTCCGGCTCGACCCCGGTGGTGAACGTACCGGGGACACTGATCACATAGGTCGTCATGGCGTTCCTTTCTGGGACGTCACTCCCGCGTACCCACGATCCGCGCGCAGGTCAGCGTCTGCGACCGCGGGCCGCCCAGCCGGCGCCGATCCCGGCGACGTGGAGGGCCACGAGGGTCAGTCCGAGCAGCATGATGTTGACGGACGTGAAGGTGTCGTTGGTCGATATGTCCGCCGCGTTGATGAGGAACGCGATGAAGAAGGCGACCGCCCCGATGATGGCCAGCACGTGAACCGTCCTTTCGTTGGTGTTGCGTCGGTGGTGCGGTGGTGGCGTCCGGTCCCGCCGATCGGGTCCGTGCGCTTCGTAGTGGTGCGGATGCCCCGGACCGGGCGGTGAACACGGCCCGATCCGCACGAGGTTGCGGCTCGGGATGAGTAGGCGTACTCAGGCGCGGGCGGACCGCGCCGGGAAGACTGGGGCCACACCACGCTCCGCTCCGACCGGAAGGGATCCGCCGTGATCACTCGTGCCGCCTCCGTCCTGGCGCCCGCCCTCGGTCGCCTCACCGTCACCAGCGAGCTGCGGATGCGGCTGAAGGCGGGGACGATCTTCGCCGCCAACCACGACTCCCTGGCCGACCCGGCGGTCGTGCTGGCCGCGCTGCGGCGGCTGGGCGTGGAGCCGGTGGTGATGGCGACCGCGGGGCTGTGGCGGGTGCCGGTGCTCGGTCGGGCGCTCGCCCGCGAGGGCCACATCCCGGTGCACCGCCGCACGGCGCGGGCCGCGTACGCCCTCGACGCCGCCGCCGAGGCCCTGGCGGGCGGGCGGCACGTGCTGCTGTACGGGGAGGGCGGCCTGCCCGACCGCAGGGACGCGGCCTCCGGTCCGCCCGAGGAGTTCCGTACCGGGCTGGCCCGTCTCGCGCAGGTCTCCGGGGCGCTGGTGGTGCCGGTCGGTCATGTCGGTGCCCGGCGCATCTCCTCGGGGTCGACGGCGAAGCAGGTGGCGGGGGCGCTGACCGCGCCGGTGCGCCGCCCGCGCTGCCACGTCCACGTCGGCGCCCCGCTGCGGCTGCCCGCGGAGGCGCACACCGGGACGGCCGCCGCCCGCCGCGCGGTCACCGTGGCCTGGCGCACGGCGGCCCGTGCCGTGGGGGAACCGGCGGCCCGGGAGCGGGAGTCGGTGCCGGTCCCGGCCGCGCTCCCCGCCGGTCGCGGAGACGGGCGGGCGACGCCCGGCGGGTCGTCGCGCTGACGGGACCCCGCGCTCACCCCCGCCGCGGAGTGGCCTCCGCGGCGGGCGGCGGGGCGGTGCTCTCGCGGGTCACGAGCCGGGTCGGGACGAGGGTCACGCCGGGCTCCGGGGCCTCGTCGCGGACCTTGCGCAGCACGGCGCGGACGCAGAGCCGGCCCACCTCGGCGAAGTCCTGGTGGAGCGTGGTCAGCGGGGGCAGGAAGGAACCGGCCTCGGGGATGTCGTCGAACCCGATCACGCTGACGTCCTGCGGTACGCGCCGCCCGTGCCCGTGCAGGGCGCGCAGCAGGCCGAGCGCCATCTGGTCGTTGGCCGCGAAGACGGCCGTGCAGTCCGGGCGGGCGGCGAGTTCGAGCCCGGCGCGGTAGCCGGACTCCGCCGACCAGTCGCCCCGTACGAGGGGCGGGACGGGGCGTCCGGCCTCGGTGAGCGCGTCGCGCCAGGCGTCGGCGCGGCGCTGGGCGGCGAAGGACTCCTCGGGGCCCGCCAGGTGCCAGACCGTGCGGTGTCCGAGGTCCAGGAGGTGGCGGACGGCGGTGCGGGTGCCGCTGGACTGGTCGGTGTCGACGACCGTGTAGTGGCCGCCCGCGTCGGAGTCGACGACCACGACCTGGACGTGCGGGGGCAGGACGACGGTCGCCGCGTCCAGGAGGTGCACCTCCATGATGACGATCACGGCGTCGACGGCGAGTTCCTCCAGCCGGGAGAAGGCGCCGCGCACCTCGTCCTGGGTGGGGACGGCCACCGGCAGCAGGGTCACCGCGTAGCCCTCGGCGGCGGCGGAGGTGGCGATCGCCTCCAGGGTGCGGACGTTTCCGGTGGTGGAGAGGGAGAAGGTGATGACGCCGATGGTGCGGAACTCGCCGCGTTTCAGGGCGCGGGCGGCGCTGTTGGGCCGGTAGCCGAGTTCCTTCATGGCGGCGAGCACCTGACGGCGTGTCTCCTCGGTGACCCCGGCGTAGCCGTTGGAGACGCGGGACACCGTCTGCGAGGAGACCCCGGCGAGGCGGGCCACGTCCGCCATCGACGCGGTGGGGCGGCCCCGCGTACGGCTCGCCGCACGGCCCGCCCGCACGGCTCCCGCCTGCGACGACACCGCCGCGTCGGCCGTCGCGGACCGCTGCGGGGCCGCGTTCCCGGCCGTCTCCGCCGGGCCGCCGCCGCCCGCCGGAACCCTGTCACCCGTCTCCACGTGCCGCCCCCACTCCCTGTCCCGTCCCGGTCGCGGCTGTCGCCGCCGCCGCCCGTAACGGGCTTCCGGTCCGACCCTTGACCCTGCTCATCGGGGCAGTGTAGACATGCCGCCACGCGATGTTTACGTAAACATAACAGGCCACCGCTTCCTTGCGGAGCTGGATGTTTGCGTAAACATCGAGCGGTACGGCGCACCACCGGGCGCGGTACCGCGGGTTCCGGCACCGGACGCGAGCGAGGAACGACATGACGACGCTGCAACCACCGGCGGCCACCGGGCCGCGGCCGTCCCGCCCGCCGGGGCGACGCGACCGCCGCTCCTGGGCGGGCTGGGGCTTCTTCGGCCCGTTCGCGGCCGTGTTCGCCGTGGTCTTCCTGGCCCCGATCGCCTACTCGGTCTACCTGAGCCTCTTCCGGGACCGGCTGATCGGCGGCACCGCCTTCGTCGGCCTCGACAACTACAGCCAGGCCCTCACGGACGAACGGTTCTGGGACTCGCTCGGCCGGGTATCGCTCTTCCTCGCCGTCCAGGTGCCGGTCATGCTCGGCGTCGCCCTGCTGGTCGCCCTCGCCCTGGACAGCGGGCGGCTGTACGGGAAGAGCTTCTTCCGGATCACCGTCTTCCTGCCGTACGCGGTGCCCGCCGTGGTCGCCACCCTGATGTGGGGCTTCATGTACGGCACCAAGTACGGCCTGGTGGGCGACGTGAACGAGGCGTTCGGCCTGACGCTGCCCGACCCGCTCTCCCCCGACCTGGTCCTGGCCTCCATCGGCAACATCGTGACCTGGGAGTTCGTCGGCTACAACATGCTGATCCTGTACTCGGCGCTGCGCGTCGTGCCGCACGCGCTGTACGAGGCGGCCGAGATCGACGGCGCCGGTCAGCTCCGGGTGATCACCGCGATCAAGCTGCCCGCGATCCGGGGCGCCCTGGTCATCGCGACGATCTTCTCGGTCATCGGCAGCTTCCAGCTCTTCAACGAGCCCAACATCCTGCGCCCGTTGGCCCGCAACGCCATCACCACCGACTACACCCCCAACCAGTACACGTACGCGCTGTCCTTCAACGGCCAGCAGCACAACTACTCCGCGACGGTGGCCATCGTCATGGGCGTCGTCACCATGGTGATCGCCTACGCCGTCCAGCTGCGCGGCATGCGCAAGGGAGCGTGACCCGATGAGCGGCCCCCTCACCACCGACTCCCCCGCCGTGCCCGCCCCGGTCACCCGGTCCGGCGCCAACCCGCCCCGCCTGCGCGGCCGTTCACCGCGTCCGCACCGGCCCTCGAAGCCCCGCCGCAGCGTCCTGCTCACCGCGCTCACCGCGCTGGTCGCGCCCTACGCCCTGGTGCCGCTGGTCTGGCTGGCGATCAACGCCACCAAGACGCAGGACGGCCTCGCGGACTCCAACGGGCTCTGGTTCAGCGGGGAGTTCGCGCTCTGGGACAACATCCACGACACGTTCACCTACGACGGCGGGGTGTTCACCCGCTGGCTGCTCAACACCCTGCTGTACGTGGGCCTCGGCGCCGGCGGTGCCACGCTGCTCGCCGTGCTCGGCGGCTACGCGCTGGCGAAGTTCGCCTTCCCCGGGCGGCGCGCGGTGTTCGCGGTGGTCATCGGCGCGGTGGCGGTGCCGGGGACGGCGCTGGCGGTGCCGACCTTCCTGATGTTCAGCCGGATGGGCCTCACCGACACCCCGTGGGCGGTGATCGTCCCGTCGCTGGTCTCGCCGTTCGGCCTCTACCTCATGTGGGTCTTCGCCAGCGAGGCGATCCCCACGGAGCTGATGGAGGCGGCCCGTATCGACGGGGCGGGCGAGGCGCGGACCTTCTTCACCGTGGCCCTGCCGCTGCTCGTGCCCGGTGTCGTCACCGTGCTGCTGTTCACCACGGTCGCCACCTGGAACAACTACTTCCTGCCGCTCATCATGCTGAAGGACTCCGACTGGTACCCGCTGACTCTGGGCCTCAGCGTCTGGAACTCGCAGGCCGAGACCATCGGCGGGGACGTCGTCTTCAACCTGGTCATCACCGGCTCGCTCCTCACGATCCTGCCGCTCGTCGCCGCGTTCCTGCTGCTCCAGCGGTACTGGCGGTCGGGCCTCGCCGCCGGGAGCGTCAAGGAGTGACGGCCGGGTCCGGCCACGGACCCCGCGCCCCGGCGCCCTCCCCCTCGTACGACCACCCCACCCCTCCCCCCGCACGTCCACGAAGCATTCGTCCACGAAGAAGTGGAGCACCGTCATGCCCTCTGCGTTCCCCGCGACCCCCGCCCCGAGAAGGTCCCGCCGTCTGCTGCGCGGCGCCGCCGTCCTGACCGCGCTCGTCCTGGGCGCCACGGCCTGCGGCGGCTCGGACGACGGCACCGCCGGAAAGGCGGTCTCCGCCGCCGACGTCCGGGCGGCCCTGGAGAAGGGCGGCACCGTCACCGTGTGGGCCTGGGAGCCCACCCTGAAGTCGGTCGCCGCGGACTTCCAGAAGAAGTACCCCAAGGTGAAGGTCGACCTGGTCGGCGAGCGGTCCGGCGACAAGCACTACACCGCCCTGTCCAACGCGATCTCCGCCGAGAAGGGCGTGCCCGACGTCGCGCAGGTCGAGTACTTCGCGGTCAGCCAGTACGCGCTGACGAAGGGGCTCACCGACCTGGCGCCGTTCGGCGCGGACAAGCTCGCCCCGAAGTACACGCCCGGCCCGTGGAACGCCGTCACCGAGGGCAAGGCGGTCTACGGCCTGCCGATGGACTCCGGTCCGATGGCGATGTTCTACAACAAGAAGGTCTTCGACAAGTACAAGATCACCGTCCCGACCACCTGGGACGAGTACGTGGACGCGGCCCGCGCGCTGCACCGCGCGGACCCGAAGGTGTACATCGCCAACGACGCGGGCGACGCCGGATTCACCACCAGCCTGCTGTGGCAGGCCGGTTCACGCCCCTACCGGGTCGACGGCACGAAGGTGAAGGTCGACTTCGGGGACGCGGGCGCCCGCACCTACACCGACACCTGGCAGCAGCTCATCGACGAGAAGCTCCTCGCCCCCGTGCCCGGCTGGACCGACGACTGGTACAAGGGCCTCGGCGACGGCACGATCGCCACCCTCACCACCGGCGCCTGGATGCCCGCCAACTTCGTCACCGGCGTGCCGAACGCCGCGGGCGACTGGCGCGCGGCCCCCATGCCGGTGTGGAAGGCGGGCGAGAAGGCGAGCGCCGAGAACGGCGGCAGTTCCCTGACCCTGCCGTCGCTCGGCAAGCACAAGGAACTCGCCTACGCCTTCGTGGAGTACGCCAACGCCCAGGAGGGCGTGGCCACCCGGGTCAAGGAGGGCGCCTTCCCCGCCACCACCGCCGACCTCACCTCCACCGCCTTCCAGAGCACCAAGTTCGCCTACTTCGGCGGCCAGGAGGCCAACAAGATCTTCGCCGAGTCCGCCGCGAACGTCGCCGACGACTGGTCCTACCTGCCCTTCCAGCAGTACGCCAACTCCGTCTTCAACGACACCGTCGGCAAGGCCTACGTCTCCGGCACCGAGCTGAAGGACGGCCTCGCCTCCTGGCAGGACGCCTCCGTCAAGTACGCCGAGGAACAGGGCTTCACGGTCGAGAAGTAGCCCCGCGCCCCGCCTCGCCGCCCCCGGCACCCCCGCCGCGGCACCCCGCTCCTCCACCCCCTGCTCCCCTCCCCCTCCCCCCGCTCCCCTGCACCCCTTCAGCTCCCCGAACCCCGGAAGGACCGCCATGATCTCCACCCTCCACCTCCGCCGCCGCGGGGCGGACGGTGCCCCCGCCGGGGACGACCCCGCGGGTCCCGGCCCGCGGCTGGTCTACGGAGCCGACTACAACCCCGAGCAGTGGCCGCGGGAGGTGTGGGAGGAGGACGTCCGGCTGATGCGCGAGGCGGGCGTCACCCTGGTCTCCGTGGCGATCTTCTCCTGGGCGCGCCTCCAGCCGTCCGCGACGGAGTGGGACTTCGGCTGGCTGGACGAGGTGATGGACCTGCTGCACGGGGCCGGCATCGCCGTCGACCTGGCCACGGCGACGGCGTCCCCGCCGCCCTGGCTGACCACCGCCCACCCGGAGATCCTCCCGGTGACGGCGGACGGCACGACCCTGTGGCCCGGCGCCCGCCAGCACTGGCGGCCCACCTCGCCCGTCTTCCGGGCCCACGCGCTGCGCCTGGTGCGGGAGATGGCGCTGCGCTACCGCGACCATCCGGTGCTGGCCGCCTGGCATGTCAACAACGAGCTGGGCTGCCACAACGTCTACGACCACTCCGACGACGCGGCCCGCGCCTTCCGGGAGTGGCTGCGGGTCCGCTACGGCACCCTGGAGGGCCTGAACCACGCCTGGGGCACCGCGTTCTGGTCGCAGCGCTACGGCGCCTGGGAGGAGATCCTGCCGCCCCGCCGGGCCGCCTCGCACCCCAACCCGACCCAGCAGCTGGACTTCAAACGGTTCTCGTCCGACGCGCTGCGCGACCATCTGCGCGCCGAGCGGGAGATCCTGCGGGAGATCACCCCGGACGTGCCGGTCACCACCAACTTCATGGTGATGGGCGGCACCCGGGGCATGAACTACCCGGAGTGGGCGGACGAGATCGACTTCGTCTCCAACGACCACTACGTGCATCCGGGCCCGCAGGACCGCGACGAGCTGTCGTTCTCGGCGAACCTGGTCAGCGGGATCGCGGGCGGGCGGCCCTGGTTCCTGATGGAGCACTCGACCAGCGCCGTCAACTGGCAGCCGGTCAACGCGGCGAAGCGGCCCGGCGACCTGGCCCGCGACTCCCTGCTGCACGTGGCGCACGGCGCGGACGCGGTCTGCTTCTTCCAGTGGCGGCAGTCGGCGGCGGGAGCCGAGAAGTACCACTCGGCGATGGTCCCGCACGCGGGCCCCGACAGCGAGCTGTTCCGCGCGGTGACCGCGCTCGGCACCACGCTGCGGGAGCTGGCGCCGGTCGCGGGCACGGACCGGGAAGCCGCGCCGGTCGGCATCCTGTACGACTGGGACTCGTGGTGGGCCGCCGAGCAGGACTCGCACCCGTCCTCGCTGCTGGACTACCGGCAGGAGGCCCTGGACTGGTACTCGGCGCTGCTCGCCCTCGGGGTCCGCGCCGACCTCGTCACCACCCGCGCCGACCTGTCCCGCCACCGGGTGCTGATCGCGCCCGTGCTGCACGTCGTCCCGGCGGCCCTGGCGAAAGAGCTGACCCGGTACGCGGAGCAGGGCGGGCACCTCGTGACGACGTACTTCTCGGGTGTCGTCGACGAGAACGACCACGTGTGGCTGGGCGGATATCCGGGGGCGCTGCGGGAGCTGCTGGGGGTGCGGGCCGAGGAGTTCGGGCCGCTGGCCGCCGGGGAGGGCGTCGCCCTGGACGACGGGACCACGGGCACGCTGTGGACCGACCGGCTCACCGTCACCGATCCCGCGACGGAAGTCCTCGTCCGGTACGCCGACGGAGTCCAGGCGGGCCGCCCGGCCGTCACCCGGCGGGCGACGGGCGGCGGTGCCGCGGCGTACGTGTCGACGCGGCTCGGCGTCGACGGGCTGACGCGGCTGCTGCCCCGGCTGCTGGACCCGGCCGGGGTGGGGAGCGAGCTGCCGGAGGCGGCGCGCGGGCGGGTCGAGACGGCCGTCCGGCGCGGGCCCGGCGGCCGGTTCGTGTTCCTCGTCAACCGGACCGACGGGACGGTGCCGGTGACCGGGCAGCGCGGGGACCTGCTGGTCGGCACCGGCGGCCCGGACGGCACCGTCGTGCTCGGGCCGCGCGAGGTGGCCGTCCTGCGGCAGCTCGCCGACGCGAGGTGATCCGGCGGCGCGGCGGCTGCCGGATCAGCCCTTGAGGGCCTTGCGCAGGGCCGGGTCGGCGGCGCGGGCCCACAGGGCGGGCAGGTCCCGTTCGCGGGCGGCGGCGCGGCAGCGTTCCTCGCCGTGCAGGAGGCCCCAGGTGAAGGCGGACTCGGCCGCGGCGTCGGCGGCGACCGCCTGGCGGCGAAGGGTCTCCCGCGCCACGACGCCGTCGTGGTGGTCGCCGAGGGCCTGCTGCACGGCCTTGACCCGCTTGCCCAGGCGCCGGGCGGGCCTGCCGAGCGCGGGGCGGGCGGCCTCGGCGGCGTAGCGCAGGCGCTTGGCCTTCTTGCGGGCCTCGTGCAGCGCCGTGTCGCGGGCCGTGCCCGGCGGGGTGTCCAGGGCGTGCGCGACCCGGTCGGCCAGGCGCCGGTGCTCCTTGCGGATCTCCCGGGGCAGGGCCTTGCCGGGCGGGCGGTCGGCGGTGGCGCGCAGCGGCGGGCGGGCGGTCAGCCGGTGCAGGGTCTCCAGGAGGGCGACGTAGCGGGGTGAGGCGAGCGCGGCGAGGCTGCGGTCGCGGGCCTCGGCGGAGCGCTCGGCGTCCCAGGCCTGGAGGCGGGCGGTGACCGGGCCGAGGACGAGTTCGGCCGGGAGGCGGTCGACGCCCGCGCGCAGCCGTTCGGCCAGGACCTCCTGGTCGCGTTCGGCGCCCAGTTCGGCGCCGAGCCATTTCAGTTCGGCCCGGACGGGTTCGGTGACCTCGCGGTCGAGGAGGGTCCGGTAGGAGCGCAGGCAGCTGCGGAGGCGCCGGCAGGCGACCCGCATCCGGTGCACGGAGTCGGGCAGAGCGCGCCGTACGTCGGGGTCGAGGCGGACGATCGCGGCGGTCTGCGCGGCGAGGTAGGCGGCGATCGGCGCGCCCGCCGTGCCGGGGGCGGCGTGCGCCGGGCTGTCGGGCTCCGGCTCGGTCACGGGGTCCGTGCCGGTCTCGGTGAGGGCGCGGAGCGCCTTGGCGGGGGCCGTGGAGCGGGTGAGGCCCTCCGCGTCGAGGGCCTTCTCGACGCGGTCGAGGAGGGCGGGCCCGGCGTCGTGGGCGACCAGTTCGACCTCCAGCTCGGTCCAGGCGGCGTGGCCGCCGTCGCCGCGCAGGGCGTCGGCGGTGACCCGGTCCAGGGTCAGCTCGGCGAGCAGCGCGCCCCGCGCGTCGGTCAGTTCGCGCACCTCGCGCCGGGTGCGGACCCGGACCAGCGGTTCCAGGCGGGCGCCGCGGGTGCGGGACAGCGCCAGGTCGCGCAGGGCGTCGGGGACCGGGTCGGTGTCACCGGACGAAGCGGGAGTGTCGGGGGTGAGGGGCGCGCTGATCTCCTCGCGGGTGTCGCCGTCCAGCGGGAGCTTGAGGTGCCAGCCCGCGTCGGCGCCGCCGGTGCGGCGGCGCAGGGTGACGGCGCCCCGGGTGAGACGCAGGTCGGCGGTGTCGTGGTAGACCGCGTCCAGCTCGCGGACGCCCGCGTCGACGAGGGACATCCCGGTGTCCGCCCCGGTCAGGCCGGACAGACGGGGGAACGTCCCGGCCGCCGCCAGCTCGTACTTCCGTTCGGTCTCGCGCGTCGACTCGGTCATGCCTGTCCAGTAGACAGACCGGGCGGAATCAAACCTCCCGGACACCGAGGGTCACGGGGAACGGCAGGTTGACGACCGGCGCGGGCGGGACGGCGGCCGGGACGCGTTCGAGGACGCCGCCCGCGAAGACGTCGTACAGCGGCAGCGTCTCCAGGTGGACGTAGCCGATGTGGCAGTCGCACACCGCGTTGGGGCAGGGGCGGGGGCCGAGCGCGGCGCGGTAGGAGCCGTCGTAGAGGTTGCCGAGGGGGGTGCGGACGAAGTGGCAGCGGCGGACGGTGCCGTCGCCGTCCACGGAGAGCACCGACTCCCCGGTCCGGCAGGGCAGCCCGCCGCTGGTGTGCGGGTGGCGGCTGTACGGGAAGAGCGGGTCGAGGCCGGTCCACAGGTCGGCCTCGGCGTCGGTGTAGGTGTGGCCGTCGGCGGCGTTGATCCACAGGTAGACGTGCGCGGGGAGGTCGGCGCGCAGGCGGCGGGCCGCGTCGAGGTGTTCGGGCAGGCCGACGACGCCGACGCTGTACCGGACGCCCCGCGCGGCCAGGTCGCGGCACTTGGTGAGGAAGCGGTCGTAGGGGGTCTGGCCGGGGTGGTAGGTGCACCACAGGGCGAGGGTGTCCGGGTCGGCGTCGGCGAGCCAGTCGGTGCGGCAGCTGAGGTTGGTCTGGATCGCGACGCGGCGGACGTGCGGGAGGCGGGACAGGTCGGCGAGGGTGCGCCGGTACCAGGAGCGGACCAGGCCCTCGCCCCACGGGGTGAACAGCAGGGAGAGGCGGCGGTCGGTCCGCGCGGTCGCCCAGTCGGCGAAGCGGGCGAGGGCCGCGCGGTCGGCGCGCAGTTGGTCGCCGGTGTCGCGCCGCTTGGCGAACGGGCAGTAGGGGCAGTCGTAGTCGCAGGAGGCGAGCGGGCCGCGGTAGAGGACGGTCAGGTCCGCGGGGGCGGTCGCCGTGGGGGTTGCGGGGTGGTCCACGGGGCGGTCACTTCCTCTCGTACGCGGCCATCGCGGCGCGGACCGCCGGGGAGAACAGGCGGGGGCCGATGGCGTCGGAGTGGGCGAGGCCCTCCGGGGTGAGGACGAGCCGGTCGGAGGTGTCCGTGAGCCAGCCGAGGGCGGCGAGCCGGTCCAGTTCGGGGCCGAAGTCGTCGGCGGGGGCGGCGGCGAAGCGGGCCCGGTACTCCGCGACGTCGAGGCCCTCGGCCTGGAGCAGGGACTGGAGGAGGTGCCGTCGGCGCGCCTCGTCCTCGTCCATGGCGTGGCCGTGCTCGGCGCGGGAGAAGTCGCCGGTGGTGACGTAGGCGTCGATGATGCCGCGGATCTCGTGCATGCCGACGGCGTAGTCGAAGGAGTAGTGCAGGCCCCGCGTGTAGGAGCGGGCGCCGCAGCCGAGGCCGATCATGCCGTCGGTCTGGCAGGCGTAGTCGTCGGCGCCCTGCGGCGGGGCGTCGGCGCGGCGGAACATGCGCATCGACTGCTGGACGTAGCCGTGGGCGAGGAGGTGGTCGCGGCCCGCCCGGTACAGGCGCAGCCGCTGCGCGTCCCAGGCCGGGTCGGCGTCGGTGCCGCGGCGGCCGAGGCCGGTGAGGGGGCGGACGTACAGCGGGTAGAGGTACAGCTCCTCGGGGCGCCAGGCGAGGGCGGCGTCGAGGGAGTGCCGCCAGGTCTCCTCGGTCTGGCCGTCGATGCCGTAGATGAGGTCGATGTTGAGGACCGGGACGCGGGCGTCGCGGACCCGGCCGAGGGCGGCCTCTACGTCGGCGCGGCGCTGCGGGCGTACGGCGGCCCGCGCCTCGGTGTCGACGAAGCTCTGCACGCCGAGGCTGAGCCGGGTGGCGCCCCGGTCGGCGAGGACGGCGAGCCGGTCGGCGGTGGCGGTGGCGGGCGAGGCCTCGACGGAGAGCGGGACGGCCCGCAGATCGGCGCCCATGCGGTGCTCGGCTATGTCGCACAGCCGGTCGAGTTCGGCGGCGGTGAGGAAGGTGGGGGTGCCGCCGCCGAAGGCCGCCGTGGCGAAGTGGACGGCCCCCGAGGCGCTGTCTCCCCCGCCGGAGGGGGTGCCGTCGAGGGCGGCACGGACGGCGTCGGCCTGGCGTTCCAGGGCGTCGAGGTAGGCGCCGGTGAGGCCGTCGGGGGCGCCGATGCGGGTGAAGAGGTTGCAGAAGCCGCAGCGGACCTCGCAGAACGGGATGTGCAGGTAGAGGGAGAGGGCGTCCTTGGGTTCCCCGGCCCACAGCGCGCTCAGCGCCGGGCGGTCGGGCAGGGCGCGGTAGGCGGTCTTGTGGGGGTAGGCGTAGACGTAGTGCTGGTAGGGGCTGTCGTCCCGCGGGGGCGCGGGGCGGGCGGGCGCGGGGGTGAGGGTCAGGGGTGTGCCGGTGGGGGGTGTGCCGATGGGGAGTGTGCTGGTCGGGGGCGTCGTGGTGAGGGGGGTGCCGGTCGCGGGCGGGGTGGTCATCGGGCGGCCTCCACGGCGGTGGCGGGGTCGGCGGTCCCGGTGGCGGTGTCCGTGCCGGTGGGGCCGTCCGTCCCGGTCGGGTCGAGGAAGAAGTGGGCGTACGGCACGGTCCACACGGAGGGGTGGCCGAGGCGGTGGCCGGTCCAGCCGTCGTCGCCGTAGGCGGTGCCGTGGTCGGAGCAGACGACGGCGAAGCAGCGGCGGCGGCTGCTCGCGGCGGTGAAGAGGCGGCCGATGTGCCGGTCGACGTACTCCAGGGCCGCCGCGTGGCTGGCCCGGGTGTCGCCGGACTCCCGGGTCGCGCCGGGCAGGTGGAACCAGTTCGGCTGGTGCAGCGCGGACACGTTCACGAAGAGGAACAGCCGCTGCTCGCGCGGCAGTCGGCGGACGGCCTCCTCGGCGCACGCCACCTGGTGCTCAAAAGAGTGCGGCGAGGTGACGCCCAGGTCGGGGCTCCAGTGCGACTCGTGGAAGAGGCCGGGCAGGACCGAGCCGAGCGGGCCCTGCTTGTTGAAGAAGCCCACTCCCCCGACGCAGACGGTGTGGTAGCCCGCCTTCGCCAGTCCGGTGACCAGGTCGGGGGTGTCGTGGACGAAGGTGCCGTCGGCGGTGGACTCGCTGCCCGCGAAGCGCGCCGCGAAGAGCCGCGGGTGCGGGCCCTGCGCGGCCGGGGTGGGCAGGAAGCCCGCGAAGATCGCCTGGTGGGAGGCGTAGGTGAAGCTGCCCGGCGCGTGGCACTCCTCCCACCGGCCGCCGGGGAGATGGCGGGCGAGGTGCGGGATGCGGCCCTCGGCGGCCAGTTCGACGGCGACGTCGTACCGGAGGGTGTCGAGCGTGACGAGGAGGAGGTCGTCGGTGCCGACGACCTCGTTCATGTCGGGCTGCGCGGCGGCGGGGCGCGGGCGGTCGGGGCCGCCGGATTCCGCGGCTGTGGGCGGTCGCTGGGGGTCGGGCACGGGGTGGTCCTGTTCTGTGCGGGCGGTGCGGTGTGGTGCCGGCAGGGCTCGGCGCGGCCGAGGCCGGTCAGCAGGCCCCGGGGCGGCCGGGGCGGCGGTCAGGTGGGAAGGGGGCGGGCCGGGCGCAGGGCGGCGGTGACCTGCGCGGCGTAGGTGTCCTGCCCCTCGGCTCCGCTGCCGGGCAGGCCGGTGAGGCGGGGCAGGAGGTCGCCGAAGGCGTTGACCTCCCCCACCGCGAAGCCGCGCCAGCCGACGGCGGGCAGCAGGTCGACGCCCACGCACAGGGTGCGCGGGAAGCAGGCCGCGGCCCGCTCGCACACGCCGAGCAGGTCGGCCCAGCGCGCCCCCGCCGCCTCGACGGACCGCCGGGCGGCGTCGAGGTCCCCCCGGCTGCCGCCGAGATGGAGGTTGGTCAGGGGCGAGCGGCTGGTGCGGACCACGGCGTGCGTGGCGCGCCCGGCCACGACGACGACCCGCAGGTCGGCGGCGCGGCCCGCCTGGGAGGCCTTCGGCAGCCAGCGCTCCAGGTGCAGCCCGTCCGGGGCGAGCGCGTCGACGATCGCCGCGATCTCCCGCTCGTCCTCGTAGCGCCGCACCCTCAGCGAGTTGAAGAGGCGGCCGTCGGCGGCCCGTTCCACCGAGGTGGTGGCCCGGACCCGGCCCCCTCCGCCGGTCTCCACGGCCAGCACCCCGGACGCGGACGAGCCGTGCGCGAGCTTGACGAACAGGCGCGGCATGCGGTGCTCCCGCGTCAGCGCCCGTACGTCGTCCCAGCCGCCCACCGGTACGGCGTCCGGCCCCGAGGTGGGGGACGCCGGGACGGGGACGCCCGCCGCGCGCAGGACGCCGTGGCAGCGCCGCTTGTCGAACAGGACGGCGAGGTCGTCGACGTCGTCGAGGCGGACGCCCCCGCGCAGGGAGCGCAGCGCGGCGGTGAACCCGGCGTACCAGCGGGCCGAGCCCTCCACGCGGGTGGGGTCGTCGGTGCCGCGCAGCAGCCGGTCCACCTCGGTGTCCTCGCCCGGGGAGTCGATCCGGACGATCTCGTCGGCGGCGAAGCCGGCGCCGCCCGACCGCAGGACGTCCGCCCAGGCGACGGTGCGCGGGCCGGGCAGGCCCGCCGCGCGCACCGCGTCCCCGAAGAGGGCGACCCGGCGGTTGCCGGGGTTGCCGACCACCGCGAACCGGGGGCCGGGGCGGTCGGCTGCCGTCGGGCGGTCCGGTGCCGTCATTCGCCCACGGCGACGTACCGCCAGACGGTGCCGTCGTCCTCCTCGTCCTCCTCCGCGTCGTCGCGGTCGAGGTCGACCTTGACGCCCGCCGTCTCGATGGTCTGCCGGATGCGCTCCTGGACCGGCTCGCTCACGTAGTTGTGGCGCAGGTCGAGGTGCTTGAGGTGGGTCAGGGGCTGCCCGGCGAGCAGCGCGGCGGCGCCGTCGTCGGTGAGGATGCCCAGCGAGAGGTCCAGCACCTCCAGCCGGGCCACGACGGGCGCGGCGGCGACGGCGGTGGCGACCGCGTCCTGCATCTCGCTGTTGCGCAGGCCCAGGTGGCGCAGGCGCGGCAGGCGGGCGCCGGACAGCAGGGGCTCCAGGTCGGAGACCTCGCTGTCGCCGCCGTAGTCGGGGGTGCCCAGCCACAGTTCGAGGAGTTCCAGCGCGGGCAGGTCGCTGGCGCCGACGCCGCGCACCACCTCGGCGGGCAGTCCGCCCGCCTCGATGACGAGCCAGCGCAGCGCCGCGTGCCGGACCGCCGGGAAGCGCAGCCCGGACCCGCCGCGCACCCCCAGCTCCTCCAGCGCCGGGTAGGCGCCCAGGAGGGGGGTCACGTCGGACTGGTTGATCCAGGAGATCTCGCACTCCTCGGAGACCATGTCCCCGATGAACAGGGCGCGCAGCGCCGGGAAGCGGTCGCGGGCCGCGACGAGCGCCTCGACGACGCTGCCCGGGTCGGTGTCGTACGCCTCCTGCCAGGCGCCGACGATCAGGGCGCGGACGCGGGTGGTGTCGACGGTGTCGCAGAAGCGGGCGAACGCGGCCGTCCAGTCCTCGTCGGCGTCGTAGACGTCGCTGGTGACGCGCCAGGCGACGGCGTCCGCCTCGGGCAGGACGGCGGACTTCGCGGCGGGGCCCGGGAAGGTGTGGGCGGGCAGCCGGTACAGGTCGTGCAGGTGGTCACCGATGGTCATACGGCTGCTCCTGTGCGGGAAGAGAGAGTGTTCCGTGGTGACGCAGTTGTACCAATCGCCGGTGACAACGGGGGTGGCGGGGCGGCACGAGGCTGTGGACGACGGCCGTCCGGGGGGCGTTGTCAGTGGGTGCCCCTACGGTCGTCGTCATGAGCCCGGTGCGCGGCGCACCCGGCGGGAGGGAGGCTGCCGTGTACCGGCAGGGAGACGTGCTGATCGTGGCGGTGGCCGAGGAGTCGGTGCCCGCGCACGTGGCCGCCGCGCCGAGGGAGGCGCGGGACGCGCGGGGGCGGCTGGTGCTGGCGCTGGGCGAGGTCACTGGGCACGCCCACGCGGTGGTGGGACCGGGTGAACTGGTGCGGGAACCGGGGCCGTTCGGTCCGCTGCTGCTGCATCTGCCGCAGGGCGGCCGGGTGGTGCACGAGGAGCACGCGGCGATCGCCCTGCCCAAGGGCTGGTTCCGGGTGATCCGGCAGCGGGAGTACGTGCCGGGGTCCGTGCGGATCGTGGCCGACTGAGCGGCCCGTCGGCCGCGGGCCGGTGCTACGGGCTGGTGAACACGGGCTGTCGGCCACGGACGCGAGTGAGCGACGGGGACCGGGTGAGGTGGGGACGAGGATGACGGAACAGGGGACGACGACGGTGGACGGGACGCACACGGTGGACGCGGTGGCGGAGGCGACGGAGGCCGGGGCGGCGGTGGTCGGGGCGGCCGGGGCCGGGCCAGGGCCCGTGGACGGAGAGGCGTGGGCCGTCTGGCGGGCGCACGCGACGGCGACCGGACCGGCCGAGCGGGCCGCCGCCGAGGACGGGGTGCGCCTGGCGTACCGCCGGGCGGGGCTCCCGGAGCCCGCGCGGGTGCTGTGGGCGGGCTCGCCGCGCGAGGCGGTCACGCTGATCCGCGCGCTGGACGCGGCCGAACGCGGCCCGAGCGTCCGCGAGACGGTCCGCACCGCGCCCTGGGCCCGCGAACGGGCGCGGGCGCACGAGGAGTTGGGGGCGGCGGGCTGGTCCGCGCACTGGGCGTCGACGGGCGGGCGGCTGTGGGAGTCCACCCACACGCTGGTCGAACGCATCCGCGCCGGGGTGCTGGAGGACCTGACCGCCGAGGACGCGGTGCCCGAGGAGACCGAGGAGCCGCGGCGGCGCCGGTTCCGGCGCCCCGGACCGGCCGGGCCCGCCCCGCGCGGCGACCGGGCCCGGCGCGCCCGGGAGGCCGAGATCCGGCTGCTGCTCCTCGACGCCGTGCTGGGGCAGCACGACGCGCCGTGGCTCGCCGCGTTCCCCACCGACCGGGAACCCCTCGACGGGCTGGCGGCGGTGTGCCGCGCCGCGGGCTGGTGGTGGCCGTTCGCGCGGGTCGCCGTGGTCTGCGAGCGGCCCGTCGCCCTGCACCGCGACGAGGCGGGCCGCCTGGACCGGGGCGACGGCCCCGCGCTGGCCTACCCGGACGGCTTCGCCCTGTACGCCTGGCGCGGCATGCCCGTCCCGGCGGCGTTCCTCGCCGAGCTGGCCACGCTCACCCCGGAGCGGGTGCGCGCCGAGGAGAACGCCGAACTGCGCCGCGTGATGCTGGAGTTCTACGGCTACGACCGCTACCTCGCCGACTCGGGCGCCCGCCCGCTGCACCGGGACGAGACCGGCGTGCTCTGGCGGATCGATCTGGCCGCCGACGAGCCGGTGGTGATGGTCGAGGTCGTCAACTCCACGCCGGAGCCGGACGGCACGCACCGCACCTACTGGCTGCGGGTGCCGCCGACCACCCGGACCGCGCGGGAGGGCGTGGCGTGGACCTTCGGCGTACCGGAGGACGGATACGTGCCGGTCCGGGAGACCTGAGCGGCGGCCGGAACCCGCCGGGGCGCGGGGAGACACGGCACAGGGCGAAACGGGGGCGGGGCGATACGGGGCGGGACGTGCCGGGCGGGGGGGCGGGGGGGCCCCCCCCCCCCCCCCCCCCCCCCCCCCCCCCCCCACCACCCCCCCCCCCCCCCCCCCCCCACCCCCCCCCCCCCCCCCCCCCCCCCCCCCCCCCCCCCCCCCCGCGCCCCCCCCCCCCCCC